>NZ_JACAPY010000040.1:72547-82940 GCF_013385455.1 Pseudomonas sp. G1002
CCCTAAGTGGCCGTTACCGCAGGAATGGATATGTACGCGGTAAGCTTCAAGATCCCGGTCGCCTACCAGTCCGCTTTCGCGAGCAAGCCCGCTCCCACATTTGGATGGTGGTGTGGCAGATGGATCTGCTGGGCCTGGAATACCGCTATCGCAGGCAAGCCAGCTCCCACAGAGGACATGTGAACGCAGGTTCATTGCTCCGCTCCCGGAGCGCCCGTCTTGGCCTCTTGCTGAGCCTGACGCCGCTGCAACTGCTCCCGATCAAACCCCTCGATATACACCTGCGCCGCCCGCCCAACCGGTGCGGCCATCGCAGGCCCCGTCGCCCGCCCCTGATTCAAATCCTGGCGCTGCTCCACCATCTGCATCAAATTCAAATTGTTGGCACAGCCCAGCGGCAAGGTCGCCTTGAAATCCTCGTCCAGTCCAATCTCGTCCTTGGCCGGCGGCTGCTGGCACTGGCTTGGCACCCCGTCCGCCTGATACTGCGGCGAGTAATACACCGGCGCCAGATGCGTCTTGCAGCCCACCACCAACAGGGGCAAACACATCAACAAACGCGAAACTTTCATGCCATGCCCCCTCATCAATTCATGTAGAAACCAAACGCCCCACCACTGCGCGGCCCCGCCGCTGCGGCGGTCGCAGGCTGCGCATCCAGCGGCGTGGCCAGGGTGCGACTGCGCACCGGCTCCACCAGGTACGGCGTAATCAAAATCACCAATTCGGTTTCATTGCGCTGAAAACGCTTGGAGCGAAACAGGTTGCCCAGGATCGGCAAGTCCCCCAGCAACGGCAGCTTCTCGATGTCCTGGCTGCTCTCACGCTGGAACAACCCGGCAATCGCAAACGTCTGCCCGCTGCCCACTTCCACCCGCGTATCGGCGCGGCGCACGCTGAACGACGGCACATGGAAATTGCCGAAATCCACCGTGCCGCCACTCACCACACTGCTGACCTCCGGGCGCACTTGCAGGGCGATCCGGCCGTTGGGCAACAGCGTCGGGTTGAACAGCAGCGACACGCCGAACGACTTGTATTCGATCCCCACCAGGTCCCGATTCACCGGCACCGGGATCGCCACTTCGCCGCCCGCCAGGAAGCTCGCGGTTTGCCCGGTCATGGCGGTGATGTTCGGCTCGGCCAGGATTTGCAGGATCCCGTTGGCCTGCAACGCGTCGAGCATGCCGTCGATATTGGTATTGCCCGAGCCGCTGCCCGCCAACGCCAGGCCACCGGCGGTGGCGGCTGCCAGCGGTCCGCCGGTGATCAGGCCAAAGGAGAACGTGCCGTTGCTGAACATGGCGTTCCAGTTAACCCCGTAATGCAGCAGTTCCGAGCGGGACACTTCAGCGAAGCGCACACGCAAGTTGACCTGGGCTGCACCGGCGTACTCAGTGGTGTTGACCGCGCTCTGGAAGCCCTGGCCCTGTGGGTTGAGCAAGGCATTCAAATCCGTCGCTTCTCCAACCGAACGCACCGTGCCCTTGGCGATCAATCGGTTACCGGCACCGCTGATCTGCGCGCCATTGCCGGGATGCAATTCCTGCATCGGCGCAGTCACTGCCTGGGTCGCGCTACTGACCGCCAGGCTCAGGCTGGCAAGCTGTTTGCCGTCGCTGCCGAGGGCAATCAGGCTGGTATTGCCCGGCGCCTTGCCGAAGATATAGATCACCCCGGGCGACACCACTTGCAGGTCGGCAATCCCCGGCTCGGCCACCAGTACCGACTCCACCGGGGCCACAAAATGCAGGATCCGGCCTTCACCGGAGGCCAGGTTGATAGACCCCTGGGCACCGTTGGCGATGTCCTGGGCACTGCAGAAAAACGAGGTCAACGTCAGCAACAGCAGACAAAAACGGATCATGAGGCAGACGCCAGGGAAGTGACGGAAGCCGCGGCAGGTGCACGGCGGTTGGAGATATCGGTAAGGCTGATGGTCACCAGCGCTTGCAGGTTGTATTCGGTGGCCAGTTCGCGAAACGACAACACCGCCAGCTCCAGCTCACCGCGCAGTACCAGGCGCCGCAGGCTGCGGCGCAGTTCCGGGTGCACCAGCAATACCGCACTGTTGGCTTCAGTGGTTTTGTCGCAGGCCTGGCGCAGTTGGGCGAGCAACGCGCGGTTGACTTCCTCGGGGATCACTTCACGGCTGGGCTCCTGGCGACGCAGAGACGCACGCAACTGGTCTTCCAATCCCGGCGCCAGCACCAGGGCGCCAATCACCCGATTGCGGTCGGCGTACTGATGGCTGATCTGCCGCGCCAACCCTGCACGCAGGTGTTCGGCCAGGCGGCCGGCATCGGTTTCCCGGGCGCCCCACTCCACCATGGCTTCGAGCAAGGCCCGCTGATTGCGGATCGACACGCCCTCGCCCACCAGCAGGCGCAGGGTCTCGGCCACCCGCTGCAACGGCACCAGGCGCAGGGCTTCCTTGACCAGTTCGCCGTAGGTGGCTTCGGTGCGTTCGAGCAGCAGGCGGGTTTCCTGGATGCCGAGGAAGTCCGCGGCATAGCGGCGCAGGCTGCGTTCCAGCACGCCACGCAGGACTTCGTCCGGCAGCAGGAAACCGATGCCGGCGTTGCGCAACGCGTCTTCGTGCTGACGCTCGATCCAGTGCGCGGCACGACCGTTGAGGGGCGAATCGGCTTGCAGGGTGGCGATGTCCAGCAACTGCACATGCACCGGATCGTCCTGCAACAGCAGGCAGTTGATCGGCATCTCGCCTTCGCTGACGGGTACGCCTTCCAGTGACACGCGGTAGCTGCCCGGCGTGGCCTTGGCGTCCATGTGAATGCCCGGCACCGGCATATCGACGCCGAGGTCGCTGCGAATGTCGTGACACAGCGCTTCGATGCGTTGGCTCAGTAGCTGGCGCGGGGCGCTGAGGGCCAACGCACTGCCGAGGGTCAGCAATACCCGAGTGTCGGGGGCCACGCCATAATCCTGCTCGGCCTGCACTTCAACCACCGGTTCCAGGGTCTCGACCAGCGCTTCAGGCTCTACCTGGTTTTCACGGGTATGACGGCGGTACATCACGAAGGCCGCACCACCGAACACCAGCGACAACCCGAGGAACACCCAGGTCGGAAAGCCCGGTATCACGCTGACGCCGACCATGATCAGTGCGGTCAAACCGAGGGCGCGGTAGCTGGCACCCAACTGCTTGAGAATCTCGCTGCCGAGGTCACCCGCTTCGCCGTCGCTGTTGACCCGCGTCACCACGGTGCCCGCCGCTACCGAGATAAGCAGCGCCGGGATCTGTGCGATCAAACCGTCGCCCACGGTCAGCAGCGAATAGGTGTGCACCGCCGCGCCGAAGGCCATGTCGCGCTCGATCATGCCGATCAGCATGCCGCCCAGCAGGTTGACCGCGAGGATCACCAACCCGGCAATCGCATCGCCCTTGACGAACTTCATCGCCCCGTCCATCGCGCCGAACATCTGGCTCTCGCGCTCCAGGCGTGAGCGCCGGCGGCGGGCTTCGGCCTGGTCGATATCGCCGTTGCGCAGGTCGTTGTCGATGCTCATCTGTTTGCCGGGCATCGCATCCAGGGTGAAGCGCGCCGCCACTTCCGCGACCCGCTCGGCGCCCTTGGTGATCACCACGAACTGCGCCACGGTGATGATCAGGAATACCACCATGCCCACCACCACCTGGCCGGCAATCACGAAGTCACCGAAGGCCTTGACGATATGGCCGGCGTCGCCGTGCAGCAGAATCAAGCGGGTGGTGGTGATCGAAAGCGACAGGCGAAACAGGGTGCTGAGCAGGATCAGCGGCGGCAGCGCGGAGAATTCCACCGAGTGGCCGATGTAGAACGCCACGATCAGGATCAGGATGCTCAGGGCGATGTTCAAGCCGATCAGCATGTCCACCAGGTAGGTAGGCAGCGGGATGATCATCATCACGATCGCCATCAGCATGAACGCGACGATGATCACGTCGGTACGCTGGGCGGCCATGCGCGCGATGCCGTTCAGGCGATTGAGCAGGTTCATGGCGCGGCTCTCCGTGCAGCGAGGTAGCGTTTGAAGCACTGGCGCGCTTCGTCCTTGCGTTCGCCGTACCACAGCGCCCGGGCACGCAGCAGCAACAGGCTGGCAGACTCACCCTCCAGCGCGACCAGCCGATCCAGGGCCGCGAGTGCGCGGGTGAAGTCGCCGCTGTCGGTGAACGCCAGCACCAGCGAGCGCAACAGTTGGCCATCGTCGGGCGCGACACTCACGGCAATCAGCAACATCACCAGCGCGCGCTGGGACTGGCCGTTGCGCCGGTACAGCTCGCCAATGCCCTTGAGCAATTGCACCGCATCGTCGTTGTCCCGGGGCATCAGGCCTGGACCTCCGAGCGTTGTTGTTCGAGGGTGCGGCGCATCTCGATTTCCTCGCTGATCAGGTCATGGGCCAGCGCCTTGATCTGCGGCTCGGCGTCGAGGTTCGGCAACAGGTGCTGCATCACGTGTTCCAGCAGTTCCAGGGAACGTGCGCTGCCGAACAGCAGCGAGTCGACGCCGGCGGCGCTGGTGAGTTCTTCCAGGTCACTGCGCAGGGAGCGGCGGGACTGGACCTTGCGGGTTTTCAGCAACGCTTCGAAAGCCGTGGCCTGGCGCGAGTTGACCGGGCGGATCGCATCGACCGGCGCGCTGCGCACGTCACTGGGAATCAACGGACGGGGTTCGACTTTCATCCCGGGGCCTTAGCTGAAAAAAGCAGCGTCATAGGGTGAAGGTGAAGCGTTCTTCGCCACGGGCGAGGATCACCTGGTTGTTCTCGATGCGCTCCAGTACCCAGTTGTCCGCCAGGGCCGCGCCGGGGTACAGGCGCTTGCCGCTGTCATTGATCACGTAGGGGTTGGCGCCGAACCACACGGCTTGAAAGCGCACCCGTGGCCGGGCCGCATCTGCACGCACGGCGACCCGCGGGTTGAGCACGATCTGCTGGCCGTAACGCTGGTCGAAGGCTTGTTGCAGGGCGACCCATTGAGGCTTTTGCGCGCGCTCAAAGGAGCCGACGGCGTTGAGTTGGCCATCGATGTCGTTGACCTTCACGGCGTCCAGGTGGGCGGCCTGCAATTGCCCTTCGAACCAGGCCTTGGCCTCGGCACGGGAAGGCTTGGCTGCGGTTGTTTCGGCAACCGGCATTACGGTTTGCGCTTGCGGTGGATCATTGCGAAATGCCAGGGCGCCAGCGCACACAAAGAGCAACGCGGTGGCGATGATCCAGGGCGTTAACGTGCGTGTCGTAGCAGGGATTTTTTCAGGGCTGCCCGGCAGCGCCAGGCTCACACCCGCCGTGCCGATACGCAGTTGCAGCGGCAGCCGCGCGCGATGGCCGCTGCCTTGGGGAATACGGATATCGCCGGCAGTGCCGGTGATCAGTACATCGCCGCCGAGGGCCTCGACGGCCACCTGGGCCCCTTCAAAACGCAGGCGCAGGTGCAACTCGGCAATCCCGGGATCGCTGAGCTGGAGGTCGGCCGCCAGGGCGGCGCCAAGGGTGTAGACCGGCTGGTCGAGCATCAGGGAACTGCCCTGGTGCAAACCGTGGGTCACAAGCAGGGTCGGCGCGCCGTTCGCGGCGGGCAGGCCCAGGGAAATCAAGGCTGTCATGGTTGGGTTTGCCCCCTTGAGAATCACAGGCCGCAACGACGCCTGTGCCGATCAACAACGGTGCAACGGGGTAAGGCAGGTATACGGGCAGCGCCGGCGCTGCCCGCATGGCGAATCAGTTCTGCGGACGCTGTTTGGTGGCGTCGAGCTCTGCTTTTTTCGCGGTGCTGATCTCGGTGATCTTGGCCGACTTCTCGATGGCCATGTTGAAAGTTGCTTCCATCTTCGCGATAGCGTCGTCGGCGCCGCCTGCACTTACTGGTGGAGTAGTAGCCATGTTCAATCTCCTTGCATCGATAGGGAAGTTAAGCCGCATGCAAACCGAAACAAACTCCCAGCGTCAGACAGTGAGTTGGCAATGCAGCCGTCGGTTTGCATGGGAACCATACTACTCACGAACAAAACGCCTTCGCTGTGAAAGCTTGTGAAACGTTCATGGCAGGTGCTGTGAAAAATCCGGCTCAACGTGCCGTTGAGAAAATCTCATCGCCGCGCGGGCGTGGAACTTTTGTTAAAAAACCAATACACGACGAGACCCAATGTTTACGGGGGCACAACCTGAAAAACGAACCAACTCGAACAATTTACGAGCCCGTTACCCCTGGGTAAAAACGTTGATCACTCAACAATTCCAGAAAATAAATCCGACAACTTCACACTTTTAACTAATAGCCATTTGCCCAACTTTGCAGATATTTCCATTTGTAACAAAACCGACTTGATCATCGCGTTTGATAGCTCGGCGCGGGTTAACCCAATAACACTTCGCAACTTTCGCCCGCCCCAGTTAGTGCACTTGCACTAAATATCGACTGATATAAAACAACTTCCAGGTGATCTATGACTGCGATCCCGAATGGCCTTGACCCTGCCGACAACAAAGGCCCGGATGGCTCCCGGAGCACGTTCGAAAAAGCCCTGTTCACCGCCGTCGACAAGCCGGTATTCGACCCCTCGAAAATCCGCGGGCCGTCCATTCCGCTGCCGTACCAGAACGTGCAGGCACCGGTGAACAACAGCATCACCTACACCCCGCTGGGCAGCGACAAACCGGTGACCCTCAAGCAGATCGACAGCCCCAGGCTGTTTGAGCAATTGGTCAACCAGTACAACGCACAGCAAAGCGACGCGACCCTTGAGAAGAATCTGGCCGACAGCAAAGGCGCCGGCTACAAGGAGGCAGACGCCAGCACCGTGGCGCCTGGCCTGGGCAACTACAAGGCGATCGGCAGTACCACCGAATTGGGCCCGGGACTGATCCGCTACGAGACCAGTGCCGGCGACAAAATCGTGGTCAGCCAGAAGGAAACACCCGCGCTGTTCGCCCAGGTCAGCGGCGACTCGGCCAAGCTCTTTGCGATCAATGCCAGCCAGGCCGAGGGCTACCGCCTGGCCGGCCCCACGGAAACCATGGACCCGGCAGCGAATATCGGCCCGCCCGAAGAAGTCGGCCCGGGCCTGATTCGCTATACCACGGCGTCGGGCGACAAGGTGATCGTGTCCCAGGACATCACCCCCGCGCTGTACGACCAGGTGGCCAAACTGTATGCCGGCAGCACCGGCGCAGCGGGCGCCTCGGACACGTCCTGGATCGACACCTCATCGTTTGGCGTGTCGGGTGCCAAGGACTGGGACACCATCACCGGCAACACCAGCGGCACGCCGACCAAGGAAGAACTCGACCTGAACCGGCCCAAGGCGGCCGCGCAATTGCTCTCGCAAAACTGGGACGCCTGGGGCCTGCATGGCGCGCCGATCGACTTCGCCAACCCACCCACGACACTCCCCCCCGAGGCCCAGGCCGTACTCAAGTACGTGGCCAGCAGCCCGAGCCTGATGGCCGCGCTGGATACCGGCGGGCGTGGCAAGGCCGACAATGTGATCACCCATTCCGATGTCGACCATTTCATCGACAACGCCGGCAAGGACCTCGGCGCCGCGTCGAAATCCTATGGCAGTTTCCTCGGCAGCAAACCCGGTGACCTGGCCAAGGCGAATGCCAAGTCGGCGGCAATCCTGATGGCCAATGAGAGCCTGGCCGCTGGCGCAGGTCCGGCGATGCGCCCCGGTGACGCCAACCAGCGCAGCAACGACGGCATGCTGCGCAGCGACAACCTGCAAGCCTTGGGCAGCGATTCGGCCCTGAGCACCGAGCTGACCGGCGCAGCGGCCATGTGGTCCAGACCCGGGATGTTCCACGCCCTGGAAACCGGCGGCGACAACCCCGCCACCGGCAAGTCGGACGGCATCGGCACCCGCGACAACATCGGCGCCTGGCTGGAAAAACAGGCGCCGAAAACCGACAGCGACACCCTGACCTTCCTCGACGGGGCCGCCACTCGTGATGCCGTCGCCGGCGTCGACACCTCGGGCCTGACCGCCGACATCCTGGCCAACCCGCAGAACTACAGCGGCGAACAGAAAGCCGCGGTGCTGGTGCAGTTGACCGATGCACAAACCCGCCTGCTGGTCAGCGACTACGTGCCCCACGCCGGGTTGATGGACAAGTACACCTCGCCCCACTACGGCCTCAACCCCAACGAAGACAAAATCAAGGCACAGCTGCAAAGCGGCATCGAAACCCTCTCGGCCGACCCGGACGTGCAAGGCTTCCTGCAAAACAATCGCGGCCCGGCACTGGCCGACATCGTCGACAGCAACCCGGCGATGAAAGTCGCGATGCAGAACTACTACACCGACGACATCGAGACCGGCAAAAACCTCACCGACAATCTCAACGCCAAGGACCAGAACGGCAAGCAGATCGACATGGGCATGGGCCTGCAAAACGCAGCCAACGATACGACCATCGCCAACCTGGCGCTGGGGGGCAACGGCCATGTGGACCTGACCGGCATCGCCGACAAGGCCGGGCAAAGCGACAACATCCAGCAGTACTACAAAAACCAACTGGTGACCGGCAAGGCCTTTACCGACGCGGTGGCCGGCGGTATGGACCCGACCGTGGCGGCCAGCAGCTTCGCCGCCAGCACGGCCTCGGCCCAGGCCTTCCTCGGCGACAAGGCCTCGGCGGATGACGCCGCCACCTTGCAGGTGAATTTCAACGAAGCCCTTGGCGACGCCCTGCTCGGCGGCGCCACCACCGACACCCTGAACATCACCCTGGGGGACGGCAAGGGCAACTTCGACGAAGCCAAGGTCAGTGCCGCGATCAACGACGCCCAGCAAAAAGATCCAGAGATGTTCGTCACCTCGGATGGCGGCAAGATCGACCCGGCGCAAGTGGTGTCGATGCTGCGTTCGGTATGGGACATCGGGCGCCAGGGCAACAAGATCGCCGACGCACTGCCCAAGGCCATCGAAGGCATGAAGTTCGGCGACGTCAGCCCGGCATTCAAGCAAGGCCTGCTGCACATCGGCAGTGCGGTGTTGATGAGCGGCGTGCTGATGGCCCGTTCGGCCAGCGGCAGCAACACGCCGGTGGCGGACGCGAACCGGGTATCCGCCGGGCTGCAATTTGCCGGGCTGTTGATGGAGGGCGGCACCAAATACGCCAAGGAAGCGGGTTACGGTATCACCTGGGTCAACCGCCCGGATGGCGGCACCATTGGTGACTTCCCCGGCAAGGTACCGGTGGGCAAAGGCCCGTTGAGCCCGCAGCAAATCGCCAACCTCGGCGCGGCCGGCAAGATCATCGGTTCGGCGGGCGGGATTATCGGCGGTGTGATCGGGGTGATTGGCGGTGTCGACTCGTTGAAAAAAGGCGACTACCTGAGCGGCAGTTTCTCGGTTGCCACCGGCGTGCTGGGTACGGGTGCGGCGGTGGCCGGGTTGGTGGAAGCCGGGGCCGGGTTGTACGGGGCCACGGAAATCGGCGCGGTGGCCGGGACCATCAGCGGGATCCTCGGCGGGGCTACGGCGATCCTTGGCGGGATCGGCAGCGCGTTCCTGCCCTTCGCCCTGGCTGATGCCCATGGCAAGGCGCAGGACGCGTTCTATGGCCAGCTTGCGCCGGTGCTCAAGCAATACGGGTTGACTGGCGGGCCTACGGAGCCGGGTGATTATCCTGAAGACCCGATCCCGGCGATCAACACCTGACCTTCCCTTGCAGCCTTGCGCGAAGGGAGCCGCGCGGGGTTGTGTTTTTGAACATGCACAAAGGTTAATCACATGACGTATTCACACCGCGGCCACCTTGAAGACAGCGCTATTGAAATCCACTTTGGCCCTTATCAACTGCTGCCCCGACGTCATCTGCTGCTGAAAAACGGTGAGCCGGTGAGCCTGGGCAGTCGGGCCCTGACGTTGCTGATTGCCCTCGCTTCGCGGCCTGGTGAGCTGTTGGAGAAGACCCAATTGCTGGACATCGCCTGGCCACGGTTGGTGGTGGAAGAGTGCAACCTGCGGGCGCAGATCAAGGCGATCCGGCGGGCGTTGGGGGATGATGATTCGGTGTATATCGCGACGGCGACGGGCCAGGGGTATCGGTTTGTTGCGCCGACCTGGGTTGAGCGCGGGGCGCAGAAAAAGCCGGTGGTGTTGGGGGTTTATAGCTGTCGGCGTTGTTTGGGGGATGAGGTGAGGCCGATGCACGGCGTGCGGCAGGAGAGGCTTAACAGTTGAGGGGGGGATTTGGATCGGGGGCATATCCATTATTTGGGTGATGGCTTATATCGGTTCCGCTCTTACAGCGGCTCACTTTTGAAAAGCGCAAAAGTAAGCAAAACGCTCTTGCCCCACCACTCGGCACCTCGCTTAGGCTCGGTGTGCCCTCACTCCGGCTTTGGACCGTGGGCCGCCGTCATGGGCCATCCCTGGCC
>NZ_JACAPY010000041.1:0-6375 GCF_013385455.1 Pseudomonas sp. G1002
GATGGCCCGTCGCGGCGGCCCGCGGAACCGGGCCGGAGTGCGGGCATGCCGAGCCTAGGCGAGGCACCGAGTGGTGGGGCAAAGACCTTTTGGTTACTTTTGGCTGGGCCGGCATTCCGGGCGTTTGCCAAAAGTGACCCGCTGTAAGAGCGGAACCATAATCCGCCGTTACCGAAGAAACGGATATGTACACCATCACTCCGGCAAAGGAATCACCCGCAACGGCCGCACCGACTTATAAGAAAAACTCGAGTAAATCTCCTTAACACACGGCAACCCCTGCAACACCTCCCGCGCAAACTCCCCAAACGACTCCAGATCCTTCGCCACCACTTCCAACAAAAAATCATACCGCCCCGAAACGTTATGACACGCCACAATCTCGGGAATCTCCAGCAACCTTTGCTCAAACGCCCGGGCAACTTCCCGGGAGTGCGTATCCATCATGATGCTGACAAACGCCGTCACCCCATACCCCAGCGCCTTGGGCGACAGGATCGCCTGATAACCGCCGATCACCCCGCTGTCCTCAAGGTTCTTCACCCGCCGCCAACACGGCGAAGTGGTCAGCGACACCCGCTCCGCCAACTCCGCCACCGTCAACCGCGCATTACCCTGCAAGGCGTTTAAAAGTGCCTTGTCAGTCCGATCCAGATGCATGGGCATATCTTGCCTCAAAACGTCGTATTTATTGTTTTTCATCCCAATCTACCGGCTTTTCCCAGCAAACTATGGAACGTTCAGCCGCCGTTATAAGCATAGCATTGTAGGAAATAAGGAGCGTCCGACCATGAAAAATAAACACAACACGTTCGGCTTTTCCACCCGCGCCATCCATCACGGCTATGACCCCCAGGACCACCACGGCGCCCTCGTGCCGCCCATCTACCTGTCGGCAACCTTCGCCTTCCCCACCGCCGAATACGGAGCCGCCTGCTTCGCCGGCGAAGAGAGCGGACACTTCTACACCCGCATCTCCAACCCCACCCTGGCCCTGCTGGAATCGCGCATGGCCACCCTGGAAAACGGCGAAGCCGCCGTCGCCTTCAGCTCCGGCATGGGCGCAATTGCCGCGACGTTCTGGACCCTGCTGCGCCCCGGTGACGAAATCATCGTCAGCCAGACCCTCTACGGCTGCACCTTCGCCCTGCTGCACCACGGCATCGGCGAGTTCGGCATCAAGGTGCGCCACGTCGACCTCACCGACCTGAACGCCATGAGCGAGGCCATCAACCCGGCCACGCGCATGATCTACTTCGAAACCCCGGCCAACCCCAACCTGCAACTGGTGGACATCGCCGCCGTCGCCGAGATCGCCCACCGGCAACCCGGGATCACCGTGGTGGTGGACAACACCTACTGCACGCCCTACCTGCAACGCCCGCTGGAAATGGGCGCCGACGTGGTGGTGCACTCGGCCACCAAATACCTCAGTGGCCACGGCGATATCACCGCCGGCATCGCCGTCAGCAGCCAGGCCCTGGCCCAGCGCATTCGCCTGCAAGGGCTCAAGGACCTGACCGGTGCGGTGATGTCACCCCAGGACGCCGCCCTGCTGATGCGCGGCCTCAAGACCCTGGCCCTGCGCATGGACCGCCATTGCAGCAACGCCCTGGCCATCGCCGAAGCCTTGCAGGCCCATCCCCTGGTGGAATGGGTGACCTACCCCGGCCTGCGCTCCTTCCCCCAATACGAACTGGCCGCGCGGCAGATGAAACAATCCGGCGGCATGATCGCGTTTGAACTCAAGGGCGGCATCGACATGGGCCGACGCTTCATGAACGCCCTCAAGCTGTTCACCCGGGCCGTGAGCCTGGGGGACGCCGAGTCACTGGCCCAGCACCCGGCCAGCATGACCCATTCCACCTACACCCCGGAGCAGCGCGCCCACCACGGGATTTCCGAAGGGCTGGTGCGACTCTCGGCGGGCCTTGAGGATGTCGCCGACCTGCTGGCCGACGTTGCCCAAGCCCTGCAGGCCTGTGCCGTAAAACCGAAATCCCGGGCGGTGCAACACAACGTTCATCACGCTTGAAGTAAATTCACAGGCAGGCGCGACGTTTATCAATAGCCCGGCCTGAAAAGGTCGGGCTTCTCCCGTTGCGCCCTGCACCGCAAAAAATTTGATCCATTCATTGGCCCGTTTGCGAAAGCCTGTACTAGCATACGAGGCGGCAGTCATGGAGATCACTGCCCTGTACGCCGCCCTCATTGAAACTCATGGATGAAATGATGAACTCACACCTGTTCCCCCACATTGGCAAAGTCATCGCCAGCACCGGCAGCCGACATTTCCCGCGCATGCTGCATGACCTGATCCTCACCCAACTGGCGGTCGACGCCACGCACATCACGCAAATGCCTGTGAGTTCACCGCGCAAGGCAGGCAGTTCGCGAATGACGGGGATCAGCCCGGTGTACACCGACCCGCTGCCAGGGCAGGCAGAGGCCCAGGCCGCCGCACAACTGCACCTGACCCGGCGCAAGGATGACGTCAGCTACGTGCTGTCGGTGTATCGCTCCAACCCCTGCGAAAGTTTTTCCCAGCAGGAGCGGATCATCCTGCAAGACTTCTCCTCCCTGCTGCTGCCGATGGTTGAAAAACACATCAGCGCCCTGCAACCCAGCGGTCCGGACAGCGAAGCGCCGCAGCAACAAGGCATCGACACCTTGCGCCGGCGCTTTGAAGAGCGCCTCGCGCAATCGGGGCTGGCCCTGTCCAGCCGGGAGCTTGAGGTGTGCGTGGGGCTGCTGGCCGGGCGTACCGCGCCGGAACTGGCGGAGCAGTTGGCACTGAAGGTCAATACCATCGAGAGCTACCTCAAGCGGGCAGCGATCAAAATGGGCATCAGTGGCCGGCATTCATTGATGCGGTGGATGTATTCCACAGAAGAAAACGCCACTCTCTAGAACACCGAGGAACAAATGTGGGAGCGGGCTTGCTCGCGAATGCGCAGTGCCAGTCAATACATGTGTGACTGATCCAGTGCATTTGCGAGCAAGCCCGCTCCCACATTTTTTGATCTCTTCCCGGCCTAATCCCGGGCCAGGGCTTCAATCGGATCCAACCGCGCCGCATTCCGCGCCGGCACAAACCCGAACACAATCCCGATCAACGTTGAACACGCAAACGCCGTCACCACCGAGCCCAGGGAAAACACCATTTCCCACTCTTTCACAAACAACGAAAACAGATAGCCGATGGCGAATGACAGCGAGATGCCGATCATCCCGCCAATCAGGCAGACCATCACCGCTTCCACCAGGAACTGTTGGCGAATATCCGATTGCCGCGCGCCCACTGCCATGCGAATCCCGATTTCGCGGGTGCGTTCGGTCACCGACACCAGCATGATATTCATCACTCCGATGCCGCCCACCAGCAACGAAATCACTGCAATCAACGACAGCAGCAACGCCAGGGAACGGCTGGTTTTCTGCACCGTCTGCATGATGCTGTCGAGGTTGTTGGTAAAGAAGTCCTTGGTGCCGTGACGTTGCAACATCAGCTTGGTGACGTTCTCTTCCACCACCTTGCTCGGCTGGCCGTCCTTGATGCGCACCGTGATGCTGTCCAGATGACGCTGGCCCAACAGCCGCCCCGCTGCCGTCTCGTACGGCACCCACACGTTCAACGCCTTGCTGGCGGCGAACATGTTTTTGTTGTCGGCCGTCACCCCGATCACGGTGCAGGGCAGGTTGCCCACCAGGATCACCTGGCCCAACGGATCCACGCCGGGCGCGAACAGCCGATGGCGCGCGTTGTGGTCGATCACCACCACCTGGGCCTGGCGCCGGGCGTCGCTTTCGCTGAAGGTAATTCCGGCTTCGAGCTTCAGGCCCTTGACCTGGAAATAGCGATCGCTGACCCCATTGACCTGGGCGTCCAGGTCGATATTGCCGTAACGCAGCAACAGGTTGCGCCCCACCACCGGCGTGGCGCTGTCGACGTAATACAGCTGGTTCAGCGCATCCACATCCGACGGCAACAACGTCTCGATGGCTGACGCACGGCTGTCACCAAAACTCTTGCCGGGAAAGATATCAATGGTGTTACTGCCAATGGCCTGGATGTCCTTGAGCACATAGCGCTTGGCGCCTTCGCCGATGGCCGAGATCGATACCACCGAGGTGATGCCGATGACAATGCCGAGCATGGTCAGCAAGGTGCGCATGCGATGGGAAATCAGCGCGACCCAGGCCATGTTGAAGGCCTCCTTGAACAGCCCGAGGCTCGCCACCAACTTGCGCGCACCGCTGCGCTTGGGCTCGATGGGCGCTTCGGTGGGCAGGTCGAGGCCGACACTCTGATTGGCGCGGTCACTGACAATCTCGCCATCGCGCACCTCAATGATCCGCTGGGCATTGGCCGCGACTTTCGGGTCGTGGGTAACGATGATCACCGTGTGCCCGGCGGCGTGCAGCTCGGCCAGGATGCGCATCACCTCCTTGCCGCTGTGGGTGTCGAGGGCGCCGGTGGGTTCGTCGGCGAGGATCACTTCGCCGCCGTTCATCAAGGCCCGGGCGATACTCACGCGCTGTTGCTGGCCGCCGGACAGCTGGCTCGGGCGATGGGTCAAATGCCCCGACAACCCCAGGCGTGCCAGCAATTCCCCGGCGCGACTGTGCCTGGCGGTTTCCGGCGTACCGGCATAAATCGCCGGCATTTCCACGTTGTGCAACGCGCTCAGGTGCGCGAGCAAGTGGTAACGCTGAAAGATAAAACCGAAGTAGTCGCGGCGCAGCTCGGCCAGTTGCTCATCCCCCAGGGTGCGGGTTTCGATGCCATTGATCTTGTAGCTGCCGGCGGTGGCGTAGTCGAGGCCGCCGAGAATGTTCATCAGGGTGGATTTACCCGAACCCGAGGCCCCGGTGATCGCGACCATTTCCCCGGCGTGGATGGTCAGGTCGATGCCCTTGAGCGCAATGAATTCGCGGTCACCGGCCATGAAACTGCGCACGATGCCTTTAAGCTCCAGCAGTGGCTGAGTCATCAATCAGCCCCCCGCCACGGCAGGCGATGGGTCGCCGATCACCACCTTGTCGCCTTCGGCCAGGCCATCGAGGATCTGCACCTTGACGTTGTTGTTGATGCCGGTCTGCACCTGCCGCGTGTTGGCCTTGCCCTTGGCGTCCAGCACCCGCACCGGGAAGCTGCCATCGGCATTGCGCGGGCCGAGTGCGGCCACCGGCACGGTCAGTGCAGCCTTGGCGGTGTCGAGCACGATGCGCACCTGGGCGGTCATGGCGATGCGCAGGCGGTGGTCGGGGTTGGGTACGTCGAACAGCGCGTTGTAGAACACCGCGGTGTTTTGCTTGGGGGTGCCGGCGGTCTGGGTTTCGAGGAAATTCTGCGGGGCGGGTTCGGTGCCGCGCAATTTGGCGTAGTAGCGTTTGTCGGCCTCGCCGAGGATGGTGAAATACACCTGCTGGCCCGGACTGATGTGGATCACGTCCGCTTCGGAGACCTGGGCCTTGACGGTCATGGTGTCCAGGTCGGCGAGTTTGAGCAGCACCGGTGCCAGTTGGCTGGCGATCACGGTCTGGCCTTCCTGGGTGACGATGCCCACTACATCGCCGTCGATTGGCGCGACGATGCGGGTGTAGGCCAGGTTGATCTTGGCGGTGTCGATCTGGATGTGGGCGCTTTTGATCTGGGCGTCGAGGGACATCAGGTTGGCGCGCTGTACCTCGTAATTGGACTCGGCGGTTTCGAAGTCCTGGCGGGACACGGATTCGTCCTCTTGCAGGCCCTGATAGCGTTCGTAGACGGATTTGGTTTCCTTGAGTTGCGCCGCAGTGGCGCGGCGTTGGGCCTGGAGGTTTTCTTCGTCGACCTGGGCTTTGCGCAGGGTGTTCTGCAGGATCAACGGGTCGATTTCGGCCAGCCATTGGCCCTTCTTGACCTTGTCGCCGACCTTGACCTTCAGGGATTTGAGTTGGCCGGAAACCTGGGCGCCGACATCGACCTGCTTGACGCCTTCGAGCAGGCCGGTGGCCAGGACGGCGTTTTCGATGTCACTGCGCTCGGCGATGGCGGTCAGGTATTGCGGCGCGTCTGCGGGGGCCTGCACGGTGTAGATAATCAGGCCCGCTGCGACGGTCAACACCAGGGCCAATCCTGCTTTTCGATACTTTGACTTTTCCATAAATGACCATAAGAGGTGTTGAAATGGGTTCCGGCTTTTGGCTCGGAGTACATATCCGTTTTTTTGGTAACGGCTGATATGGGTTCCGCTCTTACAGCGGCTCACTTTTGAAAAGCGCAAAAGTAAGCAAAACGCTCTTGCCCCACCACTCGGCACCTCGCTTAGGCTCGGTGTGCCCTCACTCCGGCTTTGGACCGTGGGCCGCCGTCATGGGCCATCCCTGGCC
>NZ_JACAPY010000042.1:0-1803 GCF_013385455.1 Pseudomonas sp. G1002
GCTTTTCTGTGGGAGCGGGCTTGCTCGCGAAAAACCTGAGAGCGCCGCGTTGAATCAGGATGCCCGCGTCATCGTTAACGACCTTCGCGAGCAAGCCCGCTCCCACATTTTTGACCGTGCCCCCGGTGTCAGGGTAGTTGTCGTGCCCCCACTTTTTTAAAAACATTCCGGGGGCGGCAAGAGTATGGTCATGCCTTTCTACTCAGAAGAGCGCAAAGCTGCGCTGCTAAAAATGATGCTTCCGCCCCTGAGCCTCTCGGCGGCGGAGGTCGCTCGCCGCGAAGGTTGCAGCGATATGTCTCTCCATTATCGGCGCAAGCAAGCCGCTGCCAGAGGAACGCAATTGTCCGACACCAAACAACCTGTTGAGAATTGGTCAGCCGAATCCAAAATGGCGGTCATCATAGAAACAGCAGCTCTGTCAGAGCTGGAACTGGGTGAGTACTGCCGGCGAAAAGGGATTTTTCCTGAGCAAATCACTGATTGGCGCAATGCATTTATCGCCAGTAGCACCCAGCAAACAAAGGTTAAAAATGTAAACACCGGCCAGTCGAAGAACGATAAAAACCGTATCCGCGAGCTTGAGCGCGAACTGCGGCGCAAGGATGCGGCATTGGCTGAGACAGCGGCGTTACTGGTGTTGCGAAAAAAGCTCAATGCCTACTGGGGGAGCGACGACGAGGGCAACTGACCTTGTTGCCAGAACGGTATTTACTCGTTGGTTGGCTCAATGAAGCCATCGCGGCGGGCGCCCGCAGGGCGCCTGCTTGTCTGGAGGTCGGCATTTCGCTACGGACACTGCAACGCTGGAGTTTGCCTGAAAAAATACTGGCCGATGGGCGTACCACAACCTCAAGACCCGTGCCCAGCAATGCGCTCAGCGATTTCGAGCGCCAGACCATCGTAGCGCTGTGCAACAGCAAGGCTTACGCGCATCTGCCCCCGAGTCAGATCGTGCCACAACTGGCGGACGAGGGGCGTTATGTAGCCTCAGAGGCGACGTTTTATCGTGTGTTGCATGCCGCAGGCCAGCAACATCGTCGTTCACGTGCCAAGCGACCTCATCGTCATCCGGCACCCACCACTCATGCGGCGACAGCCGCTAATCAGGTGTGGTCGTGGGACATCACGTACCTGCCGTCACCCGTTCGAGGGAAGTTTTACTACCTCTACCTGATCGAAGATATCTACAGCCGAAAGGCGGTGGGCTGGGAAGTTTACGACGTAGAAAGTGGTGAAAAAGCAGCAGTATTACTGCAACGAAGCGTGACCCAGGAACAGTGCTGGCGCCAGCCGCTGGTGCTGCACTCTGACAACGGCGCGCCGATGAAGTCGGTGACGCTGCTGACCAAGATGTACGATCTGGGCATCACGCCGTCGCGTGGTCGACCGCGGGTCAGCAATGACAACCCGTATTCGGAATCACTGTTCAGGACGCTGAAATACTGCCCGCAGTGGCCACCAGATGGTTTTAGCAGCCTGGATGATGCGCGTGTTTGGGTGAGGGACTTTATGACCTGGTACAACACCGAGCATCGTCATAGCCGAATCCGTTTTGTGACACCGGCTCAACGTCACGAGGGAAAAGACCGGGAAATCCTGGCCCGGCGCGATGCAATCTACGGGCAAGCTAGAGAAAAGAGACCGGAGCGTTGGTCTGGTGAGACACGCAACTGGAAGCCAGCCGGAACGGTATACCTGAACCCCGAAAGGGAGCTGACAGTGAGCATCAAGGTCGCGTAGCACGATGGTGGACGCGACAACTACCTTGAAAAACGCCGCGTGCCCGCTTTAGATTTTGAT
>NZ_JACAPY010000042.1:1884-27717 GCF_013385455.1 Pseudomonas sp. G1002
GTGGGGCAAGAGCGTTTTGCTTACTTTTGCGCTTTTCAAAAGTGAGCCGCTGTAAGAGCGGAACCATAAGTGGCCGTTACCGCAGCAACGGATATACACCCAAACCCAAAAACCACCTCACCCCCGCAAAGCCAACTCAATCAACTCATGCAGCTCCTCAACCTCCAACGGCACAGTAGAAAACAAACTGCGAAACACGGTGGGCGCAACGATCAAATTGATCAGCCGATCCACGCTGGGAAGTGTCCCGGCGTCGTCGGTGTACCGATCCAGGATCGTCTCCAACTGCCCGGTGAGAATCCCCACGCAATACCCCGGCGCTTGACTGCATTGCACATCACGCATCATCTCGCGGCCAAGGTCCGAGCTCATCTCATCACGGTATTGCTCACCCCAGGCCCGCAGGTCTCCGCGCAGGCTGCCGGTATCAGCCGGCTCACTGTCCGGGCGCAGACGGGCCATCGCAACATCGGCCAGCAGCGCCGCCAAGTCACCCCAGCGCCGGTAGATGGTCGAAGGCGTCACTCCGGCGCGCGTGGCTATCTGCGGCACGGTCACGCTGGAACGGTCCTGCTCTTCGAGCAATTCACGCACCGCCGAATGCACTGATTCCTGGACCCGGGCACTACGGCCCCCCGGGCGGAGGCCTTCTTTTATCGCCATGCGTAAAACCTTAACACAAAGAATTTGCTTTAAGCGCCATCCGGTAGCACACTCCGCAAAAGCAAAATATTAGCTTTAGCGGAGCGTGCCCATGTCCAGCGTTACTTCTCATCGTTCCAGCCTGGTGTTTCTGGCGATCACCTTGCTGACGTTTCTCGCCGCCTCCAGCGCGCCGACCCCGTTGTACCACCTCTATCAAGAGGGCCTGCACTTTTCGGCGGCGATGTTGACCCTGGTATTTGGCATTTACGCCTTGAGCCTGCTGGCTGCATTGCTGACCGTGGGTTCACTGTCGGACCACCTGGGGCGCAAGCCGGTAATTTTTGCCGCGCTGCTCCTCGATATGCTGGCGATGCTGCTGTTTATCAATGCCGACAGTGTCGGCTGGCTGATTGCCGCCCGCACGGTACAAGGCTTTGCCACCGGCATGGCCACCGCCGTACTGGGCGCCGCATTGCTCGACACCGACCGCCAGCAAGGCCCGCTGATCAACAGCGTAGCGCCTTTGCTGGGCATGGCCTGCGGGGCCATGGGCTGCAGCCTGCTGGTGGAGTTCGCGCCGATGCCGACCACGTTGATTTACTGGACCCTGCTCGGGTTGATGATCCTGCAGGCATTGTACGTCTGGCGCCTGCCGGAGACAGTCAGCCGGATTCCGGGGGCCCTGGCCTCGCTATGGCCCACCTTGCATGTACCGCCCCAGGCCCGACGCGCCTTGTGGATCTCGTTGCCGGTAGACGTAGCCGTATGGGCCATGGGCGGTTTTTATCTGTCCCTGGCGCCCTCGCTGGTGCGGGCGGCGACCGGGTCCACCTCGAACCTGATCGGCGGCGGGCTGGTGGCGGTGTTGACGCTGAGCGGTGCGGTGATGATTTTCAGCCTGCGCAACCGCCCGGCGGACAAAGTCCTGCGGTTGGGCGCCGTGCTGCTGGCGGTGGGTGTTGCGCTGATCCTCACGGCCGTCCACAGCGCCAGCCTGCCGCTGTTCTTCATTGCCACGCTGATCGCCGGCGGTGGTTTTGGCTCGGGATTCCTCGGTGCGCTGCGCAGTGTTTTGCCGTTGGCCTTGCCCCATGAGCGGGCGGGCTTGATGTCGGCGTTCTATGTGCTGAGTTACCTGGCGTTCTGCGTGCCGTCGCTGTTGGCGGGCAACTTGACGCGCACCTTCGGTTTGATCGCCACCACCGACGGTTATGGCGTGGTGCTGATCGTATTGGCACTCGGCGCGTTGGTGGCGTTGCTAATGCAGGATTTGGCGAAGAGCAGGGCGACGGCGGGTAATTGATTCGGTAATAATTCGTCACCCTTACGCCTTGGGATTCACCCATGAAGATCATCCGCAGCAAAGAATTCACCGGCAGCCGCGCCTGGGAGGCGCTGGACATCGCCAATATGAACGGCATCACCACCCGTTTGCATTGGACCGACCAGCCGTATCGCTGGCACGTGAATGACGGTGAAGAGGTGTTCGTGGTGCTTGATGGCCAGGTGCAGATGCACTATCGCGAAAACGGCAGCGAACAGATGGCCTTGCTTCAGGTAGGCGACATCTTCTACGCCAGTGTCGGCACCGAGCATGTGGCCCATCCACAGGGCCCCGCACGGATTCTGGTGATTGAAACCGAAGGCAGCATTTAATCACATATCTACTAAACAGATAACAGTTAGAGATATTACCCGTTATATAGATATTCGATTCGGTTCTACCATGGTCTCAACCTCATGCGAGGAAGAGGACTACACCATGACTTGCCCGAATACGCTTCACAGCAGCTTGAAACCCTTCAGTCACCTGACCCGTCCCCGGGAAGTGATTCGCCAGTTCACCCCCAACTGGTTTGCCGCCACCATGGGCACCGGGGTGCTGGCGTTGGCGCTGGCGCAATTGCCGGTCAACCTGGCGGGGCTGCACGCCGTGGCCGAAGGGCTGTGGCTGTTTACCATTGGCCTGTTTGTGCTGTTCAGCGTGCTGTATGCGGCGCGCTGGGTGATGTTTTTCCACGAGGCCCGGCGCATTTTCGGGCACTCCACGGTGTCGATGTTCTTCGGCACCATCCCCATGGGCCTGGCGACCATTATCAACGGCTTCCTGCTGTTCGGCGTGCCGCGCTGGGGGGATGGCGTGGTGCAACTGGCCGAGGTGCTGTGGTGGCTCGACGTCGCGATGGCCCTGGCCTGCGGGGTGCTGATCCCGTTCATGATGTTCACCCGCCAGGAACACAGCATCGACCAGATGACTGCCGTGTGGCTGTTGCCGGTGGTGGCCGCGGAAGTCGCCGCCGCCAGCGGTGGCCTGCTGGCGCCGCACCTGGCCGACGCCCATTCGCAACTGGTGATGCTGGTGACCAGCTACGTGCTGTGGGCGTTTTCCCTGCCGGTGGCGTTCAGCATCCTGACCATCCTGATGCTGCGCATGGCCCTGCATAAACTGCCACACGCCAATATGGCCGCGTCGAGCTGGCTGGCTCTCGGTCCCATCGGCACCGGTGCCCTGGGCATGCTGGTACTGGGCGGTGATGCACCTGCCATCTTTGCCGCCAACGGTCTGCCCGGCGTCGGTGAGATGGCCAACGGCATCGGCCTGGTCGCAGGCATCACCCTGTGGGGCTTCGGCTTGTGGTGGATGCTGATCGCGGTGCTGATCACCGTGCGTTACCTGCGGGCGGGCATTCCGTTCAACCTTGGCTGGTGGGGTTTCACCTTCCCGTTGGGTGTGTACTCGCTGGCCACGTTGAAACTGGCGAGCACCTTGCACCTGGGTTTCTTCAGTATTGTCGGCAGTGTGCTGGTGGCGGCGCTGGCGTTGATGTGGCTGATCGTCGCCAAGCGCACGGTGCAGGGCGCCTATAAAGGCGAGCTTTTTGTATCGCCGTGCATTGCAGGACTAGCGAATAAGTAAGCAGGATTAGGTAAAGTCGTGGCCTGGAAAAACCAATAACAGCCTTCAGGCCACGCAGGAACACGGACGATGAGCCACCCCTCGCAATTCACTTTGCTGCGCAAACGGCGTTTCCTGCCGTTCTTCATTACCCAGTCCCTTGGTGCGTTCAACGACAATATATTCAAGCAGTCGTTGATCCTGGCGATTCTCTACAAGCTGACCATCGAGGGCGACCGCTCGATCTGGGTCAATCTCTGCGCGTTGCTGTTTATCCTGCCGTTCTTCCTGTTCTCGGCCCTGGCCGGGCAATTTGGCGAGAAGTTCAACAAGGACGCGCTGATCCGGGTGATCAAGATCGGCGAAATCGTGATCATGTCCGTAGGCGCGGTGGGTTTCATGTTCAACCACCTGGAGCTGATGCTGCTGGCGCTGTTTGCCATGGGCACGCACTCGGCGCTGTTCGGGCCGGTGAAGTACTCGATCATGCCCCAGGCCCTGCACGAAGATGAGCTGGTGGGCGGCAATGGCCTGGTGGAAATGGGCACGTTCCTCGCGATCCTCGCGGGCACCATTGGCGCCGGGATCATGATGTCGTCCACCCATTACGCGCCGGTGGTCTCGACGGCCATCGTCGGCATTGCGGTGCTGGGCTACCTGGCCAGCCGCAGCATTCCGCGCGCGGCGGCGTCCAGCCCCGAGATGCGCCTGAACTGGAATATCTTCAGTCAGTCCTGGGCCACCTTGAAGCTCGGCCTGGGGCAGACACCGGCGGTGTCGCGCTCGATTGTCGGCAACTCGTGGTTCTGGTTTGTCGGCGCGATCTACCTGACGCAAATCCCGGCCTACGCCAAGGAATGGATGTACGGCGACGAGACTGTGGTAACGCTGATCCTCACGGTGTTCTCGGTGGGCATCGCACTGGGTTCGATGCTGTGCGAAAAGCTCTCCGGGCGCAAAGTCGAGATCGGCCTGGTGCCGTTCGGCTCGTTCGGTTTGACCGTTTTCGGCCTGCTGCTGTGGTGGCATTCCGGCGGCTTCCCGCAGAACGTCCAGGCCAACGACTGGATCGCCGTGCTGAGTTACGGCCAGGCGTGGTGGGTGTTGTTCGATATCCTCGGCCTTGGCGTATTCGGCGGCTTCTATATCGTGCCGCTGTACGCGTTGATCCAGTCGCGTACCGCCGAGAACGAGCGGGCGCGGGTGATCGCGGCCAACAACATTCTCAATGCGCTGTTCATGGTGGTCTCGGCGATCGTCTCGATCCTGCTGCTGAGCGTGGCCAAGCTGTCGATTCCCGAGTTGTTCCTGGTGGTGTCGCTGCTGAACATCGCGGTCAACACCTACATCTTCAAGATCGTGCCCGAGTTCACCATGCGTTTCATGATCTGGCTGCTCAGCCATTCCATGTACCGCGTCGAGCACAAGAACCTCGAGCTGATCCCGGACGAGGGCGCGGCGTTGCTGGTGTGCAATCACGTGTCGTTTGTCGATGCGCTGTTGATTGCCGGTTCGGTGCGTCGGCCGATTCGTTTTGTCATGTACTACAAGATCTACAACCTGCCGGTTTTGAACTTTATCTTCCGCACTGCCGGGGCGATTCCGATTGCCGGGCGGCATGAGGACATCCAGATCTACGAAAAGGCCTTCCAGCGGATTGCCCACTACCTTAAAGACGGCGAGCTGGTGTGCATCTTCCCGGAAGGAAAATTGACCTCCGATGGCGAGATGAACGAGTTCAGAAGCGGCGTGACGCGGATTCTTGCAGAGACGCCGGTGCCGGTGATTCCGATGGCGTTGCAGGGGTTGTGGGGGAGTTTCTTCAGTCGCGATCCGAACAAGGGCTTCTTCCACCGGATCTGGTCGCGAGTGACCCTGGTGGCCGGCGCGCCGGTGACGGTGGAGGCGGCGACGCCAGAGGCGTTGCATGGTCTGGTTGGCACGTTGAGGGGTGATCTCAAGTAGTCAAGTTCTGGTGCTCAGGACCTTCTGCGCTGAAGGGCCTGGGCAGGGACTGACTTTGATGTGGGACAACGCTTGCAGTTTGTAGTTTTGGGTAATAAATCACTCATCCTGCGGAACCATTTCTTTCTAATTGCCACGCAGTCATCGTAGTTGTCTAACCCTAAGGATGATTTTCGATGAACATGCAAGTGAGTACTAACCCTCCCGCTTTACAACCGCCTTTACATACTCTTTCTACAGCACCCTCCGATAAGTTACAGGATAAACAGGGCGAGCCTTCTGCGCCGATAAAGATCATCCCGAATATGCCATTCAATGAAGGTGGGGTCCAGATAGATTTAAGTGTTAGGGGCGGCGGGCGTGGTTTTTTCTCCCCGCCAAAAGACCAGGCGTTAACGATTAAGACGGGTGACAGCGCGGACAAAATTCATATTAAAAATTCGGCTGATGGAGGATTGACTGCCGAGATTAATGGCAAGACCTACGACATTCCTTTCGATACCAAGAGTAATGGTCAGCAGCATCTTGAGATCCAAAGCAACGGCGGAGACGACAATGTCACTATTGACGACGACGTAAAAGTGCCCGTCAGCGTCAAGCTGGGAGCCGGCAACGATCGATTCAACGCTGGAGGCGGCAGGACCAATGTCTACGGCGGTGTTGGTAATGACACCATTCAATTGGGCAGCGGTGTCGGGTATGCCGAGGGCAACGATGGGGATGACACGATCACCGGAGGCTCGGCATATAGCGTCATGTATGGGGGTAACGGCAACGACAAGTTGCGGGGAGCAGGTGGTGGCACTTACATGGACGGTGGCAGCGGCAATGATTCGCTGCGTGGGGGCGGTGGGAAGAACGTCATGAATGGCGGGAAGGGAAATGATGTTGTAGATGGTGGTGCTGGTCAGAATACAATTTATACCGGCAAGGGGCAGGATACGGTTAATTCAGTATCTGATAAGGATATTGTTTACGGCAAGAAAGACGACACTATAAAACGCACGGGGAACTCTAAGTTCGTTGAGGTGACGCCGTCTGACGTTGGTAAAAAAGCGTTTGAGGTTAAAGGGGATGGTGAGTTCAAGCAGCGCGTTGAAGATGATTTAGAGTTTTTTCGGGGTTCTCCAGTAGGGCAAAAAATGCTTGGGGCGTTAGACAAGACTCCCGCGCCGATAAAAATAGAGAAGGTGCCAGAGTCGGAGGGTATCTTTTATAAGTACGGACGTAAGGACTTACAACCACTCAATGAGCACCCACCTCAAGATTCGCAACACGGATTCATCACTAATAACACGCCAGGTATGCCGGCTGATGATGCAACAGTCTCCTACAACCCTTCGTTCATTATGGACAAGTACGAGCGTCCAGGCGTCTCAACCCTGTTCCATGAGTTCGCCCATGCGTACGACGGTGTCGACGGTAAGTTCTTGCCCGGAGAAACTGAAGTACCGCCAGAAACTAGCGATCCCCGCAGGCCAACTCGTGAGCCAAATTTGGAGCGGCAAGCCGTTGGGTTACCAACGGACGGTGAACCTTATGATTTTGATAATGACCCCTCAACGCCCCCTACCAGTACAAACCCGGAGCCGTATAACGAAAATGCACTTTACAAGGAATGGGGGAAAGAACCGCGTGAACGCTACTATGACGTCTGATGCATCACAGAGTAGTAAATAGCGTGCCGTACTCGGTGGACTATTAAGTCCACCTTGTTTTTATTGCCGGTGAGTGGCTCAGGCGCTGATCTTGAGCCCGATCAGCCCACAGATAATCAACGCCACACTGGCCAGTCGAAACAGCGCCATGGACTCCCCGAACAGGATAATCCCGGCAATCACCGTGCCCACTGCACCGACGCCGGTCCAGATGGCATAGGCGGTACCCAGTGGCAGCTCCTTCATGGCCAGCCCCAGCAACCCGAGGCTGACGGCCATGGCGGCAATCGTCAGGGCCGTGGGCAGTGGCTTGCTGAAACCATCGGTGTACTTCAGTCCGACGGCCCAGCCGACTTCAAACAGTCCGGCAAAAAACAGAATGATCCAGGACATGGTGACCTTCCTTTATAGAAGTGGGGTCGTCCCCGGATTAAGCGCTTGATTGCGTCGCGAGGTCGTCCCCGCGAAGCCCGTTAGAGTGCCGAATATTGATCAGGTGATCAAGTTTCGGACTTGCCCGCCAACAATTCGCGGTCTTCCTTTTCGCTCATTCGCCGGAAGTACGTAGCCAGGAGTGCCCCGGAAATATTGTGCCAGACGCTGAACAGCGCACTCGGCACCGCCGCCAGCGGCGAGAAATGCGCACTTGCCAGTGCGGCGCCCAAGCCGGAGTTCTGCATGCCCACTTCCAGCGACAGGGATTTGCGTTGTGCCAGCGGCAGCCCGAACACACGGCCGGTGAAATAGCCCAGCAGGAAGCCAAAGGTGTTATGCAGGATCACCACCGCCATGATCAGCAGGCCCGACTCGGCAATCTTCGCCTGGCTGGCCGCCACCACGGCGGCGACGATCGCCACGATGCTGACCACCGACACCAGCGGCAACACCTCGACCGCATGCCGTACCCGGGCGCCCAGCAAGCGCTGCGCCACCACGCCCAACACGATCGGCAGCAGTACCACTTGCAGGATCGACCAGAACAACTCCATGAACGACACCGGCAACCAGGCCGAGGCCAGCAGCCAGATCAGCGCGGGCGTCAGCAGCGGAGCGAGGAGGGTGGTGACGGCTGCAATGGCCACCGACAGGGCCAGGTCGCCCCGGGCCAGCCAGGTCATGACGTTGGACGACGTGCCGCTCGGGCAGCAGCCGACGAGGATCACACCGACGGCAATTTCCGGTGGCAGGTGAAAGACCTGGCACAGCAGCCAGGCCACGCCGGGCATGATCACGAAATGCGCGACGACACCCAATGCCACGCGCCACGGATGGCGCGCGACTTCAGCGAAATCTTCAAGTTTGAGGGTCAGCCCCATGCCGAACATCACCAGGCCCAACAGCGGCACGATGGCGCCTTTGAGGCCGAGAAACCAGGCGGGTTGCAGGAACGCAACCACGGCAAAAATCAGCACCCAGTAGGCGAAGGTATTGCCGACGAAACGGCTCAAGGCGGCGAGTGCACGCATGGGGTTGGTCCTTGTTATTCGATTTTGGAAGTGCGCATGCGATCAAATGTGGGAGCGGGCTTGCTCGCGAATGCGGTGTGTCAGCCAGGAAGATATCAACTGAAAGGACGCATTCGCGAGCAAGCCCGCTCCCACATTTTGATCTTCACAAGGCTTTAGATACCTTGTGGGGTTTCTTCGCCACCCAGTGCCTCAACCAACGCCGGCAGGAAGTCGCCAAACGTCAGCATCATCAGGGTAAAGCTGGCGTCCTGCTGGCCCAGTGCTTCGTCGCCGCCGTCCTGTTCCGCCTGATCCTGCAGCAGGTCTTCGAACTTCAGGCGCTTGACGGTCATTTTGTCGTCCAGCATGAAGGACAGCTTGTCCTGCCAAGCCAGGGACAACTGGGTCACGACTTTGCCGGTGGTCAGGTGCAGTTGGATCTCTTCGCCGGTCAGGTCCTGGCGTTTGCAGCGCACGATGCCGCCGTCTTCGTGGGTGTCGCGCAGTTCGCATTCGTCGAGGACGAAGAAGTCATCGGCCGGTTTCTGGGTGGTGACCCAGTCGGTCATGATGGCGGTTGGCGCGGTTTTCACGGTCAGCGGACGTACTGGCAGGGTGCCGATCACTTCACGCAGGGTGGACAGCAGGTCTTCGGCACGTTTCGGGCTGGCCGAGTTCACCAGGATCAGGCCCTGTTTCGGCGCGATGGCGGCGAAGGTCGACGAGCGACGGATAAACGCGCGCGGCAGGAAGGCCTGGATGATTTCATCCTTGATCTGGTCGCGTTCCTTTTTGTAGACCTTGCGCATTTGCTCGGCTTCGATCTCTTCGACCTTTTCCTTCACCGCATCACGCACCACGCTACCCGGCAGGATACGTTCTTCCTTGCGCGCAGCGATCAGCAGGAAATCACCGCTGACGTGCACCAGTGGCGCGTCTTCGCCTTTACCGAAAGGGGCGACGAAACCGTAAGTGGTCAATTCCTGGCTTGCACAAGGGCGCGCCAGTTTGGTGGCCAGTGCAGTTTCCAACGCCTCGGCATCAACAGGCAGATCTTGGGTCAGGCGATAGATAAGCAGGTTTTTGAACCACATGGGGTGAGTCTCTCCTTATATACAAAGGGGGGCATTATTCTCCTCATGGCGTCATAGGCCAACCCTCGCTAAGCCATTGGAAGGCCTGAAAAAAATTATTTAAGAAAGTGCTTGCCAGACCATGGGTCGCTCCGTAGAATGCGCGCCACACCGAAAGTGAAGGGTGATTAGCTCAGCTGGGAGAGCGTCTGCCTTACAAGCAGAATGTCGGCGGTTCGATCCCGTCATCACCCACCATTCGCTTTATGTGTTACGCGCAGCGGTAGTTCAGTCGGTTAGAATACCGGCCTGTCACGCCGGGGGTCGCGGGTTCGAGTCCCGTCCGCTGCGCCATATTCGGTCACCTGGAACGCTGAACGCCAGGTACCACAGGAAGCCCGCTCATTGAGCGGGCTTTTTGCTGTCTGGGGTTTGCAAGAAACCGCCGGTCTAAAAAACGCCCCCGATCATGTGCCGTGATCGGGGGCGTTTTTTATGGGGTTTAGAAATCCCAGCGGGTACTGACCATTACGTTGCGAGGGTCGCCGTAGTACGACGAGTTGTAGAACCCGATGTTGGTGTAATACGACTTGTCGAACACGTTGTTGACGTTGACGGTCGCCGACACGCTGTCGGTGATCTGATAGCGGGCCATCAGGTCCACCAGCCAGTAGGGATCCTGGGCAAATTTTTCTTGAGCGCCGCCCTTGGCCCAGTTGCTCAGTACCTGCCAGCCTTGACCCTGCCAACGCGCGCCGCCGCCGAGGGTGAGTTTGTCGAGGCTGCCGGTCAGCTTGTAGCTGGTATAGACATTGACCTGATCTTCCGGCTCCCAGGTCGATACCTTCTTGCCGCTTTCATCACGGGCAATCTTGTGGGTGTAGCCTGCCTGCAACTGCCAGCCGGGTGTCAGCTCGCCAGAGATTTCCGCCTCATAACCCTTGGTTTTCGAAGTGATCGGCTTATAGGCGTAGTCGCGAGCGGGGCTGGTTGGATTGGCGTTGTACTCCGTATCTTCCTCGGGGCGGTTTTTTTCGTGAACCTCGAAGTAGGCGATGCTGGAATTCAGGCGCCCTTCGAAGAATTCACCTTTGAGCCCCACTTCGTAGTTCTTGCCTTCATCCGGCTCCAGCAATTTGTTGTTGCGATCACGGTTGAACGACTGCGGCAGGAAAATTTCCGTGTAACTGGCGTAGGCCGACACGTTGTCGTTGAGGTCGTATACCAGGCCCGCATAGGGCAAGACCTTGCCGCTTTTTTTCGTATCACTGGTGCCGGTGACCTGGAAGTCTGCAACGCGCGTGCCCAGCAGCAGCGAAAGATCGTCCGTGAGGCTGAAGCGAGCGGTCATGTAGCTGCCGGTCTGGCGGGTGATTTCATCGTTTTTGTTGGTGACTTCGCCCCAGTCCGGCTTCGGGATGTCGCCGTTCCAGTTGTAATAGTCGAAGTTATTGTTGGGCAGGCTGGCGTTGGTGTAGTCCTTGCCTTTCCAGTGGGAGCGGGAAACCGAGGTGCCGACCACCAACTGGTGTTCTCGGCCAAACAGGTCGAAGGGGCCAGAGGTGTAAAGGTCGGCGCTGTCGCTGACGGTTTCACCTGTGTATTTGCGCGCCAGCACTGAGGGCAAACCTGGGCTCACGAAACCCAGGGGGGCGTTGTAACCGTTGATTTGATGGTTGTACTGACCTTTGGCGACCCAGCCATTTTCGAAGCTGTGTTCAAGGGTGGCAAAGGCGGTGCGTGTGTACTGCTGCCAACTGCTCCACCGTGGCCCGTTGTTGAATGAGCGCTTGGAGCCAATGCGATTGCCGGATTCGTCATACAGCGAGGCACTGCCGGTCCAGCTTGAGCCTTTGGGGTCATTATCCTGATAGTCCGCGCCCACGGTCAGCAGGGTATCCGGCGACAGGTCCGCCTCCAGGATGCCGTAGTAGACGCTGGTTTTGCGTTGGTAATGGTCCATGAAGGACTGTTTGTCTTGATGGGCCGCCACGGCTCGGCCGCGGATGTTCCCGGTTTCGGTCAAGGGACCGCTGACGTCAACTTCCGATCGGTAGTTGTCCCAGGAACCGGCGCCAAGGTCGATATGGCCCTTGAATTCCTGGGTAGGTTTCTTGCGGATCATATTGATGGTGCCACCAGGGCCACCGGCGCCAGTGAGCAGGCCAGTGGCGCCCTTGAGGATTTCTACCCGGTCATAGATCACCATGTCGGTGAGGGTATGGCCGGACGAATACTGCGGGTCTTGCAGGATAGGAATACCGTCGTACTGGAAGTTGCGAATCGCGAAGCCGCGGGAGTAATAGCTGGTACGGTCGCTGTCATACGTTGCCACGGTGATGCCCGGGGTATGGCGCATCACGTCGTCGATGGAGTTGAGGCCAAAGTCATCCATGGCCTGGCGGGTGACCACCGAGATCGATTGCGGAGTTTCCCGTGGCGTCAGCACCAGGCGGGTAGCGGTGGCGATGGTGCCGGGAGTGTAAGAGCCGGAGCCTTCGGTAATGGTGCCGAGTTGGTTGGCGCTGATCTGCGTCGCCCCCAGCTCCACGGCGCCGGTGGGGGTAGGGTTGGCTTCCAGTGCGTAGACCTGATCACCTTTGACTGCCCGATAACCACTGCCACGCAGCAGCTTTTCAAACCCAACCTCCACGCTATAAGTGCCTTTGAGTCCCGGGCCCGCGAGCCCCTGCAGGTTCTGGGACTGGAACACGATAGCCACGCCCGCTTGCTGGGCGAACTGGTTGAGTGTGGCGCCCAGCGGCCCGGCAGGTATGTCGTAGGCTTGGGCCGCAACGGCTACCGTGTCGGCCTGGGCCAGATGGGTATTGAGCAGCGTCGTCGCGAGCAGTGTGAGGGTCAGCGGCGCGCTGCTCAGCAGGCGTCTGCGAGGCTTGGAAGGGAAGGGCATGGTGAGGGCAGTCCTTTAGTCATCGGTATACCTTCCTTGACGGGCAACCCGAAAAAAAGCGGAAGCAATGCGAATAATTATTTTTTGCTCTCGGTATCCGGGCTGACAATTATCAGCCATGGGGTAAAGGTTTTCAGCGTGATCGGCAGGGTTTGAGCCAGCATCTGCAAGGTGCGGTCGGTGTTATCCAGGGGAAGTACGGCCGAGACCTTGAGACTGGCCAGTGCGGCGCGATCAAACTGCAAGCGGCCCGAACGGTGACGGGCGATCTCATCCAGCACTTCCGGCAACGGTCGGTTATCCACCACCAGTTGATGGCGGCGCCAGGCCCCATTGATGCTCGCCGTATCGATGCTGCCGGAGAGGCGCACGGCATCTTTGCTGAGTCGCGCCTGTGAGCCGGCGTCCACTTCCAGCGTCTGCTGGCCATTCGCGCTTTGGGCGGCAACGCGGGATTCGAGCATGCTCAGCACCGTAACGTCATCCTCGCGCCTGACCACAAATCGCGTACCCAGGGCGCGCAGGGTGCCTTGGGCGGTCTGCACCACAAATGGCCGTTCGCCATCGTGGGCCACTTCCACCAGGATCTCGCCTTGCAGCAATTCGATGCGGCGCTGCCGGCTGTCGAAATGCAGATTCGCCGCACTGATGCCGTTCAGGGTCAGCGTCGAGCCGTCCGCCAGCCGCAGGGTTTTCCATTCGCCGGGGCCGTTGTGCACATCGGCCATCCATTGTTGTGGATAAGGACTGTAGAGCAGCGCCATGGCGGGAAGGCCCAGGCTGCAGGCCAGTACCAACGCGCGGACGTAGTTTTTGCGCGCCTTCCCATGCCGGGGAAAGGCCGCACTCAAGGCCGCCCGGGCCGGTGCCTTTTGCCCGCGCAGGGCCTGCATCCGCGCAATCACATCTTCCATGCGCGCTGCTGATGCGGCGTGTTGCGGGCCTTGCTGCTTCCAGCGCTCGAACGCCTGGCGCTGGGCCTCGGTCAATTCACCTTCGTGCAGGCGAATCATCCATTCGGCGGCTTGTTCATCGATCTGTTGGCGGGAGGCGGGCATGTGCGGTTCAGATATCCACGCTGTGGCTGCAATGCAGCAGGGCCTGGATCAGGTATTTGCGTACCGTACGTTCCGACAGCTTCAGTTGTCGGGCGATTTGCTGCTGGGTCAGGTCTTCGAGGTAATACAGCACAAACGCCTGACGCACATTGTCGTGCATGCCTTCCAGCATGAAGGCAATGTGCTCGAGGGCTTCCAGGGTGGTGTGGATCTGTTCGGGCGACTGGAAACCTTCCAGGGTTTCCACCGTCAGCATCAATTCCTGAAGGTAGGCGTGCTCAATCTGCTTGCGCCGTGCCTGGTCGATGATCAGCCGCCTGGCGGTGGTACTTAAATAGGCGCGGGGTTCGCGGATGGCGGTCACCGACTCGCGGGCGTGCAGAATCCGCGCGAAGGTGTCCTGCGCCACGTCGGCGGCGTTATGGGTACAGCCCAGTTTGCGGCGCAACCAAGTGAACAGCCAGCCGTGATGCTCGCTGTACAGCTCGGTAATCTCCCGTTGGAACGGCGGTTCACCCACAGACATAAGGCCCGGCCCAGGTGTTATTGAGAATAATTGTTAATTGTGGGGCCAAGGCTTGGGCAAACGCAATAGACTCGCGTTTGCACCCAAAGCGCCGGTTTTGCGGGGTGCGCGGGGTCGAAGACAAAATATTTTAAATAAATTGCATTTAAATCATGACATTACGGAAAAATGCTATAGAATGCGCCCCACACCGAAAGTGAAGGGTGATTAGCTCAGCTGGGAGAGCGTCTGCCTTACAAGCAGAATGTCGGCGGTTCGATCCCGTCATCACCCACCATTCGCTTTATGTGTTACGCGCAGCGGTAGTTCAGTCGGTTAGAATACCGGCCTGTCACGCCGGGGGTCGCGGGTTCGAGTCCCGTCCGCTGCGCCATATTCGGTCACCTGGAACGCTGAACGCCAGGTACCACAGGAAGCCCGCTCATTGAGCGGGCTTTTTTGTGCCTTGGATTCAGCTCAACGACTGAATGCCCGGTTCGGTTTGCACGGGTGCAATGCTGTTTCGCCCCATGAAGGCCAGGACCACCAACGCCGTCAGCACGGTGAATCCCGCGAGCAGTTGCAGCAAGGTGTTGAACCCCGCGATGTAGGCGCTGCGCAGTGCTTCCCGCGGAAGGGCGGCCGAGGCCAGTTGCACGTTGCCCATGACCAGGCCTTGGGCAATCACTGACACGTCGGCCCCTGCGCGACCCTTCAGGTGATGTGCCACCAATGCGCCCAATACCGCCATCGTAATCGCCAGCGCCACGCCTTCACTGGCCACGCGGGTGGTGTTGAAAATCCCCGCCGCCATTCCCGCTCGCTCCTTGGGCACCACGCTGATCGCCAAGCCATCCATCAAACCCCACGGCAGCCCGGTGCCGATCCCGATGACCAGCATTGCGGCGATGGTCTGCGCAGGCTGGTTGGCCAGGCTTAATCCCCACAGGCCCACCGCCGCGATCAGCAAGCCAATGGCACACAACAGTCCTGCTGAGAGCCAGCGGGTCAGCGATGCGGCGATCATCGGCACCACCAGCATCGGTGCCGATAACGCGAGCATCATCAAACCCGCGTCCAGCGCGCTGGCGCCTTCCACACCGATAAACCGCAGGGGCAGCAACACGATCAGCACGATGTAGCAGTAACAGGTACCGATCGGCAGGAGCTGCACGCCAATAAAACGCGGGAAGCGAAACAGCCGCAGCTCCAGCATCGGTTGGCTGGAGCGGTTTTCGACGAGGACAAACACCAGCAAAAACACCGCCGCCGCGATCAGCAGGGCATCAACCAGCGGCGACGTCCAGCCGTGCTCCGGCGCGAGGATCACCGCCGTGGTCAGGGCCACCAGCATCGCGGAAAACGTCAGTACACCAGCGGTGTCCAGCCGCATCGCTTGCGGGTCGCGGCTTTCACGCATTTTGGGCGCGGCAAACAGCAGCGAAATACCGGCCAATAATGCAGTGCCGAGAAAAATCGAGCGCCAGTCCCAGTGCTCGATCAGCACCCCCGACAGCAATGGCCCAAACGCCAGGCCTGCACCGAATGTGGTGCCCAGCAAGCTGAAGGCGCGGGTGCGGGCATGGCCGTCAAACTCCTGGGCCAGCGCCGCACAGCCACTGGCCAATGCCGTAGCCGCCGCGACGCCCTGCACACCACGCAACACATCCAGCCAGAAAATCCCCGGTGCCACTGCCAGCAGCAAGGAGACCACGGTAAACAGCGCCATGCCCCACAAGAAAAGACGCTTTCTCCCATAGAGGTCGGCGAGGGTGCCGGCGGCCATCAACAGGCTGCCGAAACTCAGCATGAACGCGTTGGTGATCCACGCCAGCTGGCTGGGCTGGGCGGCAAATGCCTGGCCGATAAAGGGCGTGGCGACGGCGCCGCCGGTAAAGCTCATGGGCAATACCAGGGCGGCCAGGCAAATGGCCGCCAGGATGGAATATCGGCCATGGGCGGGCGCAGATTCGGTTGTAGTGGTCATAGGGGCATTCCCGCGAGTTTGAAGATTAAAAGACTCTAATCAGGATGCAATCGCGGATAAACGGGCTTACATTCCTTTCATAACGGACTTGATGGATGCAATGACGTGACCGATAACCTGAGCGGCGTGATCGCCTTCGTGAAAACCGCGGAAGCCCTGAGCTTCACCGGCGCGGCCCGGGCGATGGGGATTTCCGCTTCGGCGGTGGGCAAGAATGTCGCCAAGCTTGAGGCGTCACTGAATGTGCGGCTGTTGCACCGCAGTACGCGCAAGGTCAGCCTCACCGCCGAAGGCCAATTGTTCTACGAGCGCAGTCGGAAAATTCTCGACGACCTGCAAGACGCCCGCGCCATGCTTTCCCATGCGATGCAGGCACCCCGGGGCAAACTGCGGGTCAGCCTGCCCACCATCGGTTATCGCTTTCTCTTTCCGCACATGATGGCGTTCCGCAAAGCCTACCCCGAGATCGAACTGGAGCTGGATTTCAACGACCATCTGGTGGACGTGATCGAGGAGGGCTTCGACGTGGTCATCCGCAGCGGTGGCCTGGCGGACTCGACCCTGATGGCCCGCAAGCTGGGGCCGTTCAGGTTTGTGCTGTGTGCATCGCCCCAATACCTACGAGCCAACGGCCGGCCAGAAACCCTGAGCGAACTGGAGCATCACCCGTGCTTGCGTTACCGCTTCGCCACCACCGGCAAAATCATGGACTGGACCTTGTCCGCCAACCCGGCCATCACCCAATTGCGCCTGCCCACCGCGCTGACCCTGAACAACATGGAGGCCATGCTCCGGGCCGCGATGGACGGCCATGGGGTTGCCTACGTGCCAGACTTCCTGGCCCGCGAAGCACTCGCCCAGGGCCAGCTGGAAACCGTGCTCGACGGCCATTCCGATGACCAGGGGCAGTTCTGGGCGCTTTGGCCATCCAGCCGGCATCTCTCGCCGAAGATCCGCGTGTTTGTCGACTTCGCCGCCGCGCACCTGTTCACAAGCCTACCAACCGGTAGCCCACCTGCAACTCGGTGATGAAGTACTGCGGCTGGGCCGGGTCCGCCTCCAGCTTCTGCCGCAGGTGCGCCATGTGCACCCGCAGGTAGTGGGCGCGGTCCACGTAATCCAGGCCCCACACCTCGAGCAATAATTGCCGGTGGGTGAGCACCCGGCTCTGCCCGCGAATCATCGCGCACAGCAGGCGGTATTCGATGGGCGTCAGGTGCACCGGCAGGCCTTGGCGCCATACTTCATGGGTCGCCAGGTCCACCTCGATATCGCCAAACGCCACCTTGCTGGTGGCCGCCACGGTGCCGGTCTGCCCATGACGGCGCAGTTGCGCACGGATGCGCGCAAGCAACTCGGGTACGCCGAAGGGTTTGGTCAGGTAGTCATCGGCGCCGGCGTCCAGGGCGGCGACTTTTTCCTCTTCGCGATCCCGTGCCGACAACACCAGGATCGGCACCGCCAGCCATCCCCGCAGCTCGCTGATCAGCTGTTTGCCGTCGCCGTCCGGCAGGCCGAGGTCGACGATCACCAGGTCCGGCTGACGGCTGGAAGCGTGGATCAACGCGCGTTTGACGCTGTCGGCCTCGAACACCTGGAAGCCCTCATCCTGCAGGGCGATGCCGACAAAACGGCGGATGTTGGCCTCGTCTTCAACAATCAGAATGCGTGCAGTGCTCATAGGGCGTCCATTGGGGGCGGAGTACCCGCCGGTAAAGTGATGACGAAATGCATGCCGCGCTCGCTGCCGGGTCTGGCTTCGATGCGCCCGCCGTGGGCTTCGACGATGCGCTTGGCCAGGGCCAGGCCCAGGCCGATTCCGGCGACCGAGGATTCCTGCTGGCCACGGGCAAACGGTTCGAACAGATTGGCCGGCGCGCTGCCCGGGCCGGTGTCGCTGACTTCCAGCAGGATGTTGTCCGAAACGGCGCGGGCGGCCACGGTAATGACCGTGCCCGGCGGGGTGTACTTGGCGGCGTTGTCCAGCAGGTTGACCAGCACCCGTTCGATCAGCAGCGCATCGACTTCCACCAGCGGTAATTGCGGGTCCAGCGTCGTATTCACCACATGCCGGGCCAGTGGCTCACGCAACTGGCGCAGGGCGCTGCCGACGATCTCTTCCAGCAAATGCCATTGCCGGTTGAGCCGCACGCCGCGCTCTTGCATGCGGGCCATGTCCAGCAGGTTTTCGATCAGGCGTTGCATCGAGGTCGCCTGCTCATGAATACCGTGCAGCAACGCGGTCAGCGGCCCCGGCGGCGCATGGGGCAGGGCGGTATCGGCCGCGCCGATCAGAGTGGTCAAGGGCGTGCGCAAGTCGTGGGAAATCGCCGCGAGCAAGGTGTTGCGCATCTTCTCGCCTTCCATCTGCACCAACGTGCTTTGCGCCACTTCGACGAAGTGCACGCGCTCCAGGGCAATCGCCAGCTGGCTCATGCAGGCTTCCAGCAGACGGCGTTCTTCGGGCTCGTTGAGGCGTTCGTTTTGCGCCAGTTCCAGCACCAGCACACCGCGCACGCGCATCGGGGCCTTGAGTGGCAGATAGCACCCCTTGGCGGCGGCCAAGGTGTCGGTGCCCTGGCCGGCGGATTGGCCGTGGTCGTAGGTCCATTGGGCGATGCTGTCGTCGATCGGCAGCCCGCCCGCGCCCACGCTGTGCACGCCGTCCGCGGCGTCCGGCAAGGCCAGGCCGACCCGCGCCTCGAACACGCCGCTGAAGGTGCGCAGCGCCACTTCGCTGATCTGCTCCACGGTCAACGCGGCCGACAGGTCCCGGGCCAGACGCGCCAGGGAAGTAGCGCGGCGTTCCCGGGCAGCGGCGGTGCGCGCTTCGTGGCGCAGGCGGGCGGTGAGTTGCCCGGTGATCAGGGCGATGCCGAGCATCAGCGCGAAGGTGAAGAAATACTGGGTGTCGTTGACGGTAAACGAGTAGCGCGGCTGGACGAAAAAGAAGTCGAAACACAGCACCGCGAGCATCGCTGCCCACACGCCGGGGCCGCGTCCAAACCGCAGGGCCACCAGCACCACCGTGAGCAGGAACAGCATCACCACGTTGGCCAGGTCGAACACCTGCAGCAGCAGCGCGGCGATGGCGCTGGCGGTGAAACAGGCGAGTGTGGACCAGAGGTAGGCCAGGGTTCTGCCGGGCGCTGGCGTAGGTTTTTCAATGGCAGGAACAGTGCCCGGCAGTACGCCATGGGCGATCACGATCTGGTCGATCTGCGGATGGTGCCGGCTGATCCGGTCGCTCACCGACTGATGCCAGAACCGCCATGCCCGGCGCGGATGATGGCCGAGCACCAGGCGATTGGCGTTGTGTTCCCGGGCACAGGCGGCCAGTGCTTCGGCGACGTCCATGCCCGGTAGCGTAGCGGTGTCGGCGCCGAATTCGCTGGCCAGGGCCAGGGTTTTCATTGCTGTGAGATAACGCTTGGCGCCGCGGCCCTGGGCTGCCGTGACGTGCACCACGATCCAGTCCGCCTCGAGCTTTTGCGCCAGGCGCGCGGCTTCTCGCACCAGGCGTTCATCACCGGCGTCACCGGCCACGCCTACCAGCAATCGCTCGCGGGCGGGCCACAGGGTCTTGATCGACTGTTCGCGACGGTACACGCGCATCTGCGTGTCGACCCGGTCGGCCGTGCGGCGCAGGGCCAGTTCCCGCAGGGCGAGCAGGTTGCCCTTGCGGAAAAAGTGCCGCGACGCACGTTCGGCCTGAGGGCCCAGGTACACCTTGCCGTCCTTCAAGCGTTGCAGCAGATCATCCGGCGGCAGGTCCACGACGACCACTTCGTGGGCATTGTCGAACACGTGGTCCGGTACGGTTTCCCGCACGCGAATGCCGATGATCCCACTCACCAGATCGTTAAGGCTTTCCAGGTGCTGGACGTTGAGGGTGGTCCACACGTCGATGCCGGCGCTGAGCAGTTCTTCCACGTCTTGCCAGCGTTTCGGGTGGCGCGAGCCGGGCACGTTGCTGTGGGCGAGTTCATCCACCAGCAGCACGGCGGGATGGCGTTGCAGGGCCGCGTCGAGGTCGAATTCGGTGAGGGTGAAATCGTGATGCAGGCGGTGGGCGCGGGGCAGTTGTTCGAGGCCGTTGAGCAGGTTGGCGGTTTCCTGGCGGCCGTGGGTTTCCACCACGCCGGCGAGTACGTCGCGCCCCAGGCTGACTTCCCGTTGCGCCGCGTCAAGCATGGCGCAGGTCTTGCCCACCCCGGCGTTGGAGCCGAAGTAGATACGCAGTTTGCCGCGCAAGGCGGCCTGTTCTTCCTGCTGGACTCGGGCGAGAAGGGCGTCGGGGTCGGGGCGTTCTTCGTTTAATGCGGGCATGTCATTCCTGGTCAATGCGGTTCAATGGTGGGAGCGGGCTTGCTCGCGAAAGCGGTGTGTCAGTGACAGTCGAGTTGGCTGACACTCCGTATTCGCGAGCAAGCCCGCTCCCACATTGGGTTTGCGGTGCTACACGAGACCCAGCCCGGTCAGCACCAGGTCAATCAGCTTGATCCCGGCAAACGGCACCAGCACCCCGCCCAGGCCATAGATCAGCAGGTTGCGATTGAGCAACGCTGCCGCGCCAATCGCCCGGTACGTCACGCCGCGCAGGGCCAACGGAATCAGCGCCACGATGATCAACGCGTTGAAAATCACCGCACTGAGGATCGCCGAGTTGGGGCTGCTCAGGTGCATCACGTTCAGCGCGCCGAGCTGCGGATAGGTCGCGACAAACGCCGCCGGGATGATCGCGAAATATTTCGCCACGTCATTCGCCACGCTGAAGGTGGTGAGCGCGCCACGGGTCATCAGCATCTGCTTGCCCACCTCGACCACTTCGATCAGCTTGGTCGGGTTGCTGTCGAGGTCGACCATGTTGCCGGCCTCTTTCGCTGCCTGGGTGCCGCTGTTCATCGCCACCGCCACGTCGGCCTGGGCCAGCGCCGGGGCGTCGTTGGTGCCGTCGCCGGTCATGGCCACGAGCTTGCCCTGGGCCTGGTAGTCGCGGATCAGCTGCAGCTTGTCTTCCGGGCGCGCCTCGGCGAGGAAGTCATCCACGCCGGCTTCCACCGCAATCGCGGCGGCGGTCAGGCGGTTGTCGCCGGTGATCATCACGGTCTTGATGCCCATGCGCCGCAATTCGGCGAAGCGCTCCTTGATGCCGCCCTTGACCACGTCCTTGAGCTCCACCACGCCGAGTGCTTTGGCCCCGTCCGAGACCACCAGCGGAGTGCTGCCGCGTCGCGATACTTCGTCGACCTTGGCCTGCAATGCAGCCGGAAAGCTCCCGCCGAGTGCTTCGATATGACTGCGAATCGCATCCGCTGCACCCTTGCGAATACCGCGGCCTTCGGGCAGGTCGACGCCGCTCATGCGGGTCTGTGCAGTGAAGTGCACAAAGCTTGCGCCGAGGGCGTTGATGTCCCGCGCGCGGATGTCGAACTTCTGCTTGGCCAGCACCACGATGCTGCGGCCTTCCGGGGTTTCGTCGGCCAGGGACGCCAGTTGCGCCGCGTCGGCCAGTTCAGCTTCCTTGACCCCCGGTGCCGGCAGGAAACTGCTGGCCTGGCGATTGCCCAACGTGATGGTGCCGGTCTTGTCCAACAGCAACACGTCGATGTCACCCGCCGCCTCAACGGCGCGGCCGGAAGTGGCGATCACATTGGCCGACATCATGCGGCTCATGCCCGCCACGCCGATGGCCGAGAGCAGGCCGCCGATGGTGGTGGGAATCAGGCACACCAGCAACGCCACCAGCACCGTGGCGCTGATCACGTTGCCACTGCCACTCATGGCCACGGCAAAGATCGAGTACGGGCTCAGCGTCGCGATCACCAGCAGGAACAACAGGGTCAGGCCCACCAGCAAAATTGTCAGGGCGACTTCGTTGGGCGTTTTCTGACGCTTGGCGGATTCGACCATCGAGATCATGCGGTCGAGGAACGACTCGCCCGGGTTGACGCTGATGCGCACCACCAGCCAGTCCGACAGCACCCGCGTGCCGCCGGTGACCGAGGAAAAGTCGCCGCCGGCCTCGCGAATCACCGGTGCCGATTCGCCGGTGATTGCGCTTTCGTCCACCGAGGCCACTCCTTCGATCACCACGCCGTCCAGCGGCACCAGGTCGCCGGCTTCGATCAACACCACCTGGTCTTTGCGCAACAGCGTGGCTTCGGTCGGCAGCCACGCGGCGCCGTGTTTGGGTTGTTGCAGCAACTTGGCCAGGGTCTGGCGCTTCATCCCGCGCAGGCTGGCGGCCTGGGCACGGCTGCGGCCTTCGGCCAGGGCCTCGGCAAAGTTGGCGAACAGCACGGTAAACCACAGCCACAAACAGATGCTGAGGATAAAGCCGCTGGGCGCTTCACCCTGGCCACCCAGGGACTGGAACCACAGCAGCGTGGTGAGGAGGCTGCCCAGGTACACGACGAACATCACCGGGTTTTTCCACTGCGCCTGGGGCAGCAGTTTCTTGAACGCATCCCCGCAGGCGGTGAGCACGATGGCGCGATCAAACAGAGGTAAACGAGCATTCTTGATCATGGGGGAATCTCTTACTCACTGGCCGCAATGGGGGGCTGGCGCAGAGGCAGGCGGGCGTCCAGCGCGAGGTTGAGTTGCAGCACATTGACCCGTGGTTCGCCGAGCAAACCCAGGGTGCGTTCCGCGGTGTTTTCGTTCACCAGTTGCAGCAGTTCGGCTTCGGGGATCTGTCGCAGGCGGGCGACCCGGGCCAGCTGGATGCGTGCGTTGGCCACGGAGATATGCGGGTCCAGGCCGGAGGCGGAAGCGGTGACCGCATCCACCGGCACCTGGGCCTCGGCGGCGAGGCCGTTGTCCTGGCGGTAGGCTTTAACCCGGGCCGCGACCTGGTCCACCAGTTTCTGGCTGGTAGGGCCCAGGTTGCTGGCGCCGCTGGAACCGGCGTTGTACGGCTGGGAGACACTTTTGCTCGGGTCTTGCGGGTTGGTACCGAGGGTCATGCTCGGGCGGCCGTGGAAGTAGCCGGGCCTGGTAAAGTCCTGGCCGATCAACGCCGAGCCGATCACCAATCCGTCGCGTTCAATCAGCGAGCCCTGGGCCTGGAACGGGAACAGCAACTGCGCGGCAAAGGTGGTGAAGACCGGGTAGGCGAGGCCGGTCAGCGCCATGAAAAACACTGCCGAAACCAGCACCGGGCGCAACAGCCCTTTGAATATCGATTGAGTCGTCATCAACGTGTCCTTAGTTGTACGTCTGGCCGGACAGCAACTGCAGTTGCTCCACCAGCGGACCGAGCGCGAGCGCCGGCAGGAAAGTCAGGCCGCCCACCACCAGCACCACAAACACCACCAGCACCATGAACAGCGGGGTTGCGGTGGGGATGGTGCCGGCGCCGGCAGGCACGGTCTTTTTCATCGCCAGGGAACCGGCCACGGCGAGCATCGGCAGCATGGTGAAGAAGCGCCCGACCAGCATCGCCAGGCCAATGGTGGTGTTGAAGAACGGCGTATTGGCGTTCAGCCCGGCGAACGCCGAACCGTTGTTGGCGGTGCCCGAGGTGTAGGCGTAGAGCACCTCGCTGAAACCGTGGGGGCCGAGGTTATTCAGGCTGGCCATGGTGTCGGGCCACAGGGCGGCGAGGGCGGTGAAACCGAGGATGCTGATGGGGTGCGCGAGCACCGAGAGCATCACCAGTTTTATCTCCCGAGCCTCGATCTTCTTGCCGAGGAATTCCGGGCTGCGGCCGATCATCATGCCCACCAGGAACACCGTCAGCAGCGCGTACTGGATCAGGTTGATAAAGCCCACGCCGTCGCCGCCGAACACGCAGTTGAGCATCATCTGCGCCAGGGGCACGAAGCCGCCCATGGGGGTCAATGAGTCATGCATCGCGTTGACCGAACCGGTGGTGGCCGCGGTGGTGGTGGCGATAAACAGGCTGCTGTCGGCAATGCCGAAACGCAGTTCCTTGCCTTCCATATTGCCGCCGCTTTGTTCGATGGACAGCGCCTGGTTGGCACCGGCCTGGGTCAGCAGCGGGTTGCCGTTTTGCTCGGCGCCATACACCAGAGCGAGAAAGCCTAAGAACATCACCAGGAAGGTGCCGAAAAACACCCAGCCCTGACGGCGTTGCAGCAGCATGCTGCCGAAGGTGTAGGTCAGCGCCGACGGGATCAGCAACATGCTGAGGATGTGCAGGGCGTTGGTCAGCGGCGTCGGGTTTTCGAACGGGTGCGCGGCGTTCATGCTGAAGAAGCCGCCGCCGTTGGTGCCGATATGCTTGATCGATTCAAAGCTCGCCACGGCGCCGACAATCAGTTGTTGCTGCGCGCCTTCCAGGGTGGTGGCCAGGGCTTGGGAGGAAAAGGTCTGCGGCATGCCTTGCCACACATACACCAGGGCCATGCCCACGCACAGCGGCAGCATCACGCGGTACAGGGTGCGAGTGAAGTCGACCCAGAAGTTGCCGATATCCGCCGAGCTTGAGCGACTCAGGCCACGGATAAAACCGGCTGCGGCGACCACGCCCGAGGTGGCGCCGACGAACATCAGGAAGGTGATTACTGCCATCTGGCTGAAGTTCGACAGGCTGGTTTCGCCCGAGTACGCCTGCCAGTTGGTGTTGGTGATAAAGGAAGCGGCGGTATTGAACGCCAGGTCCGGGGTTTGTGCGGCCAGCCCGAGTGGGTTGATCGGCATGACGGCCTGTAACCGCAGGATGAGATAGCCGAGCACCATCATCGCGGCGTTCGACAGCAACAGGGCCGAGCCGTAGCGGGCCCAGCTCATGGTTTCCAGCGGGTCGATGCCCAGCAGGCGATAGGTATAACGTTCCGGCAGGGCGTGGCGGGTTCCGGTAAACACCCGGGTCAGCCACTTGCCCATCAGCACGGCGAGCCCGGTCATCAACCCCAGGACCAGCGCAAATTCCAGCAAAGTGCTTAGCATGTCGAGGCTCCGTTCAAATCTTGCCCATGGCGACAATGGCCATGGTTGTCGCGGCGAAAAACACCAGGGAGAGGCCTACAAAAATCATGTCGTACATGGTGGGGCTCCCTAGAACTTTTCGGCGCGAATGAGGGCGTAGCCCAGATAAGCGAACAGCCCGACGGCGCATAGGCCGCTGGCGATATAGATGAACTTGAGTGTGAGCACGGTGGAACTCCCCTGATTAATAAGCCGCGATTGCGGACGCGGGGAGGTTAAGAGGTTGGGTATCAAGTTCGGGCACTGATTGCGGGTTTGGGTATTAAGACGGTGTATAGAGGACGGTGGGGTGGGCGAACGGAAAAAAGGGATAACCCGGGGGCGGGGTATCCCTTGAAGCACTGGGGTTTTGCTGCTTTTGATGATCAGCTTATTTGGCTTTCTTTTTCTTTGATTCGCGGGTGGCGAGTTGTTCGAAGCAAAACGCGGCGGCGCCGAACAGGGCGATCATTGAGAGGACGATCATGCCTAACGTTGAACTTTCCACGATGACTTCCTGCGGGGGTTATTGGGGTGGAGGTCACAGTAGTGGAGGGGGGATTAGTTGCTCAATAGAGACGACTTAAACGTTACGGCTGGGGGTGAATCTATACGGGTTCTTTACGTTGATGTTGGGTGTATATCCGTTTTTTAGGTAACGGCTACTTATGGTTTCGCTCTTACAGCGACTCACTTTGGAAAAGCCCCAAAGTAAGCAAAGGGCTCTGCCCCGCCTGTCGGCGCCTCGCT
>NZ_JACAPY010000043.1:0-17275 GCF_013385455.1 Pseudomonas sp. G1002
CCGCTGTAAGAGCGGAACCAATTTAAGCCATCACCCAAATAACGGATATTCACCCCCAAAGCCTACCGCTCAATCGACCGACTCCACCGCGCATTCCACTCGGGCCGTGCCTGGTTCACCTGGTCCCAGTCAATCGAAATCGCCGTCTGCAAATAACTGTTCATCGCCTCCACCCGCGCCCGGGTTTTGTCGGTAGTCGGCGTCGTAGGATTCGAAGGAATCTGATCCCCCAGTTCCAAAGCCGGCGCCTGAGCCTCTGCGGTCAACAAGAACTGCGCCAGTTTTTGCGCCAACTCCGGCTGGTCATTCCGCGCAATCACACACTCCGCCACGTTCAACACCACCGCGCCTTCCTTCGGCTGCGCATACTCCATCGGCACACCCAACAACTGCTGCGTGGTCACCTGCGTCGGCGTCAGCGGAAAGATCGCCGCCTCATCCGTCTGCACCATCTCGGAAATCTTCGCCGAGCTGGCGATGTACTCCAGCACGTTGGGCCCGACGGTTTTCGGCCAGGCCTTGAACCCCGGCTCCACGTTGGTCTCGCTGCCCCCCTGAATCCGGTTGAACATGAGGAACCCGTGCAACCCAAATGTGGACGAGGCCAACGACTGGAACACCACCTTGTCCTTGAAGCGCGGGTCGGCCAGGTCCATCCACGACGTCGGCGGCGCCCAGCCCTTTTCCTTGAACATCTTGGCGTTGTAACCCAACCCGGTCACCCCGAGCGTCACCGCAACCGCTTCTTCCTTGATCTTCGCCTTGGCCGGAATCTGGTCCAGGATCGGGTTGGGCGTGAGCTTCTCGCACAACCCCATGGAAATCGCGCGGTACATGATGCCGTCGTCGAGGAACATCACGTGCATCTGCGGGTTGTCCTTGTTGGCCTGCACCTTGGCCAGGATGTCCGACGAGGTGCCCGGCACGATCACCACCTTGACGTTATTGGCCTTTTCGAACGCGGGCAGCACCTTGTCGGCGTAGACCCGCTCCATTGTGCCGCCGTTCATGCCCAGGTAAAGCGTCGGTGCGGCGTGGGCCGCCGTGCTCAACAGGGCGAGGGACAGGCAAGACAGCGCAGTACGTTTGATCATGTGCATGAATCTTCCTCTCAGGCTTGGAAACGACGGATGGAAAATGCTTCGATGGGCTGCCGGCTGGCCCCCGTGCAGACGATCTCTGCCAGGGCTTCACCGACCGCAGGGCCGAGCTGGAACCCGGCGCCGGCAAAGCCGAAACCGTGGAGCAGGCCGGGTTGGGTGCTGCTGTCGCCGATCACCGGTTCGTGGTCGGGCAGATAACCTTCGGTGCCGCTCCAGGTACGGATCGCCTGGGCACCCTTGAGGAACGGGTACAACTCGCCGGCATTGCGCAGAATCTCCAGCACTGCCGCCTGGCCCGGGCGGGCTTGTTGCGGGCCCAGGGCAAAGCCGCGCCCGCCACCGAGGATGCAATTGCCCCGGGCGACTTGCCGCGCATAAATCCCGCCGCCTTCCACCCCGGTGCTCACGTCCATCACCACCGGTAACGGCTCGGTCACCAGCATCGCCGGGTGCGCCGAGGTCATCGGCACCGGCTCGCCAAAGTGCGCGGCCACGGTGCCGGCCCAGGCGCCGGCGCAGTTCAGCAGCCAGGGGGCTTGCAGCTGCAGCCCATTGGCACAGCGCAACTGAAACCGCTGGCCGTCATGTTCAAGATGGGTGACTTCGGTTTGCTCCATCACCCGAGCACCGTGGCGTTGCGCTGCGCGGGCAAAGGCGGGGGAGACCAGGCGCGGATTGGCGTGGCCGTCTTCGGGGCATAACGACGCGCCGACTGCCACATCACCCACCCACGGGAACCGGGCGCGCAGTTGAGCGTGGTCGAGCATTTGCAGGCCCAGGCCAAAGCCGCGAGTAGCGTCGGCGTAAGCCTGCAGAGCCGCCAGATCGTCATGACTGCGGGCCAGTTTCAAATGCCCGGAGCGCACGTATTCGCCGTCAATGCCAATCAGCCCCGGCAAGTCGGACCATAGCTCATGGGCACGTTGCGATAGCGGCAGTTGGTGCAATGGCCGCCCCTGGCGCCGCACGCCGCCATAGTTCACACCACTGGAGTGCGAGCCACAAAAGTCCCGCTCCAGCAGCACCACGCGCCGACCTTTTTGCGCCAGCATCAAAGCCGCCGAGGCCCCGACAATCCCGCCACCCAACACGATCACTTCACTGTCGATCATGGCTGCACCTCCACGCCAAACGGCAAGGGTTTGATCGGTGCCTGGCCACGCAGGCGGCCAACGTTTTCAATCTCGCGGCCACTGCGCTGGGCAACGATTTCCGCCGCCGCCAGCCCGCACATCCGGCCCTGGCAGCGGCCCATGCCAACCCGGCAATGGGCCTTGACCCGGTTCACTTCCCAGTGGCCTTCATCCACCACCGCGCGTACTTCGCCGACGCTGACTTCTTCACAGCGGCACAGGATCAGTTCGTCCGGAGCTTCAGCGGCCCAGTTTTCCGGGAAGGGGAAGGCGGTTTCCAGGCCGTGGCGAAAGCGCTGGATACCTGCCAGTTGTTGTTCCAGCACGGGCCCGCGACGGTGGTCGATGGCAACACCGCTGTCTTCGAGCAAGGCCAATGCCGCTCGCTCGCCGGCCATTTGCGCCGCATCGGCGCCCATGATTCCGGCACCGTCGCCAGCCAGATACACGCCCGCGACACTGCTACGCCCGGCCGCATCTCGCTGGGGCAACCAGGCGCGGTTCAATGCATTCCAGGCAAATTCACACCCAAGTAAATCCGCCAGTTGGGTCTCGCTGCGCAGGGCATGGGCGAAGGCCACGGCATCACAGTTGATGTTGTGCTGATCCCAGCGGATGCCCCTGACCCGCTGCTCGCCCTCAATCCGCGACAACGTTGCCCCTTGATGCACCGGGATGCCGTGGGCCGTGAGCCAGGCGCGGTAGTACAAACCCTTGGCCAGGGTCGCCGGCTGGCCGAGCAATGCCGGCAGGGCGCGGCATTGGGCGCTGAACGGCGCGCTGTCGAGCACCGCCACCACCTTGGCCCCGGCCTTGGCGTACTGATACGCCACCAGGTACAGCAACGGCCCGCTGCCGCAAAACGCGACGCGCTCACCGATGGCGCAGCCTTGATACTTCAGCGCGATTTGCGCCGCGCCCAGGCTGTACACACCGGGCAGCGTCCAGCCCGGCACGGGCAGGATGCGGTCGGTGGCGCCCGTGGCGACGATGATCTGCGTGTATTCGATGCTTTCGGCGTGGCCGTTGTTGAGCATGTCCAGGCGGCCATTTTCCGCATTCCACACCAGGGTTTCCGGCCGGTAGTCGATCCGGGTGGCCAGCTCATCCATGGTGCGATGCAGCGCTGTCGCCTTGCCCGCTTCAAACCCATACAGCTGCTTGGCCGAGCGCTGGAAGTTCGCCGGCTGGCGCCGATAGATCTGGCCGCCACCGCGCAGGCTCTCGTCCACCAACACCGGGGTTACGCCATGGTCCAGCAAGGTCCGGGCTGCGGTAATGCCCGCTGGGCCTGCGCCCACTATCACCACGCTCTTCATGCCTGGCGCCCCGGGTCACGGCGAATCGCCTGGCCGTCTTCCAGCAAGGTCGAACAGGCGCGCACTCGCCGACCATCTTCCAGGCGTACCCAGCAATCCTGGCAGGCCCCCATCAAGCAGAAACCGGCGCGGCGTTCGGCGCTGAAATCACTGCCCCGCAGGTGCTCGGCGCAGGTCAGTACGGCAGTCAGCAAGGTGTCCCCAAGCAGGCCCGTGGCAGGCTGCCCATCGAGGGTGAACGCCAGGCTGGGCCGCTCGGTCTCGGCCAGTCGTTTGAACAGTGCCATCAATGTTTCCCTACCAACACGCGATCCAGGCCGTAGACCCGGTCCAGCAGAATCATGGCCGCCGCCGTCAACCCGATCACCAGCGCCGACACGGCCGCCATCATCGGGTCGATGGATTCGGTGGCGTACACGTACATGCGCACCGGCAAGGTCTGGGTGGCCGGCGAGCTGACAAAGATCGACAGGGTCACTTCATCGAAACTGTTGATGAACGCCAGCAACCAGCCGCCGGCCACGCCGGGCAGAATCATCGGCAAGGTGATCTGGCGAAACAGGGTGAAGCGGCTGGCGCCGAGGGATTCGGCAGCCTGCTCGGCGCTGCGGTCAATGCCGATGGCGGCCGCCAATACCAGGCGCAATACGTAAGGCGTGATGATCACCACGTGGGCCAGCATCAACCAGGTGAAGCTGCCGTTGACGCCCATCATTGCGAACAGCCGCAGCATCGCCACCCCCAGCACCAGGTGCGGGATGATGATCGGCGAGAGGAACAGCGCACTGAAGAAGTTACGGCCGGGGAACTGGTAGCGACTGATTGCCAGCGCCGCCGGCACCGCGATCAACGTCGCCAGGGTGGCGGCAACGAACGCCAGGACCAGGCTGTTGTAGAACGCCTGGATAAAGTCCGCGCGCTCGAACACCGCATGAAACCAGCGCAGGGAGAAGCCCGAAGTGGGCAGGCTCAAGGTATTTTCCGGGGTGAAGGCCACGAGGCACACCACCACCAGCGGCGCCATCATGAACAGCACCACCAGGCCGTGAAAGCCCAGGGCCAAAGGACCGTTTCTGGACATCGTCTTATACTCCCAGGGACTTTTTGTAGCGGCCTTCGACCATGCGGTTCCAGCTCAGCATGATCAGCAAGTTGACCAACAGAAGCACCACCGCGATGGTCGCGCCCATGGGCCAGTTGAGTTCCGAGAGGTATTGGTCGTAGACCACCGTGGCGACCATCTTCAGGCGGCGTCCGCCCAGCAGGCCGGGGATCGCGAAGGAGCTGGCAGCCAGGCCGAACACGATCAGGGTGCCGGACAGCACGCCGGGCATCACCTGCGGCAACACGATCTTGCGCATCACCGTGGCCTGGCTGGCACCCAGGGACAGCGCCGCTTGTTCCGCCGACGGGTCGAGCTTCTGCAGGGAGGTCCACACCGGGATGATCATGAACGGCAGCATCACGTGCACCAGTGCGATGATCACGGCGAACGAGGTGTACAGCAGCTTCACCGGCTTGCCGCCCAGGGCCTGGATCACCTGGTTCACCAGGCCATCGGCACCCAGCAGCAGGCTCCAGCCGAAGGCCCGCACCACCACCGAAATCAACAGCGGGGTGAGGATCAGGATCAGGAAGATCGAGCGCCATGGCGTGCCCATGCGGCTGAGGATGTAGGCCTCGGGCACGCCGATCACCACGCAGAGCAAGGTCACCAGGGCACTGATCCAGAAGGTGCGCCAGAAGATCTCGTAGAAGTACGAATCGCTGAACAGCGACAGGTAGTGGGCGAAGGTCCACTCATCGGCCTTCACCCCTACCTGATAGTCGAACACGTTGAACGACAGCACCAGTGTCAGGCCCAGGGGCAGGATCAGCAGCCCGAAAAACAACACCAGCGCCGGCAACGACAACAGGTAGCCACGGCTCATGCGCGCACCTCATCCGCTGCCAGCACCCGCAACAGGTTCGACTCCCAGTCCAGGCCCACTGCAGCGCCGCAAGCCAATGGCGCGCTGCCGTCATTGCGGCGGACCACGGTCAGCTCGCCGATCTCGGTCTTGATGCGATACAGCCATTGGCTGCCGAAGAAGTAGCTGTTGAGGATCCTGCCTTGCAGGCGACCCGAGCCGGCGGCCACCAGGTCGATCTTTTCCGGGCGCAGGCTCAGGGTCAGCTCGCCGTTGCCCGGTTCAAAGCGCACTTGCGGCGCGCCGAGTTGATCGAAGTCGCCCGCCAGCAGGTTGGCCTTGCCGACAAAGTCCGAGATAAAGCGCGTGCGCGGGTGTTCATAGAGTTTGTACGGCGCGTCGATCTGCGTCACGCGCCCGGCCTGCATCACTACTACCCGGTCGCTGATGGACAGCGCCTCGGCCTGGTCGTGGGTGACCATCAGGGTGGTGATCCCGACTTCACACTGGATGCGACGGATCTCAAACTGCATCTCTTCCCGCAGGTTGGCGTCGAGGTTGGAGAGGGGCTCGTCCAGCAGCAACACCGGCGGCTCGATCACTAGGGCGCGGGCCAGGGCCACGCGCTGGCGCTGACCGCCGGACAGTTCCCGCGGGTAGCGCTCGGCGTGGGGCGCCAGGCGCACCAGTTCCAGCACGGTCTTGACTCTGCTTGCGATCTCCGTGGCAGGCACCTTGCGCATCTTCAGGCCGAAGGCGACGTTGTCGCGCACGCTCATGTGGGGGAACAGCGCGTAGCTCTGGAACACCACGCCCAGGCCGCGGCTGGCGGGTTTGGCGTGGGTGATGTCGCGACCGTCGAGGACGATCTGGCCACCGGTGACGTCGACGAAGCCGGCGATCATTTGCAAGGTGGTGGTCTTGCCGCAGCCCGAGGGGCCGAGCAGGGACACGAATTCGCCTTTTTCCACCGCAAGATCAGTGGCGACCACCGCGTCGACGGCGCCGTAGCGTTTGCTCAAGGCGTTGAGTTGGAGAAAAGCCATGTCTGCGTTCCACCTTTTTGAGTCGCGTCGAAACGCGCTTTTTTGTTTTGGGCAGATGCGAAAAGGGTGTTGCGGGTGCGTTGGCGCTCGATCTTGAGTCGGCTGCCGTTAGTTGTTCATTTCGCCCCTGTGGACGCAGATTAGGGCGAAAGACTAGGATGGCGGAAGATGGAATTTCACTGGATAGAGTACTTTTTTCAGTTTCATTCACTGACCAGAATTTAGTGTGAGATATCGGCTTATGGATTCCACTGAGCGGAATGAAAGTGTCAAGGAAGTCGGCGCCGGTGGCGTCTCCCGGTTGTTTGCATTACTGCGCATCCTCGGCGCGGCGCCGGACGGTGGTGAACGGGTGACGCAACTGGCGCAGCAGGTGGGGCTGTCGCAACCCACCACCCACCGACTGCTGCGCAGCCTGATGGACGAGGGCATGGTGGAGCAGGATGCGCGCAGCAAGCGCTATCGGCTGAGCCTGGAGTTCTTCGCACTGGCGGCGAATGCGGGCAACACCGGCAACCTGCGGGACCTGGTGCGGCCGAGCATGTTGCGCCTCAGTGCGTCGTTGGGGGATTCATTGTTCCTGCTGGCGCGCAGCGGGTTTGATGCGATCTGCCTGGACCGCAGTGAAGGGCCGTATCCGATCCGTACCTTTACCGGTGATATCGGCGGCCGCGTGGCGCTGGGCGTGGGGCAGGGCAGCCTGGCGATTTTGGCGTTTTTGCCGGAGGAAGAGCGCGAGACGGTGATCCGCTACAACTTGCCGCGGCTCAAGGATTTTCACCTGTACGACGAGGTGTTTTTGCGTTCGGAGGTGGAGAGTGTGCGGCGGTTGGGGTATGCGGCGCGCAATACCGGGGTGCTGGAAGGCATGGCCGGGTTGGCGGTGCCGATCCTGGATCGTAATGGGCATGCGGTGGCGGCGTTGAGTGTGGCGACTATCAGCGACCGGCTGGGGCCGGGGCGGTTGCCGACGGTGGTGGAGTTGTTGAAGCGCGAGGCGGCGGCGATTGGGCCGAAGATCAATCCGTTTGACCCGACGTTGCGCCGGCCGTCGCAGATCTTCGGCGGGTAGGTAATACCAGTAACGACACAGATCAAATGTGGGAGCGGGCTTGCTCGCGAATGCGGTGTATCAGTAAAAAATTTGGTGACTGACACACCGCATTCGCGAGCAAGCCCGCTCCCACATTTTAGACCGTGGCCATCTGTGGGATCCGGGTTGGACTCATCGCCGCCATCGCCACCGAAGTCGCCGCCGTGCGCGTCTCCACTCCCAACTTCACATACACATGCTCCAGATGCTTGTTCACCGTCCTCGGACTCAACCCAAGAATGTCGCCAATATCCCGATTGGTCTTGCCACACGCCACCCAACGCAGCACTTCCACTTCCCGCTCCGTCAACTGAAACCGCGCCGACAATAGCTTGTGCGCCGGCTCATCCTCCAGGGTGATGACGCTCGGCTGTGTCGCCGCCCGCGCCGACAGCAAAATCCGCGACGTACGCAAATGCGCCGCCACCCGCGCCAGCACTTCATCGGTCTGGATCGGCTTGGTCACGTAATCGCTGCCGCCCACCTCGAACCCCTGCACCACATGCTTGCTGTCGGTCAGCCCGGTCATGAACACCACCGGAATATCCGCGCTGGCCGGTTGTGCCTTGAGCCGGCGGCAGGTTTCAAAGCCGTCCAGGCCGGGCATCACCGCGTCCAGCAGGATCAAATCCGGGCGTCGGCGTTGCACGCGGTTCAGCGCGCTGAGGCCGTCCAGCGCCACCAGCACCATGTAGCCGGCGTCGTCCAGGGCGTCGGAGAGCATGGCCAGGTTGTCCGGGGTGTCGTCGACAATCAGCACCACGCCGGGCTCAGCGCTGTGGGTCAAGGCATTCATCTTCGGCCTCCTTCAGGATGCGGTTGAGTTCTTCCAGGCGAAAGCTTTTCAGCAAGGCCCGGAGCTTGTTGATGAACGGTGCGGTACCTGGGCTGTCCAGCACGATGGCGTCGAGCTTTTCATGCAAACCACGCACATAGCCAATGGCGCTCAGTTCGGCGAGCACCGCGAGTTCTTCTGCGCTGGGTAGCGCGCCTTGGGTCGCGACCGGCGCGGCGAGCGGTGTGCGACGGCGCAGCCATTGCAAGTCCAGGTGCAGTTGCAGGCGTCCGAGCAGTTCAGGGGTACGCACCGGCTTGGCCAGGTAGTCGTTGCAGGCGCCGGCGATGCTGCGTTCGCGGTCGTCAGTGAAGGCGTTGGCGGAGATGATGATAATCGGCGCGGCAGACAGCGCATTACGCCGGATCATCCGGCTGGTGGCCCAGCCGTCCATGGTCGGCATCGACAGGTCCATCAAGATCAGGTCCGGCGACAGCAGCGCCACCTGGCGGATCGCCTCCTGGCCGTTGCTGGCCTGGGACACCTCGAAGCCCAGGGGCGTGAGCATGCCGCTGAGCACCTTGCGATGGTCCACGTGGTCATCCACCACCAGGATGCGCCGTCGTTCGCCGTGGTAGCCGATGATGTCGTGCTCCACATGCACCACCGCTTGCGGCACGCGGACCTGGGACAGGAACAGCCGTACCTGGAAGCAGGTGCCCTTGTCCAGCTCGCTGACCACCCGCAATTCGCCGCCCATCAGCGAGGTCAGCATGCGTGTGATGGTCAGGCCCAGACCCACGCCCTTGTCCTGGCGCATCAGGTCGCCGCGTTCAAACGGCTGGAAAATCCGCTCGATCTGTTCGGGGTCAATCCCGATGCCGGTGTCGATGATTTCGAAGTTGGCGGTCTCGCGCATGTAGCTGACCCGCAGGCGCACCTCGCCGCTGTCGGTAAAGTTGATCGCGTTGCCCAGCAGGTTGATCAGGATCTGCCGCACGCGTTTTTCATCGCCGCGCACTACGGCGGGGATCTTGCCCACGCAGTCCAGGCGAAAGCGCAGGCCCTTGTCTTCGGCCTGGGGGGTGAACATCTGCTCCAGGTCGTGGATCAGTTCCGGGAAGGGGATTTCGGTGAGCTCCAGGCGCAGCTTGCCGGCCTCGATCTTCGCCACGTCCAGCAGGCCGTCGATCAGCGACAGCAGGTGCGAGCCGCTGCGCAGGATGGTCGCCAGGGCATCCTGATGCTGTTCGGGCATGGCACTGTCGCGCTGCAGAATCTGGGTGAAGCCGAGGATGCTGTTGAGCGGCGTGCGCAGCTCGTGGGACAGCCCGGTGACGTAGCGACTCTTGGCCGCGTTCGCTGCTTCCGAGGCTTCCTTGGCCTGTTGCAGGGCCTGGTCGGTGAGGCTGTGGGCGGCGATCTCCTGCATCAGCAGCGAGGTTTGCCGGTCGGATTCTTCCTGGGCCACCCGCCGGCTTTCGCGGGTGAGTACTACCCACCAGGCGAGTACGGCGGCCAGCACCGAGAGCGTGAGGAACGCCTTGAAAAACGCCTGGTACAAGGTTTGCGAATGGGGCAAACCCTGGGCCGCCTGCATGTAGATCAGCGCCAGCGCCCCGGCGAGCATCAGCACCAGCGCCATCAACAATCCGAGGTAATGCGCCAGTCGCGTATGCAGGCGCGGTACCAGCGTGGTCGGCAGCAACCAGCGCAACACCCCTTCGAACTGGCTGGCCAGGCGCGCGTGGGGTTTGCAACGGTCGCCGCAACGCGCATCCAGTGAGCAACAGAGCGAGCAGATCGGCGTGCTGTAGGCCGGGCAGAACGCCATGTCGGCGGTCTCGAACGGGTTGCTGCACAGCCCGCAGATCACCAGGCCGGTGCCGGGTTGCGGGTGAATCAATTGCGCCTCGCTGCTGCGCGCAATGTAGTAGCGGCCCTTGGTCAGCCACGCCAATAGCGGCGCCATGATTAACGCGGTGCCCAGCGCGACAAACGGTGGCGCGGCCTGGGCCAGGGCGCCGAACAGGCCGAAGTGGGCGAGGATCGACAGCAGCGAGGCAATCAGCATCGAGCCGACGCCCACCGGGTTGATGTCGTAGAGGTGCGCACGCTTGAATTCGATGTGTTTGGGCGACAGGCCCAGGGGCTTGTTGATTACCAGGTCCGCTACCAGCGTGCCGATCCAGGCAATCGCGATATTCGCGTAGAGCCCCAGCACCTGCTCGATCACATCGAACACGCCGAGCTCCATCAGCATCAGCGCAATGGCGACGTTGAACACCAGCCACACCACGCGGCCGGGGTGGCTGTGGGTCACGCGGGCAAAGAAGTTCGACCAGGCCAGGGAGCCGGCGTAGGCGTTGGTCAGGTTGATCTTCATCTGCGAGATGAACACGAACAGCACCATCGCCCCCAGCGCCCATTCGGGAGAGGAGAACACATAGCCGAACGCGACGAGGTACATCTGGGTTGGCTCGGCGGCGCGCTCCATGGGGATTTCATGTTGCAGGGCGAGGAACGCCAGGAACGCCCCGGCGAACATTTTCAACGCCCCCGGCACGATCCAGCCGGGCCCGGCGCATAACAGCGCGGCCCACCAGCGCTTGCGGTTGGCGCTGGTTTTTTCCGGAAGGAAGCGCAGGTAGTCCACCTGTTCGCCGATCTGCGTGACCAGCGACAGCGCCACGGTGCAGGCGGCGCAGAACGACAGCAGATTGAAGTCGCCACCGTCGCTGCTGCGGCCGACAAAGCTGGTCCAGTCGCTGAAGGCCTCGGGGTTTTTCCACAACACGAAGCCATAGGGCAGCACCAGCAGCACCAGCCACAGCGGTTGCGTCCACAATTGCAGGCGGCTGATCAGCGTTACGCCGTAGGCCACCAGCGGGATCACCAGCAGTGAACAGATGACATAGGCGATGGCCAGCGGGATATGGAAATACAACTCCAGGGCAAGGGCCATGATCGCCGCTTCCAGGGCGAAGAACAGGAAGGTGAAGCTGGCGTAGATCAGCGAGGTGATGGTGGAGCCGATGTAACCGAAGCCCGCGCCGCGGGTCAGCAGGTCCATGTCTACGCCATAGCGGGCGGCGTAGTAGCTGATGGGCAGGCCGGTGAGAAAGATCACCAGGCTGATGGCGAGGATCGCCCAGAAGGTGTTGGTAAAGCCGTAGCTCAAGGCCAATACGCCGCCGATGGCCTCCAGCGCCAGGAACGACACCGCGCCCAAGGCGGTGTTGGCGATGCGCAGTTCCGACCATTTGCGGAAGGACTTCGGGGTGTAGCGCAGGGCGTAGTCTTCCATGGTCTCGTCGGCGACCCAGGAGTTGTAGTCGCGGCGGATCTTGACGATGCGCTGGGTGCCGGGGAGGGGGTGCACGGTGGGGAACTCCTGCAAGGATGGGGAGATGGCAGCAATATTCGTGCCCCAGTCCTGCGGGGTGCGCTCTTCGTGGCGAGGGAGCTTGCTCCCGTTGGACTGCGAAGCAGGCCCAGCAAGACCACTTCATTTTTCCAGGCAGAACCGGGTCGCCGGTTTTGGGGCCGCTGCGCAGCCCAACGGGAGCAAGCTCCCTCGCCACAGGGGTTTCCTTTCCCAAGGCGGGCGGGATCCTGCTCGAAAATGGTGCGCAACGGCATACGTCAAATGACGTACCCCGTTACGTCAGGCTGCGTATACCCGCCGTGGCCACCTGCCGCCATGCTGAACCCCTCATTGCAGAGGAGTCGCCCCATGGAATCACGATTGATCCGCTCCAAACCGTTGTTGGCCTTATCACTGCTGGCGGCGAGTCTGTTCAGCCATGGCGTCATGGCCGACAACGAAGGCCTGGCGGTGACGCCCACCGAAGTCACCGTCGGCCAGTTGCACTCGGCCACCGGCACCATGGCGATTTCCGAAACCGGTTCGATCCAGGCCGAACGCCTGGCCATCGAGCAGATCAACGCCTCGGGCGGGATCCTCGGGCGGCAGATCAAGGTGATCCAGGAAGACGGCGCGTCCGACTGGCCGACCTTCGCCGAAAAGGCCAAGAAACTGCTGGTGAACGACAAGGTGGCTGCAGTGTTCGGCTGCTGGACCTCCGCTTCACGTAAAGCCGTATTGCCGATCTTCGAGAAAGAAAACGGCCTGCTCTACTACCCGACCTTCTATGAAGGCCTGGAACAGTCGAAAAACGTGATCTACACCGGCCAGGAAGCGACCCAGCAAATCCTTGCCAGCCTCGACTGGATCGCCAAGACCAAGGGCGCCAAAACCTTCTACCTGGTGGGCTCGGACTACATCTGGCCGCGCACCTCGATGAAGATCGCGCGCAAGCACATTGAAAATGTCCTGCACGGCACCGTGGTCGGCGAAGACTACTACCCGCTGGGCAATACCCAGTTCGGTTCGCTGATCAACAAGGTCAAGCTGAAAAAGCCTGACGTGGTGTTTGCGGCCGTGGTGGGCGGCTCCAACGTGGCCTTCTACAAACAGCTCAACGCAGCGGGCGTGAATGCGTCCAAGCAAACCCTGTTGACCCTGTCGGTGACCGAAGACGAACTGCTGGGCATCGGCGGCGAAAACATGGCCGGCTTCTATGCCTCGATGAAGTACTTCCAGAGCCTCGACAACCCGAACAACAAAGCCTTCGTGGAAGCGTTCAAGGCCAAGTACGGCAAGGATGCAGTGATCGGTGATGTGACCCAGGCGGCCTACCTCGGCCCCTGGTTGTGGAAAGCGGCGGTGGAGAAGGCCGGCAGTTTCGACGTGGATAAAGTCGTCGCCGCATCGCCTGGCATCGAGCTGAAAAACGCGCCGGAAGGCTATGTGAAGATCCACGAAAACCATCACCTGTGGAGCAAGTCGCGCATTGGTGAAGTGCAGCCAAACGGGCAGTTCAAGGTGATCTACGAGTCGGATCTGATCGAGCCGAATCCGTTTCCGAAAGGCTATCAATAACCTCGGGTCTGGCGCTGATCTGAATGTGGGAACTGGTTTTGTGTGGGAGCGGGCTTGCTCGCGAAAGCGGTGAATCAGTGAGTGCATCCGGTACTGACACACCGTATTCGCGAGCAAGCCCGCTCCCACACAAGCCAGCTCCCACATAAAGCAGAAGCAGATTGCATTTCAACCTCCCGCTCAGGAGACCATCATCATGGAATGGCTATCGGAATTTGGAGCCATCGCGGCGATGCAGGGGTTCAACGGCTTGTCCGTGTTCTGCGTGCTGTTGCTGATGGCATTGGGACTGGCAATCATCTTCGGCCAGATGGGCGTGATCAACATGGCCCACGGTGAGTTCCTGACCATTGGCGCCTACACCACCTACGTCTGTTCCAGCCTTACCGCGCATTTCGCGCCGAGCTTTCAGCCGTACTACTTTTTCGTTGCCATTGCCCTGTCATTCCTCGTCGCGGGCGCCGTGGGCTGGCTGGTGGAATGGGCGATGATCAGCCGCTTGTACAAGCGGCCACTGGACACCTTGCTCGCCACCTGGGGTTTGTCCCTGGTGATGCAGCAAACCTTCCGCTCGGTGTTCGGCGCCCGTGAAGTGAGTGCCGAACCGCCGGCCTGGCTGATGGGTTCGGTGAACCTCAGCGACGCCATCGAGATCCCGCGCAACGGCCTGTTCATGATGGGCCTGACCGTGCTGCTGACCGGGGCGATCTTCGTCATGCTCTACCGTTCGCGCTGGGGCTTGCAGGTGCGCGCCACCGTGCAGAACCGCTTGATGAGCCGGGCGGTGGGCATCAACACGCGCAAGGTCGACCGCATGACCTTCGCCCTCGGCTGCGGCGTGGCGGGCGTGGCCGGTGCGGCGTTCACCACCATCGGCTCCACCGGGCCGACCGCCGGTTCGCAGTACATCGTCGACACCTTCCTGGTCGTCGTATTCGGCGGCGCGCAAAGCCTGTTCGGCACCATTGCCTCGGCGTTCGTGATTGCCCAGACCCAATCGCTGTCGGAGTTTTTCCTCAGTGGCTCGATGGCCAAGGTGCTGACGCTGTCGTCGGTGATCCTGATCCTGATGCTGCGCCCGCAAGGGTTGTTCTCCATCAAAGTGCGCAAGTAGAGGCGAACCGATGAAGGCTCTAGACAAACTGCTGGGCGGCCAGCAAAACCTGATCGGCATCGTGCTGTTGGCGCTGTTGATCCTCGTGGTGTTCCCGCTGACCCTGGACGCCTTCCGGCTGAACATGGTCGGCAAGTACCTGACCTACGCGTTCGTCGCGGTGGGCCTGGTGCTGTGCTGGGGCTATGGCGGGATTCTCAGCCTCGGGCAGGGGGTGTTTTTCGGCGTCGGCGGCTACTGCATGGCGATGTTCCTGAAGCTTGAGGCCTCGGACCCGATCAGCACCAAGATCCAGTCCACCCCGGGCATCCCGGACTTCATGGACTGGAACCAGATCACCGAATTGCCGTGGCTCTGGCAGCCGTTCCACAGCTTCACCTTCACCCTGTTCGCGGTGATTGCGGTGCCGGTGCTGCTGGCGTTCATCATCGGCATGGCGCTGTTCAAGCGGCGGGTGGGCGATGTGTATTTCTCCATCGTCACCCAGGCGATTGCGCTGATCCTCACGGTGCTGATCGTCGGCCAGCAAGGCCTTACCGGTGGTGTCAATGGCATTACTGACCTCAAGACCCTGCTGGGCTGGGACCTGCGCGGTGACGGCGCGAAGATGATCCTGTATTTCATCAACGCCGGGCTGTTGTTTGGCTGCATTTTCATTGGCCGTTTCATCCTCGCCTCGAAACTGGGCCGGCTGTTGATGGCCATGCGTGACAAGGAAGAGCGGGTACGGTTTTCCGGGTATGACGTGGCCAGTTTCAAGATTTTCGTGTTCTGCGTGGCGGCGGCGTTCTCGGCGATTGGCGGGGCGATGTTTGCCTTGCAGGTGGGCTTTATGTCGCCGTCGTTCGTGGGCATCGTGCCGTCCATCGAGATGGTGATCTTTGCCGCGGTGGGCGGGCGCATGTCGTTGCTGGGCGCGGTGTATGGCGCGTTGCTGGTGAACTATGGCAAGACCTACTTTTCCGAATCCTTCCCTGAGCTGTGGCTGTACCTGATGGGCGGGTTGTTTATCGCCGTGGTCATGTACTTCCCCAACGGCCTGGCGGGGTTGTGGGACAGCCATGGTCGCCAGGCCCTGGCCCGGGTGTTGCGGCGCAAGCCGGTGGTCAAGGCCGAACCGGCGAAGATCAAGCCCAAGGCTGAAGCCAAGATCCTGGAGACACAGCCATGACCGCCGTTGGTTTTGAAATGAAGAAACCGGTGTTGGCTATCGAAGGCCTCACCGTGTCATTCGATGGCTTCAAGGCTGTCGACAACCTCAACCTGTATATCGACCGCAATGAAGTGCGGGTGGTGATCGGGCCCAACGGCGCCGGCAAAACCACGGTGCTGGATTTGATCTGCGGCAAGACCCGCGCCACCAGTGGCAGCATCCAGTTCGACGGCCAGGAACTGACCAAAATGCGCGAATACAACATCGTGCGCGCCGGGGTAGGGCGCAAGTTCCAGAACCCATCGATCTACGAAAACCTCACGGTGTTTGAAAACCTCGAGATGTCGTATCCGGCCGGGCGCAAGGTGTGGGGCGCGCTGTTTTTCAAGCGTAATGCCCAGGTGATTGCGCGGGTCGAGGAGGTGGCGCGGGAAATCTTCCTCGGCGACTTGTTGCAGCAGCAGGCGGACCTGCTGTCCCACGGGCAAAAGCAGTGGCTGGAGATTGGCATGCTGCTGATGCAAGACCCTGAATTGCTGATGCTCGACGAGCCGGTGGCTGGGATGAGCGTCAACGAGCGGGCGCAAACGGCCGAGTTGCTCAAGCGCATCAGCCAGGGGCGCTCGGTGTTGGTGATCGAGCATGACATGGAGTTCGTCAAGAGCATTGCCCACAAGGTCACGGTGTTGCATCAGGGCAAGGTGCTGGCCGAGGGCAGCATGGAGTCGGTGCAGAGCAATCCGAAAGTCATTGAAGTGTATTTGGGCCACTGAGGAGTCGGGCATGTTCAAGATCGACAAACTGTCGTGTGGGTACGGGCAGAGCCAGATTCTTCACGACCTGGAGTTGGATGTGGCGAAGCGTGAGATCGTCGCGGTGATGGGGCGCAACGGGATGGGCAAGACCACGTTGTTCAAGAGCCTGATGGGTATTTTGCCGCAGTGGCAGGGGCAGGTCAGTGTGGATGGGCATGATGTGTCTGCGCTTGAAACCCATGAGCGGGTGGAGCGGGGGATTGCCTATGTGCCGCAGGGGCGGATGATTTTTCCCAGCATGAGTGTGTTGGAGAATATTCAGACTGGGTTGCCGGCGGCGGCCCGGGGCAGGGTGCCTGAGGATTTGTATGCGCTGTTTCCGGTGCTGTATGACATGCGTTCGCGCAAGGGTGGGAATTTGTCTGGGGGGCAGCAACAGCAGTTGGCGATTGCCCGGGCGTTGGCGACGAATCCCAAGGTGTTGTTGCTCGATGAGCCGACTGAGGGGATTCAGCCTTCGATCATCAAGGACATTGCTCGTACGCTTAAGGAGATTCGCAATTTGCGGGATTTGACGATTGTTGTTTCTGAGCAGGTGTTGTCTTTTACTTTGGAAATTGCTGATCGGTTTTTGGTGATTGAGAAGGGGCGGTTTGTGATTGAGGAAACTCGGGATCGGGTGGATGAGGCGACTATCAGTCGGTATTTGTCGGTTTGATCTGGCTGGGTACATATCCGTTATTTGGGTAACGGCGGCTTATGGTTTCGCTCTTACAGCGAGTCACTTTGCAAAAGCGGCAAAGTAACCAAAGCGCTCTGCCCCGCCTGTCGGCGGGGCGCCTAAGATCAAAAGCAAGAGCACGGCGGCCTGGAAGCCGACCTGAGTGTTAGAAGCAAAAGCAGAACCGCTTTTCTGTCGGAGCCGGCTT
>NZ_JACAPY010000044.1:0-72770 GCF_013385455.1 Pseudomonas sp. G1002
GCGGGCCGGGGTTCCACTGGGCAATGTTGTGCTGCTGCTCGGTCGCGTCCAGCAGCGGCAATTCCCCGATGCGCCGTTGCGGGTCGGCGACGATACCTTGCAGCAGGTTCAGCCAGTGAGCGGCCAGGCGTTCGATGGTGCCAGTGTCGAATAAATCAGTGGCATAGGTGAATGTGGCGGCCAATGCGCCCTGGGTCTCGTGCGTGCCAAGAGTCAGATCGAATTGCGCCGTGTGCGAGCTCCAATCCAGGCTCTCGACATGCAAGCCTGGCAGTTGCAACGCTTGGGCGGCATCGCCGCTCTGGTGATTGAACATCACCTGGAACAACGGACTGTGGCTCATGTGTCGGTCCGGTGCGAGGGCTTGCACCAATTGCTCGAACGGCAAATCCTGGTGAGCCTGGGCGCCCAGCGAAGCCTGCTTGACCTGCGCCAGCAATTGATCGAAAGGCATTGCCCCCTGAATCCGCGCATCCAGCACCTGGGTATTGACGAAGAAACCAATCAGGCCTTCGGTTTCAAGACGGTTGCGGTTGGCCACCGGCACGCCCACGCGGATGTCCGACTGGCCGCTGTAACGGTGCAGCAATACCTGGAATGAGGCGAGCAACAGCATGAACAAGGTGCAGCCTTCGCGCTGGGCCACGCGCTTGAGGCGTTCGGTCAGCCCGGCATCGATGGCGAGGTCCAGCCGCGCACCGCGGTAACTCTGCACCGCCGGACGGGCGCGGTCAGCAGGCAAAGGCAGCACTTCACCGCCATCACCCAGGCGTTCGGTCCAGTAACCCAATTGCCGCGCAAGCTCGCCGGCTTCCATCCATTTGCGCTGCCAGATCGCATAGTCGGCGTATTGAATCGGCAGCGCCTGCAGGTCCGGCGCCTGGCCGGTGCTGTGGGCAGCATAGAGTTTGACCAGGTCGTGAACCATGATCTGCGCCGATGCGCCGTCACAAATGATGTGGTGCTGGGTGAGCACCAGCACGTGGTCGTCCGGTGCCAGTTGCAACAGCTTGACCCGCAACAGCGGGCCCTGCTGCAAGTCGAACAGCGCAGTGATTTCAGTGTCAATCAACGCCTTGAGCGCTGCGGCGTCCGGCACCGCTTCCAGCACCACCGTCGTGACCGGCAGGCTCAGGCATGCGTGCGCAACCTGCAGCGGCCCTTCCGGCCCGTCGACAAACACCGTACGCAGCACCTCATGGCGCTCCAGCAATGCATCGAAGCTGCGCTGCAACGCCGGCACGTCCAGTGCACCGCGCAACCGCAGCGCCGTCGGCACATGGTAAGCCGCGCTGTGAGGGTCCAATTGCCAGAGGAACCACTGGCGCTCCTGGGCGTAGGACAGGCCGATATGCTCGAACTCGTCACGCATCGCCGGAATCGGCAACGCGGCAAAACTCATGTTTTTGCTGTGCAGCTTTTGCAGGAACGCTTGCCGTTGGGCGAGCGGCAAACGGATGAATCGCTGAACCAGAGACAGGTTATCGAGCTGAGTCATTTTCAAAGGGTCTCCAGGTCTGCCAGGAAATCATGCATCTCACTCAAGTCTTCGCTGGAGTGAGGTGTCAGGTGCACCGCCAGTTGCGCGGCGTACTCCGACAGCGATGGGGTTCGAAATAAAAGGTCCAGGGGCACGGCTGCGCCTTGCTCCATTTGCAGGCGGGCTGTCGCTTGGGTCGCCAGCAAGGAATGCCCGCCCAATTCAAAGAAGTTGTCGTCGCGCCCTACCCGCGCAAGCTTGAGCACCTCTTGCCAGATCTGTGCGACGCTCTGCTCAAGCGCCCCTTGCGGCGCCACATAGGCCCGCAGCAACTGATTGGCGTCGGGCAGCGGCAAGGCTTTGCGGTCCAGCTTGCCGTTGGGCGTCAGCGGGAAGCGCTCAAGCAGCATCCAGTGCGCCGGAATCATGTAGTCCGGCAGGTCGCAGGCGAGCCGCGCCTTCAGCTCGTCGCGCAGCGCCACCAACGACTGCGCCTCGGCCGCCTCAGTACCGGCCGCAATCAGGTAGGCCACCAACTGCGTGCCACCCGGCCCTTGCTGAGGCACCACCACCGCCTCGCGGATCGCGTCCTGCGCCAACAGGCACGCTTCGATCTCTCCCAACTCGATGCGAAAGCCACGAATTTTCACCTGGTGGTCTGCCCGGCCGATGTACTCGATCACACCGTCGACGCGATGTCGCGCAAGGTCACCGGTGCGGTACAGCCGTGTGCCATTACCAAATGGATCCGGCAGGAAGCGTTCGGCGGTGAGCGCCGGCCGCTCGTGGTACCCGCGCGCCAGGCCATCACCGCCAATCAGCAATTCACCGATCAACCCGACAGGGTTCGGCGCGAAGTGCTCGCCGACGATGTACAGCGAGGTGTTGGCAATCGGCCGGCCGAGGTAAGGCAAGCGCTTGTTTGTGGTCAGTGGATAAGCCGCCGACCAGATCGTGGTTTCCGTGGGCCCGTAGAGGTTCCAGACCGGGCCTGCGACCGCCAGCAAGCGCTCGGCCAGGTCCTCGGCCAATGCCTCGCCGCCACACAGGCATGTGCGTCCGGCAAGACGCTCGGCCATGGGATGCTCAAGCAACATGCGCCACGTCGACGGCGTGGCCTGCACGATACTGACCTGCTGCTGTTCGATAATCCCCAGCAATGCTTCAGGGTCGTGGGCGCTCTGTTTGTCCACCAGCACCACGGCCGCACCGCTGAACAGCGCGCCGTACAGTTCCAGGCCGAAAATATCGAACGAGAAGGTGGTCAGCGACAGCAGGCGGTCACTTGCCTCGATGCCTGGTTCGCGGGCCATGCTGGCAACGAAATTCACCAGGGCACCATGGCGTACCATCACACCCTTGGGCTTGCCGGTAGAGCCCGAGGTATAAATGGCGTAGCACAGGTTATCGCCGTCCACCGACACCTGCGGATTGGCCGCCTGTTCAGGGCTGACCGATTCATCCATTGCACTCGCCAAGACGGTATGCACCCCTGCCGGAATCGGCAACTGGCGCAGCAACGATGCCTGGGTCAGAAGCAACTGCAACCCACTGTCTTCAATCATGTGGGCCAGGCGATCCACCGGATAGTGCGGATCGAGCGGCACGTAGGCGCCACCGGCCTTGAGGATCGCCAGCAGCCCGACGATCATGTCCACCCCACGCTCAAGGGCGATACCCACCGGTTGGTCAGCGCCGACACCGAGTTCAATCAAACGATGCGCCAGGCGATTGGCCTGGGTATTGAGTTGAGCGTAGGTCAGCGCCTGATCAGCAAACAGCAGCGCCGTGGCATCCGGCGTCTGCCGTGCCCGCGCCTCAAACAGACGATGAATGCAGTGCTCGCCCGGGTAGACGCTTGCGGTGGCGTTCCAGTCCTGCAATTGCTGGCGGGTTTCACTCGGGTCCAACAGCGTGAGGTCACCCAGTGGGCGTGCGGCATCGCTGCTCATTTGCAGCAGAAGACGCTTGAGGTGCACGCCGATCTGCTCCACCGACACAGGTGTGAAGCTCGCACATTGATAGCTGAACTGCACGGTCAGCTCGGCGCCCAGGCCCACCAGCAGGGTCAGCGGGTAGTTGGTTTGCTCCAGATTGCCCACGGCACCAAAGCGCAGACCCTGAGGCGAACCTTTCTCCAGGGCTTCTGAAATCGGATAGTTCTCAAACACCAGGATGTTGTCGAACAGCGCTTCACCACCCTGCCCCGCCCAGCGCTGGATATCGAACAACGCGGTGTGCTCGAAGTCCCGCAACGCCAGGTTCTGCGCCTGGACGCTGTGCAGCCAATCCCCCAGGCTCTGCTCGGAGCGCGGGCTGGCAATGACCGGCAAGGTGTTGATGAACAGGCCAATCTGTTGCTCGACGCCTGCCAGGTCCGCCGGGCGCCCCGACACGGTTGCGCCGAAGGCGACGCAGGACTTTGCGCTGTAGCGCTGTAACAGCAACAGCCACGCAGCCTGGACCACAGTGTTGACGGTGACTTTCGCCTCTCGGGCAAAGTCGCCCAGACGGCGCGTTTGCTGCTCATCGAGGTGCAGGTGGTGGTGAGCGTAAAGGTGGGTGGCGATGCCCTGCGCCGGACGGGCAAACATCTGCGCCAGGCGAATCGGTTCATCCAGGGCGTGCAACTGCTCCTTCCAGAACGCTTCGCCGAGCGATGCGTCCTGCCGTTTCAGCCACGCGATGTAATCACGATACCGGCCAACGGGTCGTGCCACGGTTTCTGCGCTGTAGTGCTGTAACACTTCGCCGAGCAACTGCGCGCTGCTCCAGCCATCCATCAGGATGTGATGGTTGGTGTAGATCAGGTGATGACGATCAGTTGCCGTGCGTACCAGTACCAGGCGCATCAAGGGCGCGCAGTTCAGGTCCAGGCTTTGGGCGCGCTCTTCATCGGCAAGGGTTTGCAGTGCCGCATCCCGATCGGCGTGACCGCTCCAGTCGAGCACACGGAACGGCACCTGCACTTGACGCTGTACCACCTGCATCGGTTGTTCAAGATTGCCTTGCCAGATGAACCCGGTACGCAGGATGTCATGGGCATCCACCACGGCTTGCCAGGCCGCGCGGAAGCGTTGCGGATCGACGCCATCGATATCCAGGCGCATCTGGTTGATGTAATCGCCATTCCCCTGTTCGAGCAAGGTGTGGAACAGCATGCCCTGCTGCATCGGTGACAACGGGTAGATGTCGTCGATGCCTTGAGGTTCGAGCACCAGCGCATCGAGTTGGGCCTGAGACAGTTGCGCCAACGGGAAATCCGACGGCGTCACTCCCCGGTTGGCGTTGTCGCAGCAATGGCCGATCAGCGCCGTCAGTTCTTGCACATAGTCGTCGGCCAGGCGCTGGATGGTCGCGGCATCGAACATCGCGCCGCTGTAGGTCCAGGTCAGGTCCAGTTCACCACCGAAGACTTTGCTGTTGAGCGCCAGCGGGTTGCCGAGCGGCCCCTGCAGGTTGACTTCTTCACCGCCGGATTCGCCGGTCGGCACAAACAGGGCGTCGTCGGCGGTATCGAAGCTGGCGTCGAACTGACCGAGATAGTTGAAGGTCAGGCACGGTAGCGGCAAGGCTTGCAAAGACTCCCGTGTCTGTTCATCGCCCAGGTACGCCAGTGCGCCGAAGCCGATGCCCCTATGCGGAATTGCCCGCAGCTGCTCCTTGATCTGCTTGAGCGACCCAGCGAGATCCGCAACCGGCGACAGCCGCGCCGGGAACACGCTGGTGAACCAGCCCACGGTACGGGTCAGGTCGATGTGCTCGAACACGTCTTCGCGACCGTGCCCCTCAAGCAACACCAACGCATTGTCGTCACCGGTCCAGCGCGTTATCACCCGCGCCAGCGCGGTCAGCAATACGTCGTTGACCTGGGTGCGATAGGCCGCCGGCGCATCCTGCAACAGCTGGCGGGTCAGGGCCCGGTCCAGCTTGCTACGAAAGGTCAGGGCCTGATCATGTTGCTGCCCGCCGTTCGGACGGTCATATGGCAAGGCTGGCGAAGCGCCCTGCAACTGTTGTTGCCAGAAACCCAGCTCGGCCTGCAGCGCAGGGGTTGTGGCGTAGCCCTGCAATGCCGCCGCCCAGGCCTTGACCGCACTGGTCCTGGCCGGCAACTGCACACCTGCGCCTGAAAGGATTTGCCGGTAGGCGTTCTGCAGATCCTCGAACAGAATCCGCCACGACACGCCATCGACCACTAGGTGATGGATAATCAGCAACAGCCGTTGAGTGCCGTCCGCCAGGTTCGCCAGCACCGCGCGTATCAGCGAGCCACCGTTCAATTGCAGGCTGCGCTGGGCTTCGTCACCCAGTGCCTCAAGGGCTGCGAGGTCCACGACCTCCACTGGCCACAGAAGCGTTTGATCCGTGTGCGCCGCGACGTCACGGTAGTGTGCCGACCAGCCGTCAGCCCGTTCGACGAAATCCAGGCGCAAGCTGTCGTGATGCGCCACCAAAGCCTCCAGCGCCTGCTCCAGTGCGTGTGCATCCAGTGCCTGCGCCGGCTTGAGCATCACCGACTGGTTCCAGTGGTGACGATCGGGTATTTCCTGAGCGAAGAATTGCTGATGAATCGGCAACAGCACCGTGGTGCCGGTTGCCGGTCGCTGATCGATCGACGGCAGCGTCTCACCGGTCTGTGCGACCACGGCCAGCGCCTGGATGCTCTGGTGCTGGAACAGGTCTTTGGGACTGAAGCGAATCCCCGCCTGCCGCGCACGGCTGACCACCTGGATCGAAATGATCGAATCGCCACCCAGTTCGAAGAAGTTGTCGCTGATGCCCACCTGCCCAAGCTTGAGCACGTCTTGCCAGATCGTCGCCAGTTGCTGCTCCAGCGCGTTGCGCGGAGCGACGTAGGCTTGTTGCAGTTGACTGACATCCGGTTTGGGCAGGTTCTTGCGATCCAGCTTGCCGTTCGGTGTCAGCGGCATGCGTTCCAGAGACAAGACATACGCCGGCACCATATGCGCCGGCAATGAAGCCTGGAGCTGCGCACGCAGGTCTTCGCTGAAACCGGCACGGGTTGAATCGCCGACCACGTAAGCCACCAGGCGCTTGCCGCTACCGGCGCTGCCTTCCTGGGCCACGACCACCGCTTCGCGCACACCCTGAAGGGCTTGCAGCGCCGCTTCGACCTCACCCAGCTCGATGCGGAAGCCGCGAATCTTCACCTGATTGTCGATACGATCCAGATAGTCGAACGTGCCGTCGACGCGCTGGCGCACCAGGTCGCCTGTGCGGTAAAGCAGGCCGCCAGCGGCGCTGAACGGGTCAGCGACAAAACGCTCGGCGGTCAGCCCCGGTCGGTTGAGGTACCCACGGGCCAGGCCGGTGCCCCCCAGATACAGCTCACCGGCCATGCCTTGGGGCAACAGGTTCAGGTCGGTGTCGAGCACATAGGCGCTGCGGTCACCGATGCGGCTGCCGATCGGCGCGTAGGCAGCACCGCACGGCACCTCGCGACCGGCCTTCCAGATCAACGGGGTGACCACGGTTTCGGTCGGGCCGTAGCCGTTGATGATGTAGTCCGGATCGAGCGCACGCTTGACCCGCTCGAAACTGGCGTTCGGCACCGCGTCACCGCCAAAGCAATAGATGCGCACCTTCGGTGGATTGCCGACGCGCTCGGCATGTTCGGCCAGTTGTTGCAGGTACACCGGCGGGAACGCGACCACGGTCACGCCGTGTTCGATCATGGCGTTGTAGGTCTGCTCCGGCGTCCATAGCGTGTCGTCGCGAATCAGCAGCGAAGCCCCGTGAGTCAGGCTGGTCAGCCAGCGCTCTTGGGCACCGTCGAAGGCGAACGACATGAAGTGGAACTCACAGTCGCTGTCGCGCATTTCATAGCGCTGGCCGATGGCCTGGCAATGCATGGCCAATGGACCGTGGGCAACGCTGACGCCTTTCGGATTGCCAGTGGAGCCGGAGGTGTAGATCACATACGCAAGGTTGTGCGGGTCGAGCTGCACCGAGGGTGCCTTGATCGACTGCTCACGCAGATCAAGTCGGTCCAGCTCCAGCAAGGGTACCGATTCGGCAACCGGCAGCTGCGCCGACACCGACGAATCGCTGATCAGCAGCGCCAGCCCCGAATCCTCGATCAGGTAGGCCAGGCGCTCGCGCGGGTAGAGGGTGTCCAGCGGCACATAAGCGCCGCCGGCCTTGAGCACCGCCAGCAACGCCACAATTACCGACTCGCTGCGCGGCAACGCCACACCCACACGGGTTTCAGCGCCAACGCCGCGGGCGATCAGCGCGTGGGCCAGTTGGTTGGCGCGCTGGTCGATTTCACCGTAGCTGAACTGCCGATCGTTGAAAATCACCGCTGTGCGTTGCGGGCGCTCGGCCGCCAGGGTGGCAATGCGCTGATGCACGCCGATGTCCACCGGGTACGGCTGTGGATGGTTCTGCGCTTGCTGGCGGGCCTGTTCGTCGCGGCTTGCCAGGGCGATTTCACCCAGGTTGCGTTCTGCCGACTCGGCAAACTGCTCAAGCAGTTGCAGCAAATGCGCACTGATGCCTTCGACCACCTCGCTCGCGAATTGGCCGCGGTCGAAGCTGTAATGCAACGCCAGCTGCCGGCCGAGGGTCACCGCCACGCTCAGCGCGTAGTGCGTCTGCTCCAGGTTGCCCACATCGCCGAACACCAGCCCCTGCCCGGCCTGGCTCAGCGCCTGGGCTACCGGATAGTTTTCGAACACCAGGATATTGTCGAACAGCGCTTCACCGCCCTGCCCGGCCCAACGTTGGATGTCCGCCAGCGGCGTGTGTTCGAAGTCACGCAGGCTGAGATTCTGCGCCTGCACCGTTTGCAACCATTGGCCGACGCTTTGATCGGGACGCGGTGCGCCGATCACCGGGAGGGTGTTGATGAACAGGCCGACCTGTTGCTCGATGCCGGGCAAGTCTGCCGGACGACCGGCCACGGTCGCGCCGAACGCCACCGCTTCGTGCCCGGTATAGCGTTGCAGCAACAGCAGCCACGCGGCTTGCACGAGGGTGTTGACGGTGATTTTCTGCTGGCGGGCAAACGCTTCCAGCGCCTGGGTGCGTTGCTCGTCCAGCGTCAGGTAATGATCGCCGTGACCGCGATGGCGCTCGCCAGCGGTGGCCGCGCGGGCCAGCCGGGTCGGCGCTTGCAGCGCGGCCAGTTGTTCGCTCCAGAAGTCCTGGCTCAACTGGGCGTCCTGACGTTGCAGCCAGGCGATGTAGTCGCGATAGCGGCCGCCGGCATTCGCCGGTGTGCGGCCGCTATAGCGCTGCAATACTTCGCCGAGCAACTGCGAGTTGCTCCAGCCGTCCATCAGGATGTGGTGATGGGTGTAAATCAGGTGCCATTGGTCACTGCCGGTCTGCACCAGTACCAGGCGCAGCAGGGGCGCACAGGCCAGGTCAAACCCTTGCGCTCGCTGGGCATCGGCCAGCGCCGCGAGGGCCGCCGGCTGATCGTCGCGGGCCCGCCAATCCAGGGTGGCGAACGGCAGTTGCACCTGCTTGTGCACGATCTGCAGCGGTTGCGCCAGCTCGCCCTGCCAGACGAAACCGCTGCGCAGGATGTCTTGCGCATCGACGCTGGCCTGCCAAGCCGCGCGGAAACGCTCGGGATCCAAGCCCTGCACGTCGACGCGCAACTGGTTGATGTACTCACCCGCCGCCTGTTCGTACAGGGTATGGAACAGCAACCCTTGCTGCATGGGCGACAGCGGATAGAGATCGTCGAGCTGACCGGCCGGCACCGGCAGCGCATCCAGTTGCGCCTGGGTCACCCGCGCCAGCGGGAAGTCCGATGGCGTGGCTTGCGCGGCCGGCAAGGTGCAGCAGTGTTCGATCAGTGCATGCAGCTCGCTGGCATAGCGGTCCACCAGTTGCTGCACGGTCGCGCTGTCGAACATCTCGCGGCTGAAGCCCCAGCTCATCGACAGTTCGCCGCCATAGACCTGGCCTTCAACCGTCAGCCAGTTGGCCAATGGCGCCGCCAGGTCCTGTGCCACACCGCTGGTTTCGGCAGACGGCACAAACAAGGCCGCGTCGTCGAACTGACGGTCGAACTGGCCCAGGTAGTTGAAGGTGATCCGCGGTGGCGCCAGTGCCGCCAGCTCGGCGCGTACTGCCGGGGACGCCAGATGACGCAGCACGCCATAGCCCAGGCCTTTGTCCGGCACCGCGCGCAGTTGCTCCTTGATCGACTTGATCGAACCGTCGAGGTCATCGCTGGCGGTGAGATTGACGGCGAACAGGCTGGTGAACCAACCCACGGTGCGACTCAGGTCGATGTCATCGAACAGGTCTTCGCGGCCATGGCCTTCAAGCTCGATCAGCGTGCCTGCCTGACCGCTCCAGCGACTGATGGTGCGGGCCAACGCGGTGAGCAGCAGGTCATTGACCTGCGTGCGGTACGCGGCGGGCGCCTGTTGCAGCAACTGACGGGTCCGTGCGGCGTCGAGTCGCCACTCGATTTTTTCACCCTGCGCATTTTGCAGGCTGGCGTCAGGTCGGTCGCACGGCAGATCCTTCGCATCCTGATGCTGGATTTTCCAGTACATCAGTTGTTCATCGAAGCGCTGCGCTTGCTGTTCGAGCCGCGCAGTCCAGTCCTGGAATGCACTGGTTTTCGGCGGCAGCTCAATGCCGCCGCCTGCCGCCAATTGTTCGTAAGCCTGCTGCAGATCTTCCAGTAATACGCGCCAGGACACACCGTCGACCACCAGGTGGTGAACGATCAGCGCCAGGCGCTGGCTGCCATCGGCCAGCGTGACCAGCAAGGCTCGCAACAGCGGGCCGTTTTGCAGGTCAAGGCTGCGCTGCGCCTCGTTGCACAAGGTATTCAGGTGTTCCGCCGACTCGGCATCGCGTAGCCACAGATCAGCGCTGGCCACTGGAGCATCGTGTTTTTGCTGCCAGCCCTCGGCGCTTTCGGTAAAACGCAGGAGCAAGGCATCGTGGTGATTGATGATGTGCGTCAGCGCTGTATCGAGCCACTGCGCATTCAAGGCCTCACGGGGAGTCAGCAGCAGCGATTGGTTCCAGTGTTCGCGCACCGGCATCCCGCGGCTGAAGAAATGCTGCTGGATCGGCCCGAGCACGGCATCACCGCTCACCGGCCCCTGATCCACCGCCGAGCGTTTATCGAGGGTGGCGACCAGTGCCAGGCTGCGCACGGTCTGGTACTGGAACAGGTCACGCGGGCTGACGCGGATGCCGGCCTGCCGCGCACGGCTGACCACCTGGATGGAGATGATCGAATCGCCGCCCAGCTCGAAGAAGTTGTCTTCCAGGCCGACGCGCTCAAGACCGAGCACATCCTCCCAGATCGCCGCCAGGGCTTTTTGCAATGCATCCTGTGGCGCCACAAACGCCTGCTGCGGCGCAGCTTCCGGCAACGGCAAGGCTTTGCGGTCGAGCTTGCCGTTGGCGGTCACCGGCAATTTCACCAGCGGCATCAGGTGGGTGGGCACCATGTATTCCGGCAGGCTGTTCAACAGCCACGCCTTGAGCTCCGGTTGCCACGGCGTGGCAGGCTCGCCTCCCTCCAGCACCAGGTAAGCAACCAACTGTTTGCCCCCCTGCACCAGCACCACGGCCTCGCGCACCAGCGGGTGTTGCATCAGGCGGGTCTCGATTTCACCCAGCTCGATACGCAGGCCGCGCAGCTTGACCTGATGATCGAGGCGGCCGAGGTATTCGATCACACCGTCGGCGCGCTGGCGCACCCGGTCGCCGGTCCGGTACAGCCGCGCACCGTCATTGAACGGGCACGGCACAAAACGCTCGGCGGTGAGCGCCGCGCGGCGGTGGTAACTGCGGGCCAGCCCGGTGCCACCGAGGTAAAGCTCACCGCTGACGCCTGCCGGCACAGGGTTGAGTTGCGCGTCGAGGATGTAGGTTCCCAGATTGGCAATGGGGCGGCCGATGGGCACGCTGTCGGCACCTTCGTCGATGCAGGTCCAATGGGTGACGTCGATGGCCGCTTCCGTCGGGCCGTAGAGGTTGTACAACCCGGCGCCCGGAAGCTTGGCGAACACCTGCAACTGCGCATCCAGCGCCAGCGCCTCGCCACTGCATACGATGCGCTTGAGGCTGGCGCAGGCCTGCACGCCCGGCTCGTGGATAAATGCCTGCAGCATCGACGGTACGAAGTGCAGCGTGGTGATGGCGTGCTCGCCAATGGTCTCAATCAGGCGAGCCGGCTCGCGATGCGCGCCGGGTGCTGCGACCACCAGCCGTGCGCCACTCATCAACGGCCAGAAGAACTCCCACACCGACACGTCAAAGCTGAACGGGGTTTTCTGCAACACTGCGTCGCTGGCATCCAGGCCATAAGCCTGCTGCATCCAGCACAGGCGGTTGACCAACGCACGATGGCTGTTGCCTGCGCCCTTGGGCTTGCCCGTGGAGCCGGAGGTGTAGATCACATAGGCGAGGTTCAGCGCGTGCACGTTGACGGCCAGAGGCTCGCGGCCGTAATCGTCGAGCCAGCCTTGTGCCTGGTCGAGTGCGATGACGTTGATGCCGTCGACCGGCAAGGTCGACAGCAGGCCCTGCTGGCTGAGCAGCAGCCCGATGCCGCTGTCTTCGATCATGTAAGCCAGGCGTTCGCGGGGGTATTCAGGGTCCAGCGGGACGTAGGCGCCGCCGGCCTTGAGAATCGCCAGCAGGCCGACCACCATTTCGATGGAGCGCTCGATGCAGATCCCCACCAGTACGTCCGGGCCAACACCCTGCTCGCGCAGGGCATGGGCCAACTGGTTGGCGCGCGCGTCGAGCTGCGCGTAGGTCAACTGCGTCGCGCCGAACACCAGGGCAACGGCCTGCGGAGTGCGTTGTACCTGGTCTTCGATCAGGTGGTGGATGCCACGTTCGGTCGGGTACGCCTCGGCCGTCTGGTTCCAGTCATGCACCAGCACGTGCTGCTCTGCGGCGGCGAGCATCGGCAGTTCACCGATGCGCTGGCTGCCATCGGCGACCATCGCCTGCAACAGGCTGAGCCAGTGCCGGGCCATGCGCTCGATGGTGGCGGCGTCGAACAGGTCATTGGCATAGGTCAGCGCGGCGTGCAGGGTGCCGGACTTCTCGTAGGTGTCCAGGCTCAGGTCAAACTGGGTGGTACGGCCTTGCCATTGCACCAGGGACAGTTCAAGCCCGGAGGCGGTGTTGACCGCGGCGATGTCCGCCACTTGCGGCTGATGGTTGTACATCACCTGGAACAGCGGCGTGTGGCTCAGGCTGCGCTCGACTTTCAAGGCTTCTACCAGGCGTTCGAACGGCAATTCCTGATGGGCCTGGGCGCCCAGTGCGTGTTCCTTGATGCCTTGCAGCAACTCGTCGACGCGGGTTTGCCCGGTCAGTTCGGTGCGCAACACCTGGGTATTGACGAAGAAACCGATCAGCCCTTCGACTTCGCTGCGGTTGCGGTTGGCAATCGGCACGCCAACCCGAATGTCGCCCTGCCCGGTGTAGCGATGCAGCAGCACGTTGAACGCGCCGAGCAGCAACATGAACAAGGTCACATTGTGTTTTTGCGCGCAACTGCGCAACTGCGCAGCCAGCGCCGGATCAATCGCAAAGTCATGCCGGGTGCCCTGGTAGCTGGGCATCGCCGGGCGTGGATGGTCGATGGGCAGTTCCAGTACCGGGTGCTCATCTCCCAGGCGTGCCTGCCAGTATTCCAGCTGACGAGCCTGCTCGCCGGCCTCCAGCCAGCGGCGCTGCCACAGGGCGTAGTCGCTGTACTGGATCGGCAGGGCCGGCAGTTGCGGCGGCTCGTTGCGCTCATGGGCGTCGTAGCAGCGAATGAACTCGTCGATCAGCACGTTCATCGACCAGCCGTCGGACACGATGTGGTGCAAGGTCAGCAGCAGCACGTGTTCCTGCTCGGCCAGCTTGAGCAATTGCACCCGCAGCAGCGGGCCGTTGGCCAGGTCGAAGGGCAACAGCGACTGACGGGTAGCGGCCTGCATCACCGCCTGCTCACGCTCGGCGGGTGCCAGGGCGCTGAAGTCCAACTGTTCGACCACCAGCGGCGACTGTGCGGCCACTTGCAACAGACGATCATCCGCCTGGCGCTGGAACACCGTGCGCAACGTCTCATGGCGGGCCACCAGGCTGGCGAACGCCTGCTCGATCGCCGGCAGGCTCAAGGCGCCCTTGAGCCGTACCGCGCCGGGCAGGTTATAGGCGCCACTGGCCGGATCCAGTTGCCACAGAAACCACATCCGCTGCTGCGCATAGGACAGCGCCTGCCGGTCCTCGGCCTCCACCCCTGCCGGGATCGGAAACCGGGAAAAATCCACCCCTTCCTTGTGTAGCGCCTGGAGGAACATCTGGCGTTTTTCCAGGGGCAACCCGATAAACCGGCGAGCAAGTTTCAAGGAGTCTTCAGCGTTCATTTCTTGGGATCCGGGGCAATAGGCAGGAAGCACAAAGGCACGTCGTCCCTATAAAACGAATCCGGAAGGGAAAAATTAGCGGGGGATTGGGGGCGCAGACCACGGTGTCATCAAGGGTTACATCAAACACCGAGAGGCTCGGCGCGGCTGTCCTATCATTGACGCAACCCATCAATTGCAACTACATTTAGTTGCAGGCGAGAATCGCCGTGTCGAAAAATGAAAAGCTGCTGGCCAAACTGCTCAATGAGCAATCGGCCTTTACCTGGCCCGAACTCGTCACGCTGCTGCGGCGCCTGGGATACACGCAAATCGAAGGGGCGGGTAGCCGGGTCAGGTTCGACATAGGCGACCCCAGTGCAATGATCACCCTGCACAAGTCTCACCCCGGCAACGAACTGAAACACTACATTCGGCGCCAGATCATCGAACAATTGAAATCAGGAGAACTGATTCAGTGAACAACCAGCTGAAACACAAAGGCTACATCGGCTCCATCGAAGCCAGCATCGAAGACAACTGCCTGTTCGGAAAGCTGCTTTTCATCAAGGCCCTGGTCAGCTACGAGGGCAAAACCGTCGCCGAACTGGACGCCGCCTTTTGCACCGCCGTGGACGACTACATCGAGACCTGCCAGGCCCTTGGGCAAGCACCGGAAAAGCCCTGCAAGGGTTCGTTCAACGTCCGTGTCGGCCATGACCTCCACCTGGCCGCCGCGCTTGCCGCGACCCGGCAAAAAGTCACGTTGAACGATCTCACGCGCCAGGCGCTGAACGAATTCCTGCAACATCGCGGCGCACTGGTGACCGGGTAATCACCCCAGCCGCCGATACCCCAGCACCGCCGCCCCAAGCACCACCGCACCCGCCGCCAGCGCCACCCAGAACCCGCTGGGTGCGCCGAAGCGGTCGATCATCCAGCCGGAGCTGGCAGCACCAATGGCCACGCCGATGCTCAGGCCGGTGATCAGCCAGGTCATGCCTTCGGTCAAGCGGCTGGGCGGAACAATTTGTTCCACCAGGGCCATGGACACGATCAGGGTCGGGGCGAAGAACAGGCCGGAGATGAAGATCGCGGCCGCCAACCCCGGAATATTCGTCACCAGCAACAACGGCAACGTGGTCACGGCGGTGGCCACGCCGCAGTACAAGAACTGGCGCGGCAGCGGTGCTTTCAACTTGAGCGCACCGAACGCCAGCCCGGCCAGGCACGAACCGATGGCGTATACCGACAGTACAATGCTCGCCGCGGCGGGCTGGCCCTGATGCTGGGCGAACGCGACACTGACCACATCCACCACCCCAACGATGATGCCCATGGCCATCAACAGCACCATCAGGATCAACACCGAGGGCGAGGCAATCAGCCAACGGCCATGCTCGGCGTGATGTTCATGCACCGGTGGCTCGGTCTGGCGTTGCAGCACAAAGGCGGTCACGCCCACTGCCAGAAACAGCGCGGCAATCAACGGCCCCGCTTCGGGGAACAGCAGCACGCACAGACCCACCGAGACCGGCGGGCCAATAATGAACACCACCTCGTCGAGCACCGACTCCAGGGCAAACGCCGTTTGCAGTTTGGGCTGGCCGCGATACAGCTCGGTCCAGCGCGCCCGCACCATGGCCGACATGTTGGGCATGCAGCCGGCCAGGGCGGCAAAGACGAACAGCGTCCACGTTGGCGCCTGCACCCGGGTGCAGAGCAACAGCAGCAACAGCGCGCCGCCGCCGATGGACGCGGCCACCGGCAACACCCGGCCCTGGCCATAACGGTCCACCAACCGTGAGACCTGGGGCGCGCAAAACGCGGTGGCCAGGGCGAAGGTAGCGGTCACCGCACCGGCCAAACCGTAACCGCCGTGCACTTGCGACAGCATGGTGATCAAGCCGATCCCGGTCATGGAGATCGGCATGCGGGCCAGCATGCCCGCCAATACAAAAGCCCTGGAACCTGGCGCCTGGAACAGCTCGGCGTAGGGGTTTGCCATGGTGTGTAACCTCTTCCTGAGCGCCCTGAAACTTGCTATTCGAGGTTTTCGGGGCAAAATACATACGGTGCGTATGTGACAAATCATGCGTAACATACGCGTCGTATGTCAATCACCTATTGTGAGCCTTACCCATGAGCCGAGCCCGTGCCGACATGATCGAAGACACCCGCGCCCGCCTGATCGCCAGCGCCCGCCAGGCCTTCGCCACACAAGGCTACGCCCAGACGTCGATGGACGATTTCACCGCTCGCGCCGGCCTGACCCGGGGTGCGTTGTACCATCATTTTGGCGACAAGAAAGGCTTGCTCGCGGCAGTGGTTGCGCAGCTCGACGGTGAAATGGACGCGAGCCTGCAACGTATCTCGGAGCAGGCGGTTGATCCTTGGGAAGGGTTTTGCGAGCGCTGTCGGATTTATTTGCGTATGGCTCAGGATCCCGAGGTCCAGCGCATTGTGCTGCAAGATGCGCCGGCGGTGCTGGGTGCCACCGACCAGCAGCAATGCGTGGACTCGCTGCGCCAGCTGCTCGATGACTTGATGCAAGCGGGCCTCATCGAGCAGGCGTGCAGCCAGGCGCTGGCGAGGCTGATCAATGGCAGCCTGGTGAGCGCATCGCTGTGGATCGCCCGGGATGAACACCCGGGCGAGCGGTTGGAAGAAGCCTTGCAAGGTCTGGAGTTGTTGTTGCGCGGGTTGAAGCCTAATACCGTTCGCTGAACGAGTGCGGTCGGGGTTTTCAGGATCAGATGGGGTACATATCCGTTATTCAGGTAACTCTGCTTTTCTGTGGGAGCTGGCTTGCCTGCGATGCAGACAACTCGGTACATCAGGCACACCCAGTTGATGCCATCGCAGGCAAGCCAGCTCCCACATTGAACCGTGCCCGCTTTTGATTTTGCTGTTGCTCTTCAACACTCAAGCCGGCCGGTAGTCCGCTGTGCTCTTGATCTGCTTTTGATCTTGATCTTGGGCGCCCCGTTATTGCGCTCACTTGAATCACCCACAGCACTGCCCCTAGATACGCCGCAACATCAACGCCGCCACCCCACACGCCGCCAACGCCACGCACGCCAGAAAGAACGCATCACTGTAAGCCATCAAAAACGCCTGATGACGAACACTCTGGTCCAGCAGGTTCAGCACCACCTGATGTTCCGGCAATTGATCCTGCAGCACCCCGCCACCGGGAAGCTGCTGTTGCAAGGCCGGGTCAAACAGCGTCACCGACTCGCCAATACGCGCCGAATGCACCCGCTCGCGCACCACCACCAATTGCGCCAGCAGCGCCGTGCCAACCGCGCCCCCCAGGTTGCGCAGCATCGAGAACACCGCCGACGCCGACCCCGCCTGCGCCTTGGCCAGGCCGTGCACCGCCAGCACCGACAACGCCACCATGATCAGCGGCTGGCCCATGCCGCGCACCACGATCGAGGGCACGATCACATTGCTGGCGCTGTCCGCCGACAAGTGCGCACCCATCCAGCAGCCCAAAGCCATGATCGCGAACCCCGAGGCCACCAGCATTTTGGCGCTGACCCACTTCATCAGGCGCGGCAAAAACGGCGCCATGATCAGTTGCACCAGACCATACGCGATCAGGCTCACGCCAATTTCGCTGGCGTTGTAGTGCTGCAATTGCGACAGGTAGTTGGGCACCAGGAACACCAGGCCATAGGTACTGGCGCCGAAGATAAACATCGCCACGCTGGCCACCCCAAAGTTGTAATGGCCCAACAGTCGCAGGTTGATAAAGGCGTGCGCGCCCCATAATTGCCGGGCAACGAAGCCGATCAGGCCCACCACCGCCAGCAGTGTCATCCACACGATAAAGGGCGAGCCGAACCAGTCCTTGCGCCCGCCCTCCTCCAGCACGATCTGCAACGCCCCCAGGCCCAGCACCATGCAGCCGATACCCAGCCAGTCGCCCTGGCGCAGCAGGCCCAGCTGCATCGGCTGGCGGTCAATGGACCAGGCCACCGCCGCCAGCAACGCGATCCCCGGGAACAGTTGCAGGTAGAAGATCCAGCGCCAGGAATAGGCATCGGTCAGCCAGCCGCCAATCGACGGCCCGGCGGCCTGGGCCACACTGTTGGCCAGGCTGAACAAGGCCATGCCCAGCGGGATCTTGCTGGGCGGCAGCTCGGTGATGATCAGTTGGAATGACAAGGGAATCAGCACCGCCCCGGCCGCGCCCTGCACCACCCGGATCAGGATCATCACTTGCAGGTTGGGCGACAGCGAACACGCCACCGAGGCCACCAGGAATATCCCCGAGCCCCACAGCATCACCCGGCGCAGGGAAAACACCTGCACCAGCCACGCGGTGAGGGGAATCATGATGATCTCCGCCACCAGGTAAGCGGTGGAAATCCACGAACCCTCCTCAAACGTCGCGCCCAGTGCACCTTCGATTTCCGGCAGTGCGGCGCTGGTGACGTGCACGTTCATCCCGGCCATGAAGCAGCCGAACAGCCCGCCGATCACCGCGACCCAGGCGCGAAACGGCACACGCCCTTCAGCCTCCATGGACGTGCTCCTGGCTGGCGGCAGGGCGGGTATCAACGGTGGCAATCACCGACATGCCCGGCAGCACCCGCGACTCACCGGGTTCCAGGCGAATCTTCACCGGAAACCGCTGGACGATCTTGGTGAAGTTGCCGGTGGCGTTGTCCGGCGGCAACAGCGCGAACACGGCACCAGAGCCGGGGGCGATGCTTTCCACTTTGCCGTGCCAATGTGCGCCGGCAAAACTGTCCACCGCGATTTCCACCGACTGCCCCGGCGCCATGTGCTGCAACTGGGTTTCCTTGTAGTTGGCAATCACATAGGCCTGCTCCACCGGCACCACCGCCAACAGCGGCAGGCCGGGCATCACGTATTGCTGGCGCCGGACCTTGCGCTGGCCCACCACGCCGTCAAAAGGCGCGCGGATCTCGGTGTCCTTCAACGCATTGCGGGCCAGCGCGAGGTTGGCCTGGGCCTCGCCGATGCGTGCCTGATGCTCGACGATTTGCGCCTGCGCCTGTTGCCGGCGTGCCTGCAAGACCTGCAACTGCGCCTGCTGCCGCGCGACCTGGGCGCTGGCCTGGGCCAGGGCCGCCTGGGCCTTGGCCTGGCTGGCGCTGACGGTTTCCAGGTGCTGGGCGCTGGCCACCTGTTGCGCGACCAATTCACGATAACGCTGGTAATCGAGCCGCGCGCGCCGGGCTTCGGCCTCGCCACTGCTCAGTTCCGCCCGGGCCTGGGCGATGCGTTGCTGTTGCTCGCCCATTTGCGCGTCGAGGGTTTGCACCGATGCCTGCTGTGCGCTCGCTGCTGCTTGCGCCTGTTGCAGTTGCGCCTGGGCGCTGTTCAGACGCTCGGTGAAATCCCGCTCATCGATACGCACCAGCACATCCCCGGCCTTGACCGGCTGGTTATCTTCCACCAGCACCTGGGCTACATACCCGGCAATTCGCGGGCTGATAGCGACCCAATCAGCGCGCACATAGGCATCGTCGGTTTCTTCAAGAAAACGCCCCCATTGCCACCAGTACCCGGCAAAGGTTGCCAGCCCCACCAGCGTCGCGAGGGAAGCCGTGGTCACCAGGGCGCGACGATGACGTTGCATAACGGTCAGGCGAATGGGTTCAACAGCCTGGTTCATGGTTTGGCTCCATTGACAGCGACAGATAAGGGGGCGGTTGGATCGTTACGCTGCCAGCCGCCACCGAGGGCCTGGAACAGGTCGATCTGGCGGTTGATCAAGCGCAGGTCGGACTCGGCCACGCGGGCTTCAAGGCCCACCAGGCTGCGTTCGCTGTCCAGCAGTTGCAGGGCATCCAGCGCGCCGGAATGGTAGCCGCGGGAGGCCAGGTCGAAGGCGCGGCGGTTGTTGTCCAGGGCGGCGGCCAGGGCCTGCCCACGCTGCTGTTCGCCCTGGTACAGGGCCATGGCCTGCTCCACCTGCTTCAGTGCGTTGAGCACCGTACCGTCAAACCGTGCCAGGGCCTGGCGCGCTTCGGCCTGGCTCTGCTTGACCCGCGCCTGGGCGATCTGCCGATTGGGAAAGCGCCACGACACCAGCGGCCCGACGGAATACACCGTCGCGTAGCGGTCACCGAGTTTGCCCAAGCTGCTGGCGGATGAACCGAGCATCGCGCCGAAGGTGATCCGCGGGTAAAGCTCGGCGCGGGACAGGCCCACTGTCGAGGTGGCCGAGCGCAGTTGCCCCTCGGCGCGGCGGATATCCGGCCGCCGTTGCACCAGCGCCCAACCCTCGCCCACCGGCAAAGGCGCCTGCAACTGCGGGGCCTGGGTACAGCTGCGTGGCGTGACCTGCTCCGGCGGCAACCCGCTGAGCACGGCCAACTCATACAGCGCGCTGCTGCGCCGGGCCGTGAACATCGGCAACGGTGCCCGGGTTTCTTCCAGCAACCCTTGCAGGCGCGCCAGGTCGAGTTGCGTGGCCGCGCCGGCCTTTTGCAGCTTCTGCGTGACCGCGACGCTCTGCTCCAGCAGCTGCACCGAGTGCGCCTGCACCTGTTCGCGCACACCATAGACGCAGGCCTGGGCATAGGCGCGGGCCGTCTGCGCGGCCACCGTCACCCGCAGCTCATCCTCCAGCGCCCGCGCCACCTGGGCATCCGCCCGTGCCGCAGCGATGCGATAACGCACCTCGCCCCACAAATCGAGGGTGTAGCTCAGGGAAAACTCAGGGGTGTGGCTCCATTCGGCACCGGCATGACGGTTAGTCGCCTGGGCCAGCGTCTGGTCATCGCGGCTGCGACCGTAGGCCAGGCCATAGTCCAGGGAAGTCGACGGCAGGCGCTCGCCGTCTGCCTGTTCCAGCTGCGCCAGCAACGCATCGACATGGGCGGCGGCGGCTTCGAGGTCTTTGTTCTGGTGCAGGGCCCGCGCCACCAGGGCGTCCAGTTGCGGGTCGCGGTACAGCTGCCACCAACGGGCGGGCAACGCCTCGGCCGACTCGGCGGAGAGCCGCGGTGCAGGCTGCGCCGTGACGGTCGACGGTTGACCGGGCACACCAGTGCACCCGGCCAGCACACTCAACAGGGCGATGGGCATCCATGGGTGAAAAGAAGGGCTGTGCATCACAAGGCTCGCTCAAGAAGGAGCCTTGCAGATTAGGCAGATGGCCTGTCCGATTCGCCCGCGTCAGGGCCATGTATCGTCGCTAAACGGACAATAGCGTTACCTGACGCAACACTAAACTCCGGGCCGAAAATGACTTGGCGGATAACCCAGCGACTTGCGAAACATCGCACTGAACGCACTCGGGCTCTGGTAACCATGCTCCAGCGCCACCTCCAGGATCGACACGCCCTGGGCCAGCAACTTCAAGCTCAGGGCCAACCGCGCACGCTTGCGCCATTCACCGAAACTCATGCCCAACTCCCGCTGGAACACCCGGCTCAGGGTGCGGGCGCTCATGTTCAGGCTGTCGGCCCAGGATTCCAGGCTGCTGTCGTCAGAAGGGTTGCGGATGAAATGCGTGCACAGCCTGGCCAGCCGTGCTTCGCCGGGCACCGGCACGTGCATCGCCACCACCGGCGCGGCGAGCAGTTCCATGCGGATCAACTCGATCATGGCCTGCAGACGCGGGCTGTGGTGCCCGGCAATCTGCGTGGCGGCGACGATCAGCTCCCGCAGCAATGCCGACACTTCAATCACCTGGCAGGTGCGCCCCAGCCCCGGCTCGGCCTCGGGCATGAGGAACAGCGTGCGCATATGCACCTCGCCGGCCATGCGGATCTCATGCGGGGTGCCGGCCGGCACCCACAACGCATGCCCGGACGGCACCAGCCAACTGCCCTGGGCGGTGCTGACCACCATCACCCCGGACACGCCGTGGATCAATTGCGCCTGGGCGTGGCAATGAGGATGCACCACGTCATCGTTGCGGTAGTTGTCGGCGTAGGCTTCAAGCCACGGGCGGGATGGGCTGTTCATCGGCTGAGGTCTCGCATCAATCAAGCGTCGATTCTAGCGAAAAGTCCTGTGGCAAAAACGATAGATATAGACAGCCATCGTCGCATTCCAGACAGCCGGTGAACTTGTAGGCCGCCCCGCCAGTCAGCTAGTTGGGCACTCTGAAAAAGGTTGGGTGGGCAATGCGCATTTCGTTGGAGCAACAAGTGGCGCTGGTGACTGGCGCCAGTTCAGGAATCGGCGCGGGGGCCGCCAAGGCCCTGGCCGAGGCCGGAGCCGCCGTGGTACTGAACTACAACGCCCAGGCGGCGCCCGCTGAAGCACTGGCGGCGCAGATCAACGCCAACGGCGGCCGGGCCATTGCGATTGGCGCCGACGTGTCGAAAGAGGCCGATGTGGAGCGCCTGTTTGCCCAGACCCTTGATGCCTTCGGGCACCTGGACATCCTGGTGGCCAACTCGGGCATGCAGAAAGACGCCGCTGCCGTCGACATGACCCTCGACGACTGGAACACCGTGATCGGCGTCAACCTCACCGGCCAGTTCCTCTGCGCCCGCGCCGCGTTGCGCATCTTCAACCGCCAGGGCATCCGCGAAGGTGTTTCCCGGGCCGCCGGAAAGATTATCCACATGAGTTCGGTGCACCAGGTGATTCCCTGGGCCGGGCACGTGAACTACGCCGCGTCCAAGGGCGGCGTGGAAATGCTGATGCGCACCCTGGCCCAGGAAGTCAGCCAGCAGCGCATCCGCATCAACGGCGTTGCGCCGGGAGCGATCCGCACGGCCATCAACCGCGCCGCCACCGAAGGCGCGGCCGAAGTGGAACTGCTCAAGTTGATTCCCTATGGCCGCGTGGGTGACGTCGAAGACGTGGCCAACGCGGTGGTGTGGCTGGCCAGTGATGCCTCCGACTACGTGGTGGGCAGCACCCTGTTCATTGATGGCGGCATGAGCCTTTATCCGGAGTTTCGTGGCAATGGTTGATCTGAAAAACGAACCACAAAGTGCCATTGATGCCCACGGCATCATCGGCGACATGCGCAGTGCAGCGCTGGTGAACGACAAAGGCAGCATCGATTTTTTCTGCTGGCCGGAGTTCGACAGCCCCTCCATCTTTTGCTCATTGCTAGACTCCCCCGCCGCCGGCATCTTCCAGCTCACGCCGGACCTGCCCGACGCCCGCCGCGAGCAGATCTACCTGCCCGACACCAACGTGCTGCAAACCCGCTGGTTGAGTAATGACGCGGTGGTGGAAATTACCGATTTCTTGACCGTCAGTGAAGAAGTTGACGACCTGCCGATCCTGATTCGGCGGGTGCGGGTGGTCAGCGGCAAAGCGAGCATCCATATGCGCTGCGCAGTGCGACATGACTACGCCCGCGCCCAGACCCGGGCCACTCAAGATGACGGCGACGTGTTGTTTGAGGCCGCAGACCAACCCGGCCTGCGCCTGACCAGCAGCCACACCCTGCAGTTGGATGGCGACGCTGCCGTAGCATCCTTTGAACTCGGCCAGGAAGAAGGCGCCGAGTTTGTCCTCGGCGGGCTGGACGATGCCCGAGTCAAAAACGACTGCACCGACCTGTGCCTGGAGCGCACCCTGAAGTTCTGGCGCGGCTGGATTTCCCAATCCAACTACCGTGGGCGCTGGCGCGAGATGGTCAATCGTTCGGCCCTGGCCTTGAAGCTTTTGACCTCGCGCAAACACGGTGCAATCCTCGCCGCCGCCACCTTCGGCCTGCCGGAAACACCCGGCGGCGAGCGCAACTGGGACTACCGCTACACCTGGATCCGCGACGCCTCGTTCACCGTCTACGCGTTCATGCGCCTGGGGTTTATCGAGGAAGCCAACGGCTACATGCGCTGGTTGAAAGGCCGGGTGGGTGACTGCTGCGATCAGCCGATGAAAATCAACATCCTGTACGGCATCGACGGCCGCCAGGAACTGCCGGAAACCGAGCTGAGCCACCTCAGCGGCCACGGCGGCGCGCAACCGGTGCGCATCGGCAACGAGGCGTACGACCAGGTGCAACTGGATATCTACGGCGAGTTGATGGACGCGGTATACCTGGTCAACAAATACGGTGAGGCCATCTCCCATGAGGGCTGGAAACACACGGTGGAAGTAGCCGACCAGGTCTGCGAAACCTGGAACCACAAAGACGTCGGCATCTGGGAAATGCGCGGTGAGCAGCATCACTTCCTGCACTCAAGGCTGATGTGCTGGGTGGCCCTGGACCGGGCGATTCGACTGGCGTCCAAGCGCTCGCTACCGGCGCCGTTTGCCCGTTGGGACCAGACTCGCCAGGCGATTTATGCCGATATCTGGAGCAACTTCTGGAACGAAGAACGCGGCCACTTCGTGCAGCATATCGGCAGCACCGCGCTGGATGGCTCGATGCTGTTGATGCCACTGGTGCGCTTCGTTGCGGCGACAGACCCGCGCTGGTTGTCGACACTGGAGGCGATCCAGAAAAGCCTGGTGCGTGACGGCATGGTCTACCGCTACCGCAACGACGACAGCCAGATTGATGGGCTACAAGGCACCGAGGGCGCGTTTGCAGCGTGCTCGTTCTGGTACGTGGAATGCCTGGCCCGGGCCGGGCAAGTGGAGAAGGCGCATCTGGAGTTTGAACAGTTGCTGCGCTATGCCAACCCGCTGGGGTTGTATGCCGAAGAATTTGATAACCAGGCACGGCATTTGGGCAATACACCGCAGGCGTTGAGCCATTTGGCGCTGATCAGCGCGGCAACGTTCCTGGACCGGAAGTTGAGTGGGGTGAAGACGGTTTGGCAGCCTTGAGCCCGAGCACAATCTGAAGGCGATTGAGTAACCTTGTGGGAGCTGGCTTGCCTGCTCCCACATGACCGCGCCAGACTTGGAGACGAGGTGTACCCGGTGCACAATGCGTGGTCCTTCGATCTATACCAGGATGCCAATGCGCCAAGTCCTACTGATCATCGATGTACAACCCTCCTTCGCCCCGCCCGACTGGCTGGTAATCGGCATCAACGCCTTGCTGGGTCGCATGCCGTCAGTGGCCACCGTAGAGCGCCACGACGAAAACATAACCCCCTTCGCTCGCCAACTCGGCTGGCAACCGGCGCCCGACGACGACAGCCTGATCGCCGCCGACCATATCTTCATCAAACACGGCTACGCGCCCACGCCCGAGACCATCAGCCACCTGAAAAGCCTCGCGCCGGACCGAGTGCTGGTGTGTGGCATCCAGACTGACACCTGTGTGCTGGCGGCCGGGTTTGCGTTGTTTGATGCCGGATTACAGCCCACGCTGATCAGCGATTTGACTGTGGGTTCATCGCTGGATCGCTCGGGGAAACTGGGCGCGGATTTGTGGCGGCATCACTTTAAACACGTCATCACCCACGCAGAGATTTAAGTCAGCCCCTCACTGTGGCGAGGGAGCTTGCTCCCGCTGGGGCGCGAAGCGGCCCTAAAAAGCTCAACGCCATCTAACTCCAAGAACACAGTCAACAAAACCTGGGGCTGCTGCGCAGCCCAACGGGAGCAAGCTCCCTCGCCACAGGTTGTTTGGCAAACACCATCGTTGACACAAGGCTCGTATTGATCGGCGCTCTGCCGACGCATTACTCGGCGTCACTGCCAGCCTGGTCGCCGACGGAAACATCAGTCACGTTAGGCGCCACGTTGTATCGCGGGCCAATGGAAGTCGAGGGCGGCGAGTGGATGTGCCAGGTGCGCGACCCTTGGGGTAATTGCATCGGCTTGCGCCAGGCCGGTCTAGACAAGTCAAGCAATTGCAGCCTTTCGAACCACACTCGGTAACCCGCTTGGTCTACAGTTCCAACACTTTCCCTCCACCCTCGGAGCCTCCATGCCCACCCTCCAAATCCGCACGCCCATGCTCGATATCGCTTACGAAGCCCATGGCCCGGAAGGCGGCGAGGTGGTGATCCTGCTGCATGGCTTCCCCTACGACCCTCGTGGCTATGACGAGATCGCCCCGGTGGTCGCCGCACGTGGCTACCGGGTATTGGTGCCATACCTGCGCGGCTATGGCCCGACGCGCTTTATCAACGAACAGGTGATGCGCTCCGGCCAACAAGCAGCGCTGGCCAAGGATTTGCTGGATTTCATGGATGCCCTGTCCATCGAAAAAGCCACGCTGGTGGGCTATGACTGGGGCGGACGCGCGGCGTGTATCGTTGCGGCGCTTTGGCCTGAACGGGTGCGCGGCCTGGTGACGGGCGATGGCTACAACATTCAGGATATCGCTGCGTCGACCAAGCCTCGGGCGCCGGAAACAGAACATCGGCTGTGGTATCAGTTTTACCTTCATACCCAGCGCGGCGTCGACGGCTTGACCGCCAATCGTCGCGAGTTCTGCCAGTTACTGTGGGCGCTCTGGTCGCCGTCCTGGGCCGAAGGGCCGAGCCTGTATGGCAAGACAGCGCCCTCGTTTGATAACCCGGATTTTGTCGAGGTGGTGGTCCATTCCTACCGGCACCGCTTCATGTACGCACCGGGTGACCCGGCGCTGGAAAGCATCGAGCAGGCCCTGGTGCAGCCACCGCCGATTTCAGTACCGAGCATCTCGTTGTGCGGCGCTGATGACGGCGTAGGTCCGGCTCCGGTTGAAGATGACGACCTGGAAAATTTCAGCGGGTTTTATCGGCGCGAGTTGTTGGCCGGCGTGGGCCACAACATTCCCCAGGAGGCGCCCCAGGCAACCCTTGAGGCGATATTCGAGCTGCTGAGCCTCAGCCCCCAGCCGAAATCCTGAAGCTGAACACGCTGCCCTGCCCCACCACGCTTTCAGCCCACAGGGTGCCGCCGTGGGCTTCGACGATGCCGTGGGAGATGTACAACCCCAGCCCGCTGCCGGTGGGGTTGCCCTCGCGTGAGGTCCAGTAGCGGTCGAAGATATACGGCAGTTGCGCCGGGTCGATGCCGATGCCGTTGTCGCATACCCGAAACAGCACTTCGTCCCCCGCCGCCTCGGCAATCACCTCGATCACTCCGCCCACCGGGGTGAATTTCAGGGCGTTGCCCAGCAGGTTGGAAAACACCTGGAACAAGCGCTCCGGGTCGGCCTGGGCACTCAGCCCGTCCACTGAGCGCCAAGTCAGGTCCACACCCTTGGCAGCCGCCAGCGGTTGCCACATCGAACAGATCTGGTCCAGGGTTGCCGCCACATCGAGCCGTTGCAGCGAAACGCTGTAGCGCCCGGCCTCGATGCGCGAAATATCGATCAGGTCTTCCAGCAGCGTGTTCATGCGGGCGGTGGCGTTTTGCATGGTTTCAATCGCGGTGGAGAGGCGCCGGTTCGCCTTGTTGTCCTCGGCGGGCACCATGCTGCGCATCATGCCGCATTGCATCAGCAGGATGGTCAGCGGGCTGCGCAGGTCATGGGAGACCACCGCCACCAGCTCGTCACGCGCCCGCACCGCAGCATGTTCGCGTTGCACCTGGCGCGCCAGGTCATGCTCCAGGGCATTGCGCCGCAGGCTCTCCGCCGCCTGTAGCTCCGACAGCGACCAATACAGCGCCTTGCCATCGACCTGCTGCTTCCACAACTCAAACGACAGGCGCGGGCTCAAGGTCGTGCTGCCCGGTTCCTGATGTTTGACCGGCTGGCCGCTCCACTCCACCGAGGACTGCACCTCCGGGCGAAACCACATCACCGCGTTGTCCACCGGCTTGGGCAGGCAGAACGCCAACAGGCCGCTGGCATGGGCCTGGTAGGCTGCCGCCGGGGGAAAGTCCACCGACAATTGATGGCTGTGCACCACGCCTTTGCCCTGTCCGCGCACCCACTGGTACAAGGCGTGGATTTCAGCACGTGCAGGGCAAACGCCGAACACATGCAGGCGCTCTTCCACCCGTATCGCCAGGCCACCGGCGGCGGTCAGGTTCAGCAGCGTTTGCGCATAGGGCAACAGGCTTTCCATCACATCGCACTGGTCCGCGGTCATGGCGGCGACCAACTCTTCGACCATGGCGGCCTTGTCACGTTGTTGGCGGCGCTCCTGCTGCTCCTGGAGCAACGTGATCTGCATCGACAACAACTGGCCGATGCTGGTGCACGCCGTGCGCAGTTCATGGGGCACGCGCAACGGCTCACGGTGACCACAGGTGATCAGGCCCCAGAGCTGGTCGTCCTTGAGCAGCGAAATGCTCATGGAGGAACGCACGCCCATGTTCTTCAAATAATGGCAGTGCACCGGGGACACGCTGCGCAACACGGCGAAGCTGAGGTCCAGGGGCTGGCCGTTGTCGGGGCGCAGGGCCGGCAGGATCGGCACCGGCTGGTACTCGGCGTCGGGAATCGCGCGGATCCAGTTCAGCCGGTACAGCTCGCGTGCCTGGGGCGGGATGTCCGACGCGGGAAAACATAATCCCAGGTACGGCTGCATGCCGTCGCTGAGGGCCTCGCCAATCACTTTGCCGTGGCCTTCCTGCTCGAAGCGGTACAAGGTGACCCGGTCATAACCGGTGAGGCTACGAATCTCGGTCACGCTGATCTGGTACAAGCTGTCGAGCGTCTTGGCCGACTGCAAGCGGCGCAGCGTTCGGGACAGCTGCTTCACAGCGCTGTGCTCAAGCGTGAGGCTCCGCTCCAGTTCGAGAAACAGCAGGCCTTGATGACGATGCAGCAGGATGTCGTAGGCGTAGCCATCCAGCGTCAGTTGATGCACGTCCTCCTCAAAGGCGTCCAGGTCTGCCAGGGCACGACTCACCTGTACTGCCGCTTCGCTGCCCAGCACACTGGCCAGCGCCTGGCCCGACAGGCGTTGCGCGTCCAGGCCCAGCGCGCCGCTCAGGTTGCTGCTGGCTTGCAGCACCTCAAGCGCCGGTTCGCTCAGCGTCAACAACAACCCGTGAGGCTGGATCGAGCCGGGGATATGGATGGGTTCGCTGGCGCAATCGTCTATCAGCGTATCGACCGTGGTCATCGCAGCACTCCGCAGCGGTCCAGCCACTGCTCGAAACACAGGAAGGTCGACTCGGCGACCTTCACCGCCTCCACGCGCTCGTACGCGGTTCGCAGCGGGTCAAGGCACGCCATAAAGCGCTGCCACAGGGCGCTGGTCTCGGCCCCGTACACATTCATGAACGCGCCGCCATTGGTGGAGCCCACGCCAATCTTGATCTCGATCAGGTCGCGCAACACCTGGCCGCCGAGGGTGGCGCCTTCCAGCACATAGAGGGCGCCCAAGGCCTGGGCCACGTTGGTGATGGCGGGCAGTTCGGGGCATATCGGCAAGGCATCGATCTGCAGGTTTTCCAGGCCCAGCGCCCGCAAATCCGCCTGCAAGTACGGAGTTTTGCTGCGCCGCCCCCACTCCAGGTCCGGGATGATCTCGCCCCACGGCGCCAGGGCGCGCTCCAGCGGCTGATAGAAGCCGTAGTAGGCGCTCATCAACTCGCGGTACAACGCCAGGTCCATGCGGGAAAAAGGCAGCCGAGTGTCGAGACGTCGATGCAGCGCAGCGGTCGCCGCGCGTAGTTCGACAAGGACAGGAGGTAGTGAATTCATGAGCTGTGCGCACGCCGGGAAGGTTCAAAACCGCGACGTAGAGGCCTGGGATCAAGACACTGCGCAATGGACTGTGAGTAACATAGCACCTTGATACAAAACCGTACCTATTCGTTCAAACAGGCTCGACCTCAACCGGGTGAGGAAAACCGTTCACGGTAGGCCTGGGGTGTGATCGATACCGCTCGCAGGAAGCTGCGGCGCATGGTTTCTTCGCAGCCAAAGCCGCAGTGCACGGCGATGCGCTTGATCGACGCGCTGCTGTCCGCCAATTGCCGGCGGGCGGTCTCCACACGGATCAACTCGACCGCCCGCGCGGGGGTCTGGCCGGTCTCGCTGCGGTAGTGGCGCACGAAACTGCGCTCGCTCATGCCTGCCTGGGCGGCCAGTGTGGCAACGTTCAAATCCAGGTTCAGGTGTTCGGCGATCCAGGCGTGCAGCTCCGCAAAACGGCTACCGCCCTTTTGCAGGGACAACGTCACGCTGAACTGCGATTGCCCACCGGGGCGCTTGAGAAACACCACCAGGTGCCGCGCCACTTCCAGGGCCACGGCGCGACCCAGGTCCTCTTCCACCAGCGCCAGGCACAAGTCGATACCGGCGGTCACGCCGGCGGAGGTCCACAGGTTGCCCTGCTGGATGAAAATCGGATTGGCCTCCACCGTCAGCTGTGGGTACTTGCGCGCGAGTTCTTCGCAGCGCGTCCAGTGGGTCACCACGCGGCGGCCGTCGAGCAAACCGCTGGCGGCCAGCAGAAAGGCGCCGGTACACACCGAAGTCATGCGCCGGGCCTGGGTGGCTTTTTGCCGAACCCAGTCCACCAGCGCCGGGTCTTCGGCGGCGCCGTACACCCCCCAGCCGCCGGCAATCACCAGTGTGTCGCACGGAGCATCGGCAGGCGGCAGTGGCTCGGCCACCAGGGCCAGGCCCGCCGAGGTCATCACCGGCTCGGCCTGCGCGGCAATCACACTGACCGCATAGGGCAACGGCAAGCCCTGCTGGCGCGCCAGGTCATTGGCCGAGGCAAATACTTGCAAGGGCCCGGTGACGTCGAGCACCTGCACATTGGGAAAGGCGAGTACGTTGATAATTCTGGGCATGTTGGCGTAATTCGTGGGCTCAATGGCGTATGCGCCAAAGCCTAGGTGACTAGAGTGAAGCCGTCCATCCCTTTATCAGGAGCAGTCCCCATGACCTTGCAGATCGGCTTTTTGTTGTTCCCCGGCATCCAGCAACTGGACCTCACCGGGCCCTACGACGTGTTGGGATCGCTGCCGGATGTGAAGCTGCATCTGGTGTGGAAGGACCTCGCGCCGGTCACCTCCAGCACCGGCTTGGTGTTTACCCCCAGCACCACTTATGACGAGTGCCCGACGCTGGATGTGATTTGCGTGCCCGGCGGTTCTGGCGTCGGGGCATTGATGGAGGATGAGCAGACCCTGGCGTTTCTCAAGACACAGGCCCAGACCGCGCGCTATGTGACATCGGTGTGCACCGGCTCCCTGGTGCTGGGTGCCGCGGGCTTGCTGCGCGGGCGTCGCGCGACCACTCACTGGGCCTACCACGACCTGCTCGCACCGCTTGGCGCGATCCCGGTGCAGGAGCGCGTGGTGCGTGACGGCAACCTGTTGACCGGTGGCGGGATTACCGCCGGGATCGACTTTGCCCTGACCCTGGCCGCCGAGCTGTACAGCGAGGCGGCAGCGCAACTGGTGCAGTTGCAGATTGAGTACGCCCCGGCGCCGCCGTTCAATGCTGGCCGGCCGGAAACCGCACCGTCGCATGTACTGGAAGAAGCCCGCAAGCGCACCGCCGAGTCGCGCAAGACCCGGGGTGAAATCGTGGCACGGGCGGCGGCCAGGTTGGGTTAAGCGTTCGCCCGCCCGTGGCGGTCGGCGGGCACCAGATGCCCGATCGTGCCGTCCCCATACGCCCGTTCCACTTTGGAAATCACCACGTGATAACCGCCGTACCAGCGGCGGTATAGACGCTTGGCTTCCAGGTGGGTCGGGTGACTGGCAAAGGCGCGAATGGAGGCCTCGTCACGCCAGTAATAACTGGCGTTGATCAACCCGCCATCCGCCGAACGCCACGACTCGGCCCCCACGTATCCCGGCAGCCTTGCTGCCAGTGCGTCGATCAGATTCGTGAGGCGCTGGAACTCGTCATCCCGTTCGCCGGGCTTGTAGATAAAGGCTGCGATGTACATGGGTAACGTCCTTTTATGAGTGATGTTTCACGTCGGGCGAGACATCAATGCCAAGCGCACGGCCAGCACCATCAGCACGGTTGCCAGGCCCCATTTCTGTAAGCCTGCGCTCCCCGGTTTGCCGGCAAAAAACCGGCTCACCGCCCCGCCAAAAATCCCCAGCACGGCATGAAACACACCGCTGATCAGCGTCAGGATGATCCCCAGTTGCACCAGTTGCAGCGCGATGGGGCCCGCCTCGGGGCTGACGAATTGCGGCAGGAACACCATGAAAAACAGCAGCGCCTTGGGGTTGAGCAAACTGTTGAGCATGGCCCGCACAAACACCCGGCCCAGCGGCACGCGGCTGACGTGGGCCGTGTCCAGGGCGGGCGTTTTCTGCAGGGTCTTGAACACCAGCCACAGCAGGTACAACACCCCGGCGTAGCGAATCAGGTCGAAGGCCGGCGGCCAGCTGGCGACCAGAGCGGTCACGCCGGTTGCGGTCAGTGCCGTGAGCAGCAGGTCCGCCACGCTGATGCCCAACCCGGATGCCACCCCGCCACGCCAGCCATAGGTCACACCGTGGCTGATGACGAAGGCCATGTTCGGGCCCGGGGATAACAACAGCAGCAGGACTGCGCCAGAGAACACAGCCAGGGTTGCGAGGTCGATCATGCTCAAGCCATCCGCCGGGAAAGCCTGTAGATTAATCAGCCCACCTGATACAAACAAAAAATTGATCTAGATACACTTTACACAGGAACGCACCATGGCTCAGGTCCGCTACAAACTGATCGTCGATGAACTGGCCACGCGGATTCGCGCCGGACAGTTGCCGCCGGGCACCCAGTTGCCGACCCTGCGTAGCCTGATGAACAGCCATCGCATCGCCCTCGCCACTGCCTTGCGGGTGTACAGCGAACTGGAGGCCAGCGGCCTGGTGGTGGGTGAACCGGGACGCGGGACGTTTGTGCGCGACACCACGTTGCTGCGGGGCATGGGCCTGGTGCAACAACCGCTGCAACCGGGCACCGTGGACCTGAGCCTCAACTACCCCTCGTTGCCGGGCCAGGCCGAGATGCTGCGCGACGGGTTGCGTGCCATTGCCGCCTCGGGCGACCTCGATGCGCTGCTGCATTCCGCGCCGCAGGGTGGACGCGCCCATGAACGACAGACCGCCGCGCGGCACCTGCGCAATCGGCAGATTCGCGTGAGTGGCGAGCAAGTGCTGATCGTCAACGGTGCGCAACAAGGCCTCGCCGTCAGCCTCATGGCGCTGCTGCAACCGGGGGATGTGTTGGCGGTGGATGCGCTGACGTATCCCGGGTTGAAAACCCTGGCCCAGTCCCAGCGCATCGACCTGGAGCCGCTGCCGCAACCGGCTGGGCATACGGATCTGGATGCGCTGGAGGATTTGTGCAAACGGCGCCCGGTGCGGGCTTTTTATTGCATGCCCACGTTGCACAATCCGCTGGGCACAGTGATGGGTGAAGCCGACCGCGAGCGCCTTGCAGCGTTGGCTGAACGCTACGATTTTCTACTGATCGAAGACGGCGCCTACGCCTTTCTCGCCGAGCCCGCACCGAAGCCGTTGTTTACTTATGCACCGCTGCGCACGGTGTATGTGTCTGGCCTTTCGAAGAGTGTGGCGTCGGGGTTGCGGGTGGGGTTTATCGTCGCGCCCCAGGCGTGGGTGCCGGCGCTGGAGCAAGCGATCCGTGTCTCGACCTGGAGCACGCCGACGCTCACGGTAAACCTGGCGTGCCGCTGGATAGAATCCGGTGCAGTGGATGCACTGGAAGAGCACAAGCGCCAGGATGCGCGCCAACGCCAGGCGCTGGCCCGGGAGGTCTTGCGAGGGTGTGAGGTGATTGCGCATCCGGCGTCGTATTACCTGTGGCTGGTGTTGCCGGAAGGTCTGCGGGCGGATGCAGTGGTGGCTGCGCTTGAGGGCCAGGGTGTGCGGGTCACCAGTGCCGAGCCGTTTGCCTGTACGGCCCATGTGCCGCATGCGTTGCGGGTGGCGCTGGGGTCGATTGACTTGGCGACGTTGAGAATAGCCTTGGGGAAAATTCGCGAGGCAATTCGGATATGAATAAAGGGCCAGCAGGGTAAATCCCTTTGATTTGCGGGACATTTCCGAGACAATCTTTCGGCCTTGTGCCTGCCGGAACCGGTGGCTAGTCTTCGCCCCGTCACTGCTCATCAGTGATCGGGTTTAGTCGCCCGGATCCGAAAAGGCGCATGTCCCATCATGAGGTTTTATGGTGGCTGTGCGCAGGGCACCTTCGGGTGCGCCGGTTTTTCCTTTTCGGCCGGTCGACTAACCTGCGTACAGCCGCCACCCTACGTTTAGTCGCGAAGGGGTCGGCTCCTTAACCGAAAAGGAGTTACACCATGAATAAACCCGTCCCCGACCCACCCATCGACCTGCTCAAAAACCGCGCTGCCTTCAATCGCGCCCTCGAACATTACCTGCCCTCCCAGGGCTTCCATACCGTCAACGAAGACCTGAGCTTCGAAGACTCCCTGCTCTACACTGCCAGCCTGCTCAGCAGCGCCTCGGCCACCGCCCTCGACTGCGGCGAACTGCTGCAAAGCCCCGAGCGGGCAAAGTTGCTGGCGGTGTGGCATTTGCTGGAAATTGCCAAGACCACCGTCGACCGCTCGATTGAGTGTTTGCACCTGCGCAAGGCTTAGCCGCAACCCCGTCAAGCCTGTGTGGGTTTGTGCATCCGGCCAAATCCACACGGCAACGATTGCCCAATACTCTGGCCAACGCATAGAATGCGAACCGTTATCAATTAAGACGCCCGCGCCAGGATGCCCATGTCGAGCGACCACCCACTGGATCATGCCACCATCGGCCAGCTCTACCATGCCCATCATTCCTGGCTGCGCGGCTGGTTGAGCCGGCGTACGGGCTGCCGTGAGCACGCCGCCGACCTGGCGCAGGAAACCTTCGTGCGCCTGCTCAATGCGCGCAAGCAGCAAGCCTTGCTGCAACCCCGGGCCTACCTGAGCAGCATCGCCCGCAGCCTGATGATCGACCAGTATCGCCGCCGCGAACTGGAGCGTGCCTATCTGGAGAGTCTCGCGCATTTCCCGCAAGTCGAGGTGCCGTCGGAAGAAACCCGCCTGCTGATCCTCGACAGCCTGGAGCGCATCGACCGCCTGCTGGACCAACTCAAGCCACGGGTGCGCGAAGCGTTTTTGCTGGCGCAACTGGACGGCTTGACCTGCCAACAGATCGCCCTGCGCCTGGGGGTGTCCAAGGCCACCGTGGAGCGCGACCTGGCCAAGGCACTGCATGCCTGTTATCGGTTGCGTTATGCCGAAGGCTAATCCGCCATTGGTGGACCAGGCGATCCAGTGGATGATCAAGCTGCGGTTCAATATTGCCGATGACGCCACCACCGCTGCCTTCGAACGCTGGCTTGAAACCAGTGGCGATCACCAGCAGGCCTGGCAACGGGTCTCGTCGATGAGTGACGAGTTTGCGCAGTTGCCGGCACAGGTCGGCCGCCATGCCTTGCAAGGTGCCCGCCAACGCATCAGCCGCCGTGAAGGGTTGAAGTTGCTCGGGCTGTTCGCCGGTGCCGCAGGGCTGACATGGTTCGGCCGCGACTACACGCCATTGCCCGGCCTGCTGGCCGACTACCGCACCGCCACCGGAGAGCGGCGTTGGGTCGCCCTCGACGATGGCAGCCGTATCCAGCTCAACAGTGCCAGCGCCATCGACACAGTCTTCAACACCGAAAGGCGTCTGGTGCAGTTGCGCCAGGGTGAAATCCTGATCGACATGGGCGCCGACGGTAGCGCGCCACGGCCCTTCTGGGTGCAAACCCGCGACGGTTATCTGCGCGCCTTGGGCACCCGGTTCATGGTGCGCGAGGAGCCCCACGGCACCTTGCTCGCCGTGCAAAAAGGCAGCGTCGCGGTATTCGCCGACAGCCATCAGGCCAGCGCACGTGGGGTGATACAGCCCGGCGAACAGATGCTGTTTGATCGAAACGGCTTGCGTCCACCCGCCACCACGGGCCTGGATCCCTGGGCCTGGAGCGACGGTGTGATCAGCGCTCACAACATGCGTCTGGACGATTTCCTCGCAGAGCTGAGCCGTTACCGCAATGGGCTGGTGCGCTGCAGCGAAGCGGTCGCCGGCCTGCGTGTGTCCGGGACTTACCAGTTGGACGATACCGATCAGGTCCTGACCCTGGTGGCACAGACACTGTCGGTGAACATCACCTATCGCAGCCGTTATTGGGTGACCGTCGCAGCTCGTGCATGACCTTCCGAAAATAAATGAGGTGAATTCTCATCTTCGCTCGACCTGTAAGGAAAGGCCGATCAACAGGCCGATTCTGTCCACTTCCTTCAGGAGCATTCCGCGGTCATGCAAGCGTTCCCCTCCAAGCGTTCTCCCCTCAAGCATGCGGTGCACGCCGCCCTGCTCGGTGCCTGCCTGAACGGCAGCGCCCTGCCCCTGGCCGTCATGGCGCAAACGCCTGCCAGCGACACCCAGGCCCGTGACTGGAACATCGCACCCGGCCCATTGGCCACGGTGCTCGACCAGTTTGCGCGCCAGGCGAGTATCAGCCTGTCCTATGACGCCACCAGCGTCGCCGGCAAGACCAGCCCCGGCCTCAACGGCGCGCTGGACAGCCAACAGGCCTTGAGCCAATTGATCCAGGGCCAGGGCTTGCAAGCACAACGCCAGAGCAACAACACCTGGCTGCTGTTGCCGCAAGTCGCGGACACCGGCGCGCTGAACCTGGGTGCCACCACCGTGACCGGCGAACACCTCGGCGTCACCACTGACGGCAGCGGTTCCTACACCACCGGCGCAGTGACCATCGGCAAGGGCGCCCACAGCCTGCGGGAAACACCGCAATCGGTCAGCGTCATGACCCGCAAGCTGATCGACGACCAGAACATCACCACCATCGATCAATTACTGGAACACACCCCGGGCATCACCACCTACGACTCACCTATGGGTGGCAAGTATTTCTATTCCCGTGGTTTCAAGATGCTCGGCCAATACCAGTTCGACGGTGTGCCGTTGGACATCGGCAAAGACTACGTACAGGCCGACAGCTTCACCGCCAACATGGCGATCTATGACCGGGTGGAAGTGCTCAAGGGCGCGGCCGGCATGCTCAAGGGCGCCGGCACCGCCAGTGGTGCGGTGAACTTCGTGCGCAAGCGGCCACAAGACAAACCCACTACCAGCCTGTCGCTGTCTGCCGGCACCTGGGACAACTACCGCGCCGACGTCGATACCGGCGGCCCGCTCAATGACAGCGGCACCGTACGCGGCCGCGCCGTGGTCAGCCAACAGAACCGTGGCTCGTACATGGACGTCTCCAAGCGCCAGGACCAAGCTGTCTACCTCGCACTGGATGTTGACCTCTCGCCTGACACCACCCTGGGCATCGGTGCCAGCTACGAAGATGTCGATGCAACGCCCTGCTGGGGCGGTGTGCCGCGCTACAGCGACGGCAAGAGCATCGGCCTGAGCCGTTCCACCTGCCTGGGCCAGGCCTGGAACGACTGGCAGAGCCAACGCACTACGCTGTTTGCCGACCTCACCCACCACTTCAACGACGACTGGCAACTCAAGGTCACGGCGGTGAACAGCCGCAACCTGCAAGACATCAAATACGCCGCCAGCCAAGGCACCGTGAAGTACGGTGACCCGGCGCCAACCGCCGAGATGTACGCCGCGCTGTTTGACTACGACCACCGGGATTTCGGACTGGATGCCTACCTGGACGGTAAGTTCGAAGCGTTCGGTTTGCAGCATGAACTCATCATCGGCGCCAATGGCAGCCGTGGCACCCAGGACGATGTCTACGCGATCCGCAGCCTGCCCGACCGGCAAAGTATCTTCCTGCCCAACCACCACTTCCCGCAGCCCGCCAACGATACCTTCTGGCCCAACATGTACCGGGGCGGCACCGTCAAGGAAACCGCCACCCAGTACGGTACCTACGCCACTTTGCGCCTGAGGCTGGCCGAGCCATTGATGGTGGTGCTCGGCAGTCGCGTCAGTTGGTTCGAAAACCGCCGCCAGTCGAATAACCTCGCCTGGGGCGAATGGGCCCTGCAGGATGCACGCACCAAGGAAACCGGTGAAGTCACGCCGTTCGCCGCGGTGATCTATGACCTCGACGACAACCTTTCGGTGTACGCCAGCTACGCCGATATTTTCCAGCCACAAAGCTCCAACGCCACGGTGACCGGGGCTGCCCTCAAGCCCAAAATCGGCGAAAACTACGAGCTGGGCATCAAGGGCGAATGGTTTGAGGGGCGCCTCAACAGCTCGCTGGCATTGTTCCGCGCTATCGAGAAAAACGCCGCCGAAACCGACTACACCACCCAATGCGGTACCTCGGCAGACGGCTATTGCTACACCGACACTGGCAAGGTTCGCGCACAAGGTGTCGAAGCCGAGTTGAGTGGCGAGTTGCTGGAACGCTTGCAAGTGGCGGGCGGCTACACCTACACCCAGACCAAGAATCTCAACAACATCAACAGCGCCGCCATTGGCGCGGTTGCAAACAGCTACGTGCCGCGACACATGCTGCGCTTGTGGGGCGATTATCAGTTGGACGGCACACTGTCGAAATGGAGCGTCGGCACCGGCGTCAACGCCCAGAGCAGCAACTACCGAATTCAAGGCATCAAACTGGAACAAGCCGGTTATGCGGTATGGAATGCGCGGTTGGCGTACCGGGTTGATGACACATGGACGGTGGCGCTGAACGGTAACAATCTCTTCGACAAAAATTACTATCAGACGGTGGGAACGGCCGACTGGGGTAATTTCTACGGCGAACCGCGCAACTTCACTGTCAGTTTGAAAGGCAATTTTTAAGGTTAGTACCGCCTCAATGTGGTGACGGACTCACGTCCTCACCACTCGTCGCTTGTCCCCGAAAAACCCCGCATCCGACCTCCGTCAAAAAAAGGTTTTCCTCAGCCGCAGGAAATTTCCCAAATTTGTTCCTACACTCCAAAACGCCAGCATTTTGTTCCGGGAAAACCCGGAAATCCGACCAAGACAGTCAACAAACTGTCACGCGGAAGAGCACCTGACGTGTCTAGACCGAAGGCCTTATAAAAAAGTCAAAACCTTGACGAGCGACGAAAAGGGAACCATCATTTAGCCATTACCCCGCAAATTCCCTGCAGATAGATAGGTAATTGCGTATTACCCAGCGAAGTAACCGTTCGTCTGGCGCCACTTATAAAGCAAGCCCTGCCTTTATGGATGAGCAGCCGAACAAGGAAGCCCTGGTGTGCAATGAGGGATGTTTTTATGCGCGAGAAGTCGTCAGTCGACAGCCTGTTTTTGACCCGGGCCGGTTTCATTGAGTTCTTTGTTGTTTTCGTAAAATTGATGCACGGCCTCACCGCCGTTTTTCCAGCACTGATCCTGCTGTTTTATCCAGACCCGATGGCCCCCGAACTGCGCGCGCACTTTCTCGGCTTGCTGCTGTTTTTCGCGATCCTGACGATCATTCTGTTCCAGGCCATGGGGGTTTACTCCGAGGAGCTGTTCAGCAACCGCCTGCGGTTTCGCACCATGCTGGTGGCCTGGTCCGCGGCCTTTTGCATCCTGCTGTTCATGTACCAGATTCTGCTGATGTTCCCGCAGTTGAGCCCGCGCAACCTGGCGTTCTGGTTTATCACCAGCCTTGCGTTGTTCGGGCTGGAGCGGATCGTGATGCTGCGCCTGTTCCGCAACCTGATGGCCAGCGGCAAATACCTGCAACGCACGGTGATCCTCGGCTTCACCGACACCGCCGTGCACGTGGCCGACCACTTGCAGCGCAACGGCGATATCCGTTCCGGACTGATCGGTTTTATCGACGACCGCACCGAGCGCATCCCCAAGGAACTGAGCAACCTGCCGCTGCTGGGCAACACGCGCGACCTGGAAAAACTGATCCGCTCCGAGCAGGTCAACCAGGTGATGATTACCCTGCCCTGGGCCGCCGAACAGCGGATCAACGGGCTGGTGAAGCGCCTGCGGCAGATGTCGGTCAACGTCATGCTGGTGCCCGACATGGCGGCCCTGCGCTATGGCCACAGCCGTATCACCGATGTCGGCGGCATCCTGATGTTCAACACCTCCCACGTGCCGCTGCGGGGCTGGTCGCCGTTTATCAAGCGCTGTGAAGACCTGATCCTGGCAACCCTGGGCCTGGTGGCACTGTCGCCGATCATGCTGATCACGGCGATTGCCATCAAGCTCGACTCCAAGGGCCCGGTGCTGTTTCGCCAGAACCGGTTTGGCTACAACGACAACGTGATCCGGGTGTTCAAGTTCCGCTCGATGTACGCCGAGATGAGCGACTTCAACGCCGACCGCCAGACCACCCGCGGCGACCCGCGCATCACCCGCGTGGGCCGGATCATTCGCAAGACCAGCATCGATGAGCTGCCGCAGCTGTTCAACGTGCTGCTGGGCAACATGTCGATGGTCGGCCCGCGCCCGCATGCCACCGCGACCAAGGCCGCCGGCGTGCCCTACGAAGTTGCCGTGAGCGAGTACAGCTCGCGCCACCGGGTAAAACCGGGCATCACTGGCTGGGCGCAAATCAACGGCTATCGTGGTGAAACCGACACCCTGTTCAAGATCCAGAAACGCGTTGAGTACGACCTGGAGTACATCTCGAAGTGGTCGGTGTGGTTCGACTTGTACATCGTTTTCATGACGGTCCCGGCCGTCCTTTCGACCAAGGAAGTCTATTGATGAACACCCTCAACGGCTTGATTCCCTGCATCATTTCCGGTGGTTCGGGCACCCGGCTGTGGCCGGTGTCGCGGCAGAACATGCCCAAGCCTTTCATGCGCATGCGTGATGACCAGAGCCTGCTGCAGAAGACGTTCCTGCGGGCCAGTCACCTGCCGGGTGTGGAAAGCGTGCTGACGGTGACCAACCGCGACCTGCTGTTTCGCACCCTCGATGACTACCGCGTGGTCAACAAGGCCCATCTGGCCCTTGACCTGTTGCTGGAGCCGTTCGGGCGCAACACCGCCGCCGCCATCGCCGTGGCCGCCCTGCATGTACAGGAAAACTTCGGCAGCGAGGCGCAGTTGCTGATCCTGCCCGCCGACCATCTGATTCTTGATGAAAGCGCCTTCGCCGATGCCGTCACCCAGGCCCGCGAACTGGCGGAGGCCGGCTACCTGGTGACGTTCGGCATCCAGCCCGACCACCCGGAAACCGGCTTCGGCTATATCGAACAAGGCGAGGCGCTGGGCCAGGGGTTCCGGGTCAAGCGCTTCGTCGAGAAGCCCGACCTGGCCACCGCCCAGGGCTACCTGGACGGCGGCAAGCACCTGTGGAATGCCGGGATGTTCTGCTTCAAGGCCGGTACATTGCTGGAGGAACTGGCGCTGCACGCCCCCGCCGTGCTGGACGCCGCCAAGGCCGCCCTCGAGCACGGCCACAGCCTGAACAACAACAGTTGCCGTCAGCGCGAGCTGAACGCTGAAGGTTTCGGCGCGGCGCCCGACATCTCGATCGACGTGGCGCTGATGGAAAAATCCGCGCAAGTGGCGGTGGTGCCCTGCGACATCGGCTGGAGTGATATCGGTTCCTGGGACGCGGTGCGCCAACTCACCCCCAGCGACGCCAACGGCAACCAGGTCAATGGCCAGGCGATCCTGCATGACGTGCACAACTGCTACATCGACTCGCCCAAGCGCGTGCTGGGCGCAGTGGGCGTGCGCGACCTGATCGTCGTCGACACCCCGGATGCGATCCTGATTGCCGACGCCAAGCGCAGCCAGGACGTGCGCTACATCGTCGCCGAGCTCAAGCGCCAGGACCATCCGGCATTCAGCCTGCACCGCACTGTCACCCGGCCGTGGGGCACCTACACCGTGCTGGAAGAAAGCAGCCGCTTCAAGATCAAGCGCATCGTGGTCAAGCCCCAGGCCTCCTTGTCCCTGCAAATGCACCATCACCGCAGCGAGCACTGGGTAGTAGTCAGCGGCGCGGCGATGATTACCAACGGCGACCGTGAATTCCTGATCAACGCCAACGAGTCCACCTACATTCCGGCCGGGCACAAGCACCGCCTGACCAACCCCGGCATCATCGACCTGGTGATGATCGAGGTGCAGAGCGGCGAGTACCTGGGCGAAGACGACATTGTGCGTTTTGACGACATCTACGGCCGGGCTCCGGCCGAAGTGAAGAAGTGATGCGTACCGCCCTGATCATCCCGACCCGCAACGCTTCCAGCCACCTCGACCGGCTGCTGCCGGCGCTGCGCATGCAAACCCTGCAACCGGACGAAACCCTGGTGGTCGACAGCGCTTCCAGCGATGACACCGTGGCGCGTTTTCGCGAGTTCGGCGTACGGGTCGAAGTGATCGATGCCAAGGACTTCAACCATGGCGGCACCCGCCGCTGGGCCAGCGAGCAAGTCGACGGCGACGCGCTGATCGTCATGACCCAGGACGCGATCCCCGCCGAACCCGAGACGTTCGCCAACCTGGTGGGCGAACTGGAACTGGACCCGCTCAACGGCGTCGCTTACGGCCGCCAGTTGCCGCACCCGGATGCCGGCGTGCTGGGCGCCCAGTCACGCCACTTCAATTACCCGCCGCAAAGCCGCAGCAAAAGCCTGGCTGATGCGCCGGAGCTGGGGATCAAGACCTGCTTCAGCTCGGATTCGTTTTCGGTGTACCGGCGCAGCGCCCTGCAAGCCGTCGGTGGCTTCCCCGCGGATGTGATCGGCAGCGAGGACGCCTACGTCGCCGCCCGCATGCTGCTGGAAGGCTACAAGGTGCGCTACGCCGCCACCGCCCTGGTCTATCACTCCCACGATTACCGTCTCATGGATGAGTTTCACCGCTACTTCGACATTGGCGTTTTCTACGGCCGCGAGCCGTGGATCCGCCAAGCTTTTGGCGATGCCGGCGGTGAAGGTAAACGCTATGTACTGGCCGAGCTTCGAGCGTTACGCGAAGCCGGTGCATTGCACCGCGTACCCGAAGTACTGGTGCGCAGCGCGTTCAAATTGCTCGGCTACCGGCTGGGCCATCTGGAGCGCCAGCTCCCCCTCGCCCTCAAGCGGCGCATCAGCATGTTCCCCGGTTATTGGAGGTGAGCATCATGACCTACAGGAAGACCCCTTTGATGAAACGAACCTTGCTCGTCCTGGCCATGATGGCATTGGCCGCCTGCAATACGCCCGCGCGGATCGTCGCGCCCGATGGCAAGACGGTGGACGAGGGCAAGCAGGCCCTCGATCGCATGGCCCAACTGCCACCGGCGGTGGAGCGGATCCGCATCGGCGACCAGTTGCGGATTGTCCGCGATGCCGGGGAAATGCCAACCCTGTCGGCGTTCAACGTCAGCACGATTTACGAGCTGACGCTGTACACCGTGCAGAACGACGGCAAGATCAACTATCCCTTCCTGGGGCCGATCCAGGTGGCGCGGCGCACGCCGGCGGAAGTCGCCGCCGAGCTGAGCCAGAAACTCGCGCCGGTGTATCGCGAGCCTCGGGTGACGGTGAACATCAACCAGGCGCCGGGCAACACGGTGATCGTCGGCGGCGCGGTATTAAACCCGTCGGCTGTCTCCATCGCCACGGCCCCGACCATGGAGCAGGCGATTCTCGGTGCCGGCGGCGTGAGCTCGGTGGGCAACGCGAGCATGGTCGCCCTGCTGCGTGAAGATGGCCAAGGCGTCTACCACGCCTACTTCCTCGATTTCAGCCAGTACCTGAAGAACGGCGCACTGGGCCGCAAGCCCGTGGCGCTGCAACGCGGTGACGTGGTGTTTGTACCCAAGTCCAACGTCGGCGAACGGATCCAAGGCGTGGACACTTACCTGAACCAGCTGATTCCCTTCACCAAATCCATTGGTGTGGGCTACAGCTACACCACGAACCACTAAAGGAGCGACATCCCATGATCGAGATCCGTTCTTTTCGTGATCTTCTGCGTCTGTTCTTCATCTTCAAGCACGAGTTCAAACTGGCGGCGATTGCCGCGCTGGTGATCATTTTGCTGGGGGCGTTCCTGCTGCCGGCCAAGTATGAATCCACCGCGCGATTGCTGGTAAAACCAGGGCGTGACTCGACGATGCCGATCGAGGTCGACAACCGTCAGCCAATCGTCATGCCGAGCACCCAGCGCGACCCGATTGTCGACGAAGAGCGCCTGCTGACCGGCCGCCCTATCGTGCGTGCAGTGGCCGAGCATTACCTCGACGTGATGGACAAGATGCAGCCGCCGGAAGGCGTGTGGAAGCGCACCAAGTGGTACGTCAAGAAAGGCATCAGTGCCGTATTTGACGGTGTGCGAGTGGTGCTGGAAACCGTTGGCATCGTCGAAGAAACCACCCCGGTGGAACGCCTGGCGAAAAGCCTGGAGAAAAACTTCGAAGTGACCCACGCCATCGGCTCTACGGTGATGGACATCAGCTTCCGCTGGGATGACCCGCAAATCGCCCAGGCGGTGGTCAAGGATTGGGTCGAGACCTACATCGACGAGCGCACCCAGGCGTTGGGCCGCAAGAGCCTGTATGCGTTCTATGAAGGCCAGGTGTCTTCCAGCGCTGCGCAGATCAAGAGCTACAAGGAGCAGATCCTCGCGCACTTGAACGACATCGGCGCCTCGAGCATCACCGATCGCCTGGAAGACTTGTCCGAGCGGATCAACGTGCTGCGTGGCGAGGTGTTCAACTCCACTCGGCTGATCGCTTCCTCCGACGTGGCGTTGCAGAGCACCCGTGACCAACTCAAGGGCCAGCCCAAAGAGGTGACCACGGTTCGCCAGATCGCGTTGAACCCGCAGCAACAAGACTTGCGTCGCCTGCTGAACCAGAAGCTCCTGGAAAAAGCCGACATGATGCGTACCTATACGGATAACGCGCCGCCGGTCAAAGCCCTGGACGCTTCGATCCGTGCCATGCAGGCCCAGGTCGCCGGTGAAAGCGACACGGTGCAAAGCTCCGAGAACCGCGCGCCGAACACCCTGGAAATCCACCTGCAACGGGTACTGCTGGATGAGACCAGCCGCAACCAGTCGCTGCGTACACAGTTGGTGCAACAGCAGAAGCAACTGACTGAACTGGAAGCCCAGCGCAAGGACGCCCTGGCCATCGAGCCGGAACTGGCGCGCCTGGCCCGTGAGTTGAACGGCACCGAGAAAAACTACGCGCTGTATGTCGACAGCCTGGAAAAATCGCGGATCGACCGCGAACTGGACAAGAGCCAGATCAGTAACATCGCGGTGATCGAAGAAGCTACCCTGAACCCTGGGCGCGTCTTCCCGAAAACCCTGCTGATGCTGTTGCTGGCGATCCCGTTCTCCATCGTGGTCGGCTTGCTGGTGATCTACCTGTGCTACCTGCTGGATCAACGGATCCACGACGGCGGCCTGGTGGAAGGCAAATTCGGCCTGCCGCTGTGGACCACGCTGCCGGAGTTGGACACCAGCACCGCGCAAAGCACCAACGCCTTCAACGCGAGCATCTATCGCCTGTATGGGTTGCTGCCGCTGGAGCGTATTGCCGAACAGGGCCTGACCCTGGGGCTGACCTCGGCACGGCACGGTGAAGGCGTGAGCTTTATCGTCGAGCAGTTGCGCCAGTTGCTGGAAGAGAACGGCGTGCGGGTGCGGATCGGCGGGGTTGAGCCGGCGATTCCGGGCCAGGTGGTACTGCTGGATGCTTCGGCGCTGCTGGACAATCGTGATGCGTTCATCAACCTGCGCCGTGCCGACCTGATTGCGCTGGTAGTGGAAGCGCAAAAAAGCACGGTACCGGTGGTGGAACACGCACTGTCGATCCTCACCACGGCGTTCGGCAAGGTCGATGGCATTATCATCAACCGCCGCAAGTTCGAGGTACCGGTCAAGGTGCTGAAAACCATCGCCAAATACCGGGGTTCGTTCTGATGCGCATCGCCCTGCTCGCTCCCCTGCCGCCGGAAAAGAACGGGATCGCCGACTACGCGAACCACTTCAAGACGGCACTGGAGCAACTGGGCGTCGAGGTGGCTACGCCCTTGACGGGCGTGGTCGGCAGCACGGCGGCGATCAAGCAAGCCATTGCCGGTTTCGACTGGCAGGGTGTTGACCTGGTCCACGCCGAGCTGGGCGGTGGGCGGCTGGGGGAGTTCCTGGCCCTGCGCGAATTGCGCAAGGCCTACCCCGCCCTGCCGTTGACCGCCACGGTGCATGACCCGGAACGCATGGTCTGGCGGCGCGAGCAATTGCCCTTTCCGCTGAACCTGCTGGAATCCTTGCCCAGCCCATTGCCCCAGGCGGCAGTGGTGCTGGCCGATCCCTTGACCCTGCGCGAAGAACGTCACGTCGCCCAGGGCCTGACCCGGCTGGTGACCCTCACCCGCCTGGGCGCCGACTGCCTGACGGCGCGCATGCAATTGCCCGCCGGCAAGGTGGCGGTGATCAACCACGCCAACCTGGATATCCCGCCGGTGGCCTTGCCGCCGCTGGACACGCTGCACCTGTTGTATTTCGGTTTTATCTACCGTGGCAAAGGCATCGAAGACCTGTTGCAGGCCCTGGCCGCCGCCTTCGAAAAAGCCCCCGAATTGCGTGACCGTGTGCGCCTGACCCTGGCCGGTGGCACTGCCGCCGAAATGGCGTTTGGCACAGGCGGCAATTACCTGGAGCAGTTGAACAGCCAGATTGCCGAACTCGGCCTGGCAGGCTCCATCGACTGGCGGCTGAATTTGCCGGCCAGCGAGATCCCGCAGACGATCCAGGCGCACCATGTGATGGTGCTGCCGTATCGCGAATCGAAAAAGCTCGGCCTGCTGGGCCGCCAGCGCGGCACCAGCGGCGCATTGTCCTGGGCTGCCGCCTGCGGGCGCGGCGCGATCACCTCCGATGCCAGGGCGTTTGCCGAGGAAGTCGCCAGCGGCAATGGCGCCATCTATCCACAAGGCGATGTAGCCGCCTTGAGCGAACAACTGCTGCGGCTCGCACGCAACCCGCACATGGCCACGGACTGGGCCGCACGCGCCGCCGCCATAGGCCGTGAACGGTTGTGGCCAGTGACCGCGCAGAAGTTCGCGAGCCTGTTTGAGCAAACCGTTGCAGGAGGCAACCATGGCGCGTAAACGGACTTACCTCGCTACCCTCGCAGTCGTCGCTGCGCTGGGTTTGACCGCCTTTCTCTGGGGCCGCCCGGCCGATGCCGAGAGCCATGTGCTCAAGGGCAGCAAAGAGGTCGTGTGGAAGGACTTCCTGGGGGTGAACGCGCAGTTCCTGTGGTTCAGCCCCGAGCGTTATCAGAAGCAGATCGACCGCCTCAAGGCCCTGGGCCTGGAGTGGGTGCGCCTGGACCTGCACTGGGACCAGCTGGAAACCGCCGAGAACCAGTACAACGTCGCGACCCTCGACGAACTGGTGAACAAGCTGCAGCAGAACCAGATCAAGTCGGTGTTCTACCTGGTGGGCTCGGCGAAGTTCGCCACCACCGCGCCCGCCTCCTCGCCGTACCAGGACCAGTTCCCGCCCAAGGACCCGAATATCTTCGCCAACCGCATGGCATTGCTGGAACAGCGTTACCCCAGCGTAGATGCGTGGCAGGTGTGGAACGAACCGAACCTGCTGGGGTTCTGGCGCCCCGCCGCCGACCCGGCCGGCTATGCGAACCTGTTGCAAGTCACCGCCGCCGCGTTGCGGGTGGTGAACCCGAACAAACCGGTGGTGGCCGCCGGCATGGCATTCTTCAGCGAAATGCCCAACGGCCAGAACATGCTCGACGGGCTGCTGCAACTGGGCGTGCCGAGCCTGAATACCGTCATGTCCTATCACCCCTACACCCAATTGCCCGAAGGCAACACGCCGTCGAACCTCGACTTTGTCGAAAAAACCAGCGCCCTCAACCAGAAACTGCGGGCGGCCGGGGTGAATACCCTGTGGAGCACCGAGTGGGGCTGGTCGACCTACAAAGGCCCGAAAGAGGTGCAGGACTTCATCACCACCCAGGGCCAGGCCGACTACATCGTGCGCCGCGTCGCGCTGATGAGCGCGCTGGATTTCGACAAGATCTTCCTGTTCACCCTGAGCGACCTGGACCAGCGCGCCAGCGTGCGCGACCAGAGTTATGGCTTGCTGGACATCGACGCCAACCCCAAGCCGTCGTACACCGCGCTGCAGAATTTCCTGCAGGTGAGCGGGCCCAAATTGACCCCCGGCGACCCACCCACCGCCGATCAGTTGCCCGATGGCCTGTTCAGCATCGGCTGGTCCCGTGCCGACGGGCGCAAGGTGTGGTTTTTCTGGTCGGCCCGTGGCGGCAGCGCGCACTTGCCGGGCATGACCACCGCCACCTTGTATGACCCGTTGCGCGGCACCGAAACACCGTTGAGTGGCACCAATGGACTGGACGTACCGGTCAAGCCGAACCTGCAAATTCTGTTATGGGATTGAAGCCACCCATGCGCATCCTCTGGATCCTGCCCTACTCGCCTTGGCCCGCTACCAGCGGCGGCAAGACGCGCCAGTTTCATTTGCTGCGCAGCCTGGCTGCGCGCGGGCATCGGATCACCTTGCTGCTGCATGACAAACATGCGGTATCGCTGACGGATCGCCACGTGCTGGAAGCCTTTCTGGAACAGGTGATCATCCTCCCCCGGCGCCCGCTGCGCAGCCTGAAGACCCTGCTGGCCGGGCTGTTTGCGCCGTACCCGTTGCTGGCCAGTGTGAATGGCCTGTCGGGTGAACTGCAGGACACCTTCGAGCGCTTGCTGACCGAGCATTGGGACGTGGTGCAGATCGAACATACCTACACCTTCCAGCCTTACGAAGCTGCATTGGCCCGTCGCTCCCAGCCGTTTGTGCTGACCGAGCACAATGTCGAATCGTCCCTCGGCGCCGCGACTTACGACCGCCTGCCCGGCTGGGCGTTGCCGTTCATACGCTACGATCAATGGCGCTACGGCCGCTGGGAACGCCGGGTGATGCGCCAGGCCGCGCAAGTGGTCGCCGTGACCGACGCCGACGCCCAGACCCTGGCGCAGATTGCCGGCAAGCCGGTACCGGTGGTGGTCAACGGGGTGGATTGCGCGCACTTCGCTGCTGCCCGACCCGACCCGACGACCCGCCGCGTGCTGTTTCTGGGCAACTACGAATACGCGCCCAACGTCGATGCCATCGAGTGGGCACTGGATGAGATCCTGCCGAAAGTGTGGGCCCGCTGCCCCGACGCACGCATGAGCGTCTGCGGTTTCGGCATGCCGGAAAGCTGGCGCGAACGCTGGAAGGACGGACGCATCGAATGGCAGGGTTTTGTCCCCAACCTGCTGGCCCTGCAATCGAGTTGCTCGGTGTTTCTGGCGCCGTTGCGCCATGGCGGCGGCTCCAAGCTCAAGGTGCTTGAAGCCCTGGCCGCCGGCCTGCCGCTGGCGAGTACCGACCAGGGCGTGTCCGGCCTGGACCTGGTGGAAGGCCTGGATTACCTCGGCGGCCAGACCGCTGAAAGCCTGGCCGACGCCGTGGTGCGCCTGCTGCAACAGCCTGAAGTCGCTGCTCCCATGGGCGAAGCCGGTCGCGCTTATGTGCGCCGTGCCCATGACTGGAGCGTCGCCGCCAGCCAGCTGGAGCAGGTGTACGCGCAACTGTCGCCCCAGAGCCAAAAGGAGCCGGCATGCGCATAGGCCTCGATTACCGCACCGTCGGCACCTCGCCGCAATCAGGCATCAGTCGCCAGGTGTACGCCCTGGAAGATGCCCTGCGCACCCTGCCCGGCATCGAGCTCGAACGCTTCAGCGTCGCGCCGCTGGGGGATGAGCTGCGCCTGAACGTGCATTGCCCGGACTGGGGCTGCGCCAAGACCGCCATGCACCAGCCGCACCAGCGCCTGCGTTTCGAGGCGGGCTACCTGCCCAAGGCGCTGCGCAATGAGCACATCGATGTGTACATCAGCACCTTCAATATGGGCCTGCCGCTGCCGCCCAAACCCCAGGGCCTGCGCACCGTGGTGCTGCTGCATGACCTGTTTCAGATCACCCTGGACAACTATCACGCCAACCGCCTGAAGGCGCTGATCTACAAGGCCAGTGATCGGCTGTCGATCACCTATGCGGTGCACACGGCAGACCGGGTGTGGACGCCTTCGCAGTACAGTGCCGACGAAACCGCGCGGCTGTTTCCCAAGGCGGCAGGCAAGATTCGCGTGTTGCCCAACCAGGTGGTGGGTTTTGTCGGACTGCCGGCGGACCTCTCGACCCGGCAACTGCCCGAGCGCTACTGGCTGCTGGTGGGTACCCGGGAATTGCGCAAGAACGTGCCGTTCCTGGTGGACGCCTGGCAGCAAGCGCGCAGCCAGTCGCCGAGCGTGCCGGAACTGGTGCTGGTGGGCAGCCTGGAGCATTTGCCCGAAGCACAACGCAACTACCCGGGGATACGCGCCTTGAGCGGCGTATCCGACGCTGAATTGCACGGGCTCTACCGCAAGGCCTTGCGCCTGTGGCAGCCTTCCTACGCGGAAGGCTTTGGCTTGCCGGTAATCGAAGCCCTGAGCGTCGGCACTCCGGTGGCGGTGGCCAGCGGTACCTCGCTGGACGAAATCACCCCGCCGCTGGCACCGCGGTTTTCACCCACGGACGGCGCGGCGCTGGTGCAATTGATGCTGCACCTGGCCGACCAACCCGTCGAACAACCACCTGAACAGTTACGCAGCTGGGCCGAACGCTTCAACCACCAGGCCTACCGTCGGCGCCTGGCCGAACTGATCGAGGAATTGAATTGAGAATCTCACTGGGTAGCCTCGTCGCCATCGTCTTCGGCCTGCTGTTTGGTGGGTTGATCCTGTTTCTTTCCCCGGTCAAGGCCGTGCTGGCAGTGATCGGCCTGGCCGCTGCCGTGACGATTCTGCGGTTCCCGTTCTGGGGACTGCTGCTGTTCGCCCTGGTGGCGACGTTCATGCCCTACTCCACCCTCAACCTGGGGATTCGCAGTACGGTCAGTGAGGCGCTGATCGCCCTGACCTGGGCGGCGGTGATCTGGCACGGTTTCCTCTCGCGCCTGCCGGCCGCCCCACCGCTGTCGCGGCGCCCTACCGACCGCATGTTGATGTGGCTGATGATCTTCACAGTGGTGCCGTTTATCGTCGGCCAGGTCAGCATCACCGCCGAGGCCAGCGGCGTGGCGAACTGGTTGCGTTGGCTGCTGAACCTGTCGGTGCTGTTCCTCGCCGCCAAGCTGCTGGTTGAACAGAAGAACCGCGAAGCCCTGGTGATCGCCTTGTTGCTGGGCACACTGGCGATGCTGGTGATGTCCATCGGTGTATTTATCCGCTCGCGCTCGGCCTCGGGCATGTTGCCGATCCTGACCCTGATGAACTACGGCAGCCTCGACACCCTGTCCCTGGGCCTGGGTGCCATGGCCTCGCGGATGGGTTCGCCATGGATGCACCCGAATGCCACCGGCGGGATCATGGCGCTGCTGCTGCCATTGGCGTTCTGCTACGGCATCACCAACACCGGCTGGAAACGCGGTCTCGGCCTGGGCGTTGCCTGCCTGGGTGCGGCGGCCCTGCTGTTGGCCAGCAGCCGGGGGGCGATGGTCAGCCTGGCGCTGGTGCTGATCTGGATGGCGTCGCGGCGGGTGCCGTACACCGGGCGTTTGCTGATGATCGGCGTGGCGTTGGCCGTGGCGCTGGTGCTGTCGTACCCACCGTTGCAGGAACGTCTGGCGACAATCTTTTCGGCGCAGAACGCGAGTACCGAAGTGCGCTTTGACGAATACCGCATGTTCCCCCAGGCCGTGGCCAGTTACCCGCTGGGCATTGGCTTCAAGGTTGACCCTCCAGTGCCGGGTACGCACCTGCTGGGGATTTCCAACCTGTGGCTGAATTTCGTCTACAAGACCGGGGTGATCAGCATGCTGCTGTTTATCGCAGTGACCTGGCGCTGGTGGCGCGAGTCCCGTCCGGAAATCGGCCCGATCCGCCTGACCAAGGACAATGCGATCTGGCTGGGCAGCACGGCGGGGATTCTGTCGGCGCTGGTCAGCGGCTTTTTCGACCACTACTTCAGCTTCGCCCTGGTGATGATTGCGCTGTTCTGGCTGATGGTGGGGATCAACGTGCTGGAGGCGCGGCGGCTGTTTCCGGCGCGTCTGCCAAAGGTCAAGACCGTGGCGCATCGCAAGCCTGTGTTCAATAGCGTCGGGCCCTAGGCATGCTCGGATCGGCGTTCTGGTTGACCCTGGCAACCTTGCTGGGGTTGTGCCTCGGGTTTGCCCGTGAGTGGTTGCTGGTGGCGGCGTGGGGTGCGGGCGAGCGCAGCGATGCGTTCCTGATCGCGCTGTTCTTGCCCGAAGCGTTGCGCATGTCCCTGGCCGGGGGTGTGCTGAGTGCCGCCGCCCTGCCGCTGTACCTGCAACGCAAGGACGGCGAGCGCCTGGACTGGCTGGCGGTGTTGTTCCCGGCGCTGTTGCTGATCGCCCTGGTGACCAGCCTGCTGCTGACGTTGCTGGCGCCATGGCTGGTGCAACTGCTCGGCCCGGGGCTGGCGGCGACGGCCACCAGCCTCGCCAGCAGCAACTTGCAGATTCTCGCCTGGAGTGTGCCGGGGCTGATGCTGCATGCGCTGTTCAGTATTCCGCTGCAGGCCAGCGAGCGCTTTGTGGTCGCGGGGCTCGGTTCGTTGCTGTTCAACCTGCCGCCGGTGACCTACCTCGCCCTCGCCGGTACCGCCACGCAACCGCACTCGCTGGCGTTGGCCTGCCTCACCGGCAGCCTGCTGATGCCCCTGGCGCTGTTGCCGTCGATGCTGCGCCTGGGCTGGCGGCCGTGGCGGCTGCGGGCTTCGACATTGGAATTGCGCGAGCTGGGCGCACGCATAGGCCCGCTGCTTTTAAGCAACGGTGCCAGCCAGGGTTTGGCGCTGATTGAACGGCTGGTGGCGTCCTTGCTGGGTGAAGGTGCGGTGACCTGGGTCAACCTGGCCCGCAAGCTGATGAACTTGCCGTTGATTGCCCTGATGAGCCTCAACCAGGTGCTGCTGGGCATGATGAGCCGGCGCCAGGGCGACGAGCGCCTGGCCCTGCTCAAGCGCGGCCTGGAAACCGCCAGCCTGCTGACCCTGCCCGCAGGCGTCGGCCTGGTGGCGGCGGCGCCGAGCCTGGTGGCGTTGCTGCTGCCCAAGCAGTCGGTGGATTCGCCGTTGCCGCTGTTGCTGGCCTGGTTTGCCGTGCCGCTGGTGTTCGGCGCCTGGAACGCCCTGTTGGCGCGTTATGCCTACGCCGCCGGCGACACCCGCCAACCGCTGCGCTGCGAGTTGCTGGGCAGCCTGGTGAACGTGTTGCTGCTGGGTGTGCTGCCGTTTGTGTTTGGCCTGGCGGGTATCCCGCTGGCCGCCCTCGCCGGCGTGCTGTGCACCGCGTTGCTGTTGATGCAACGCCAGGCCTTGCTCGGCGCCCTGCCCTGGAAGGGGCACTGGTTGCTGAGTGGGCTGGTGATGGGCTTGGCGGCGTTGGTGTTGTTTCGGGTTCAAGGTATTTGGCTTCAGCTGGGGTTGAGCACCCTGGCGGGGGCCGTGGTGTTGCTGGGCATGGGCCTGTGGCTCAAGCCGTGGCGCAAGGCAGATTTATAGAGTGGGAGCAGTCAGGTGAAAAAACGCTGGATTCAAATGGATATTGCCAAGGGCATTGGCATCCTGATCATCGTGTTCGGGCACAGCTGGTTTGTCGCCAGTTCCCTGGACTTGCTGTACCCGCTGCTGGCGGTATTTATCCTGCCGTTGTTCTTCTTTCTCTCCGGGGTGTTCTTCAAGCCTGAACAACCCTTTGTCGAGATGGCGGTGCGCAAGGCCGATGCACTGCTCAAGCCGTTCTTCTTCACCATGCTGGTGTACATCCTGATCCGCGACCTGCTGCGCGGCCAGGCACTGCTGCCGGACATCGGCGGCGTGCTGTATGCCTCGGTGGACACCATTCCATGGCAGGCGCTGTGGTTCCTGCCGCACTTCTGGGTGGCGATTCTGTTCGGCTGGGTGATGTTGCGGCTGATGCAGCGCCTGGGCCTGTCGCTGGCCATGAGCTGCGTGGTGATCACCCTGCAACTGATGCTCGGGATCTGGACCCTGCCGTGGTTCTGGCAGGTACCGGTGACCGTCGGCGGGCAGACCTGGACGATGCCGGGGCTGCCGTTCAGCATTGATGTGACGTTGATCAGCAGTACCTATTTCATCTTTGGTTACCTGCTGCGGGACGTGCTGCGTCGCCACCAGAGTTCGTTGCTGACGCTACTGGGCGCCATGGCGTTGTTTGCGGTGGTGTTCATCTACAGCTGGGACACCATGGACCTGGCACAGCGGCGTTACGACCACTGGCTGTGGACCAGTTTGCTGGCGGTGATCGGCGTATATGTATGCTGGGCCCTGGCCGGGGTGATGATGGTCTCGGGGCTGCTGACGCGGGCGATGACGTACATCGGGCAGTCGACGTTGATTCTGTTGATCTTCCACGGGGAAATTCAACACAAGACGGTGGACTTGATGGAACGGTTCGGGCTGCATCCGCTGCTGTCGGCGAGCATCGGGCTGGTGGTGGCGGTGGTGGTGCCGTTGATGATCGGCGAGGTGATCAAGCGGGTGGCCTTCCTGCGGTTTTTCTACTTCCCGTTCCCGGTGCGCAAGGCACCGGCGGTGGCCGGTGAAAAGCCTGGAGCTTGAGGCGTGATGTGGGAGCTGGCTTGCCTGCGATGGCATCACCGCGGTGTGCCTGAATTACCGAGGTGATGCTATCGCAGGCAAGCCAGCGCCTACAGAAAAACGCTCAATCATCCAGTGCCGGTTGTGGCGCTGGATGCTTGGTGTTTTTGCCCGCCTTGGCGCCAGGCTTGCCAGCTGCAGGGGCAGCCGGTTCCGGTTCGGCCGGGGCGGCAAGCTCCTTTTCAGCCTGGGGCATCTGATCAATCGCGCTGAAGAAATCCGCCAGGCTGAGGGTGTCGGGTGGCACGGTCTTCTCGAGTTTTTTCTCGCCGTCCTTGCCCACCAGAATCACTTTGGTGCCACTGCCGGCACCCAACTTGAGTGCGCGGATCAGCGCGTTGGTTTCCGGCGGTGCGAGCTTCTTGTTGTCCTTCGCGTCCTTGGCGAACTTCTCGCCTTCAGCGCCGATGCTGCCAAAGGACACGGTGTACAGCACCATGTTGCGCTCTTCAAAGGACTGCTTGTTGGCAGGCTCGTCCAGCTGTTTCTTGAGGGTGGCCAACGTCGGGTTGCCGGAGTCGAGCTCCACCACCACCAACGGGCGTGACTTGCCCAGGTCCTGCTTGAGCGGATTGAGATCATCCGCGGCCAGCAGCGGCCCCGTAAAAGCCATCAGGGTAGCCAGGGTCAGCGACCGGATGAGCATGCACACCTCCTTTGAATTCCATGCAGGGTTCTTGAGTTTCATGTCTGCGACAGTCAAATTCAAGGATGATTCCTACAACAACTTCAGAAAGCGTAGGTCAGGACGCCCGCGACGCAAGGCGTTTAGCCACCTTACGCCTCATTGTTTCTTTTGATTGCGGATGCTCACGACGGCCAATGCCGGGCAAATACCGGCGCTACGTTTGGGTGGGCATCCACCTGCGCCAGCACCCGGGCAAACTCAGGCCGCGACTGGTGCAGCGCGTCCCGCCCGCCTGCCCAACGCGACACCGCCGCAGCCATGATCGCCAGTGCATTCGGAACCTGCGCCGGGGTGAACAGTTGCTCGGCAAATTGATCGGCAAACACTTCCCAGGCCCCATGCAGGCGGCGACGGGTGCCGCTGATCAGCTGTTCATGCTGCTGCGCATCGGGGCTGTCGGTCCAGCGTTCCGGATAGTCGATGATGCCAATCGCCGAGTAACAGTTGGCGGCGATGTACACCAGGCCGCGAATGACTTGGGCGGGCTCCTCGGGCAGCAGCCCTGAGGCGGGAAACTGCAGGCCCAGGTGAATCAGGATCGCCGCGCTTTCCGTCAACACGCTGCCATTGGGCAGTTGCAGGGTGGGGATTTGCTTGAGCGGGTTGATCCGCGCCAACGCCTCGTTGCCCACGCGGTCTTCCCAAGAGCAGGCGTCGACCTGGCACCACTCGACACCGCAACGCTGCAGGGCAATTTCGATGATGCACGAGCCGGTGCCGGGGGTTCCGTAAAGGGTGTACATAGTGCCAAGCCTCCTGACAGTGGATTGAAGTGTTAGGCTAGGCCGTTCATTCGTTCAACGGGAAGCCATCATGCACAGCAAACGCGTCACGATCGAAGACTGGGACGGCGACGGCGCCATTCGCCTGCCAGACGAAGCCTTGCAGGAACTGGGGCTGGATGTGGGCGACACGCTGTACATCGTCGAGACCTATGTGGGCACGCAAAAAGGCTTTGTGCTGTCGACCACGCCGAAAATTGCCGACCGGATGGATGAGTTGGTGGAAGAGCTGAGCCATAAGCCCTAGCGAGCCAGCCTGGCTTGCAACCCCGCCTTCACCTGTGGCCATTCCGGATCAATGATGCTGAAGCGCACCGAGTTGCGCTTGCGGCCATCGGGCATGATGCGCTCGTGGCGCACGATCCCTTCCTGTACCGCGCCGAGGCGCAGGATCGCGGCCCGGGATTTTTCGTTGAGTTCATCGGTGGTGAACTGCACCCGCACGCACTCCATCACTTCAAACGCGTAGGTCAGCAGCAACAGCTTGGCCTCGGTGTTGACCCCGGACTTCTGCACCGACTGGCTGATAAACGTGTGGCCGATCTCCAGCTTGCGGTTGACCCGGTCGACCTTCCAGAATCGGGTGCTGCCCACCACTTCACCGGTGTCGCGGCGCACGATGACAAACGGCATCACGGTGCCTGCCTCACGCCCGGCCAGGGCAATGTCCACGTACTTTTCGACGGTGTCGGGCCCCGGCACGTTGGTCACCTTGAGGTTCCACAACTGCCCGTCGGCAGCAGCCTGTACCAGGGCGGTGGCGTGTTCGCGTTGCAGGGGCCGGAGTTCGACCGTGGTGCCGGTCAGGGTGATTTCAGTCATGGGAGGGCTACGCTGTCTGGTGGTCGTCAGTGGCCAAGATTGCAGGCTCTCGCCACCTCAAGGCAAGCCGTTTCAGAACAAGCCCATCTGGCCGCCCACCAGGGTGCCGAAGTCATCGTTTACAAACGGCAGGATCGCGTCCGCCACCGGTTGCAGTTGCCGGGTGACGTAGTGGTCGTAGTCGATCGGTGCCTGGCGCACTTCCAGCGGTTCGGGGCCGTTGACGCTGATCACGTAGCTGATCCAGCCACCGTTCTGGTACTGGCGCGGGCGGCCCTGGCGGTCGTTGTATTCGTCGGCCAGCCGCGCGGCGCGCACGTGGGGCGGTACGTTGCGCTCGTAGTCACCCAGTTGCCGGCGCAGGCGCTTGCGGTAGATCAGCAGGTCGTCGAGCTCGCCGCTCAAGGTGCGACGTACGTAGTCGCGCACATAATCCTGGTGGGGCTGGCGGTGGAAGATGCGCTGGTAGAGTTCCTGCTGGAATTGCCGGGCCAGGGGCGACCAGTCGCTGCGCACGGTCTCCAGGCCCTTGTAGACCATTTCTTCGCTGCCGTCGGCACGGGTGACCAGCCCGGCGTAGCGCTTTTTGCTGCCCTCTTCCGCACCACGAATGGTCGGCATCAGGAAGCGGCTGAAGTGGGTTTCGTATTGCAGTTCCAGGGCGCTTTGCAGGCCGAACTCATTCTGCAGGCGCTCGCGCCACCAGGTGTTGACGTGCTGCACCAGGTCCAGGCCGATGCGCGTCGCGTCTTCCTGGGAATGGGGGCTGCCGAGCCAGACAAAAGTCGAGTCGGTATCGCCGTAGATCACCTCATAACCCCGGGCTTCGACCAGCTCGCGGGTCTGGCGCATGATCTGGTGGCCGCGCAGGGTGATGGACGATGCCAGTCGCGTGTCGAAGAAGCGGCAACCACTGGATCCGAGTACGCCGTAGAAGGCGTTCATGATGATCTTCAGCGCCTGTGACAGCGGCGCGTTGTGTTCGCGCTTGGCCACTTCGCGGCCCTCGGAAACCCGCGCGACAATCGACGGCAGGCAATGCCGGGTGCGGGAAAACCGCGCACCGCGAAAGCCTTCCACCGACTCGCTGTCTTCGGGGTGACGCAGGCCTTCGATCAGGCCCACCGGGTCGATCAGAAAGCTGCGGATGATCGACGGGTAGAGGCTTTTGTAGTCAAGCACCAGCACCGACTCGTAGAGGCCCGGGCGCGAATCCATGACAAACCCGCCGGGGCTGGCCTGGGGTGGTTTGTCTCCCAGGTTCGGCGCGACGAAACCCTGGCGGTGCATCAGCGGCATGTACAGGTGCGTGAACGCTGCCACCGAACCGCCGTTGCGGTCTGCCGGCAAGCCGGTGACGCTGGCTCGTTCGAGGAGGAATTTCAGCAGCTCGGTCTTCTCGAAAATCCGCGTGACCAGCTCGCAGTCCTTGAGGTTGTAGCGTGCCAGCGCGGGCTTGTCCTCGGCGAACATGCGGTTGATTTCGTCCATGCGCTGGTACGGCGTGGAGATCGATTTACCTTCACCGAGCAAGGTCTGGGCGACGTTTTCCAGGCTGAAGGATTCGAAACTCCAGGTGGCCGAGCGCAAGGCTTCGATGCCATCGATGATCAACCGCCCGGCCGCTGCCGCGAAGTAGTGATTGCGGCTGCCGTGTTCGCGCCAGCCCATGGCATCGCCACCACGGCCCAGCAGCAGCGGCAGGTTCAGGCGTTGCGCATGTTCGTGCAGCACGCGCAGGTCGAACTGCACCAGGTTCCAGCCGATGATCGCGTCGGGGTCATGGGTGGCGAGCCACACATTCAGGCGTTCGAGGAGTTCGGCGCGGGTGTCGCAATAGTCGAGCTTGAAGTCCACCGCATCGGTGTTGTTGGGCGGGCCGAGCATGTACACCTGGCGCTCGCCGCAACCTTCCAGGGCGATGGAATACAGGTCGCCCTGGGCGGTGGTCTCGATGTCCAGCGACACCAGCTTGAGGGGCGGGCGGTAATCCGGCGCGGGTTTCATCTGCGCCTCCACCAGCATGCCGCCCTCGCCCGCTTTGCCGCCGAACAACACCGGCGCGGTGATGAAGCGCTCCATCATGTAGCGATCGGGCGGGCGCACATCGCCTTCGTAGACGTCGATGCCGGCTCGACGCAGGCGCTTTTCCAGGTCCATCAATTGGCGATGCTGTTGGGTGTAGAGGCCCAGCACCGGGCGATGGTGGAAGTCGCAGAGCGCCAGGTCACGCAACTCGATACCGCGCTCGCCCTTGAGCTGCAGCTCGGCGGGCTTGCGATGGGCTTGCGGGATGAACATCACGGAGGTCTGCACCGGCAAGCGCACGAACCTGGGGCCTTGATCGGTAGCCAGCCAAAAGCTGACCTCCGTGCCCGCCGGGGTGTCGCGCCAATGCCGGGTCAGGACAAACCCCTGCTGTAAATCCACCTTGCCACACCTCAAGAATCACTTTCAGGGCGTGATTCTACTCGGCCTGTGCCACGGCGCGGCGATTTAACCGAAATGGCCTACGTATACGGAGAGAGTAATCTCACAAACTTGTTGCAGAACGTTAATAACAATTACTATCATTCGCACCGGAGTCGTATCCGCGCAGCGAGGACGCGCAACGTTGTTGCCCTTTTCCTCACATTGACGGTTCGCCGTCAGGATCGACCATGCCCACTTCCACCCGTTTGGCTGTGCCGTTTCGCCCTACCCTGCTCGCCCTTTGCTGCTCCCTGAGCCTCGCCGCTCACGCCGCCACTCCAGAAACCCCGCAGGATGCGAACAACAGTCAGGACGGCAAGGCTCTGGAACTGGGCGCTACCACCATCAGCGCCGACGCGGCCACGCCCAACGCCCTGCCCCCGGTGTACGCCGGCGGCCAGGTCGCCCGCGGCGGGCAACTGGGGGTGCTGGGCAACCAGGACATCATGGACGTGCCCTTCAGCATGTCTTCCTACACCGAAAAATTGATCCGTGACCAGCAGGCCGAGAACGTCGGCGATGTGCTGCTCAACGATTCGTCCGTGCGCCAGGCGTCGGGGTACGCGAACCAGGCCCAGGCCTTTGTGATCCGTGGCCTGCCGCTGAACGGCGATGACATTTCGTTCAACGGTCTGTACGGCATCCTGCCGCGCCAGATCATGTCCACCGACGCCCTGGAGCGGGTTGAAGTGTTCAAGGGCCCCAACGCCTTTATCAATGGCGTGACGCCCGGCGGTTCCGGGATTGGCGGCGGCGTGAACCTGCAACCCAAGCGCGCCGATGATGTGCCGTTGCGGCGTTTCAGCACCGACATCAGCAGCGATGGCCGGGTCGGCGAGCACCTGGATATCGGGCAACGTTTTGGCGAGGACAATCGTTTTGGCGCACGGGTGAATATTTCCCAGCGCGAAGGCGACACCGGGATCGATGACGAGAGCCAGCGTTCGAAGCTGTTTGCGGTTGGCCTGGACTATCGCGGTGATGCGCTGCGTTTGTCGGGAGACTTTGTCTACTCGAAACAGCAGATCAATGGCGGGCGCAACACCGTGTTGCTCGGCCAGAACCTGACCCATATCCCCAACGCGCCTTCGGCCGACACCAACTACGCGCCGCGCTGGGGCACCAGCAGCCTGGAAGACACTTTCGGCATGTTGCGCGCCGAGTACGACCTGAACGACAACTGGACCGCCTACATCGCGGGCGGCGCCAAGCACACCAACGAGATTGGCCGTTACTCCTCGGTCACGTTGAATGACACCCTGGGCAATGCCACCGTCAGCGGCTCGCGCATCGCCCACCAGGAAGACAACACCAGCCTGATGGCGGGCTTGAATGGCAAGTTCCAGACCGGCGCTGTCAGCCACAAACTGAACTTCGGGTTGACCGGGATCTGGGCCCAGACGCGCAACGCCTATGACTTCGACCTCAACGGCCACGCCAGCAATATCTATAACCCGGTGGACGTTGCCGAACCGGTCAAGGGCAGTTTCGTCGGCGGCGACCTGAACGATCCGGGCATCACCGCCAAGACCTTCGCCCGCAGTGCAGCGGTCTCGGACACCCTGGGCTTTATGGATGATCGCTTGCTGGTGACCGCCGGGTTGCGCCGCCAGGAACTGGTGGTCCAAGGGTATGCCTACGGGTCGGGCCCACGTAACGCCAATTACGACAAGTCGATCACCACACCGGTGTACGGCCTGGTGTTCAAGCCGTGGGACCACGTGTCGTTCTATGCCAACCATATCGAAGGCTTGGCCCAGGGCCCGACCGCACCTCAGAACGCCGGCACCGCACCCATTACCAACGCCGGCCAGGCCTATGCCCCGGCGCGCTCGAAACAGACCGAAGCCGGGGTCAAGCTCGACATGGGTACCTATGGCGCAACCCTGGGTGTGTATCGCATCGAGCAACCAACCGACGGTTACTCACAACTCAGCGCCGACGGCTTGAGCGCCACCTATGTTCGCCAGGGCGAGCAAGTCAACAAAGGCGTTGAGCTCAACGTGTTCGGTGAACCGATCGCCGGCCTGCGCCTGCTGGGCGGCGCAACCATCATCCACACCGAAGTCCACGGCACCCAGAACGGCGCCAACGACGGCAACCGCGCCATCGGCGTACCGACCTTCCAACTGAATGCCGGCGTGGACTGGGATGTACCAGGCCTGCAAGGCGTGACAGTCAACGGACGAATGCTGCGCACCGGCGGCCAATATGCCGACGCGGCCAACAACCTCAGCCTGCCCGCCTGGAACCGCTTCGACGTGGGCGCCCGCTACACCTTCAAGGTGGAACAGCGAGACGTCACCCTCGGCGCCACTGTGGAGAACGTCGCCAATACCAAGTACTGGGAATCGGCACTCGGCGGCTACCTGACCCAAGGTGACCCGCGCGTGGCCAAGCTGTCGGCCAGTATCGACTTCTAACCCTAGTCAATGTAGGAGCTGGCTTGCCTGCGATGCAGGCACCTCGGTGTGTCAGATGCACCTCGGTGATGCTATCGCAGGCAAGCCAGCTCCCACAGAAAGCAGATCTGCCTGCACCCGGGTTGTTTGCCGGACATTGGACAGCCGAACGCCAACTGCGTAGTTTCCCAACCACTGCGCACAAGGACCCCGGCATGTCCCCCGACCTCACTTCCATCGAGCTGTTCCTCAAGGCGGTCAAGCTGGGCAACCTGTCCCGGGCGGCCGAGCAATCCCATCTCTCCCTCTCTGCCGCCAGCCGACGCCTGTCGCTGCTGGAGCAGCACTTCAAGGTCGCCCTGCTGACCCGCACCTCCACCGGCGTTTCACCGACGGCAGCCGGGGAAGTATTGGCCCAGCATGCACAATCGATCCTGCGGGCGGTGGACGGCATGCACGCCGATCTCGCCGATTACGCCAAGGGCGCCACCGGCCGGGTTTGCCTGTACGCCAACAGTTCGGCGATGAGCCAGGAACTGCCGCGCCAACTGACCCAGTGGAACACCTTGCACCCGGGCATCCGCCTGGATATTCGCGAGGAGCGCAGTCGGGAGATCCTCCAGGCCGTGCGCGAGGGCGTGGCGGATGTCGGCATCGTCACCACCCGCCCCAGCGAAGAGCTGCGGTTCGAGCCCTACTGCCAGGACCGCCTGTGCCTGCTCGTGCCCAATGACCACCCACTGAAAATGCGCCATGCGCGCTTCGAGGATTTGCTCGGCTACGACTTCGTCGGCCTGGAAGACAACGCCGCCATCACCCCGTTGATTACCGAAGCCGCCGCGGCGATCGGCATGCCGTTGCGGCTGCGGGTGCAGGTGCGCAGTTTCGAAGCAGTGTGCCGCTTGATCGCTGCCGGCCAGGGCGTGGGCGTGTTGCCGCAGGGCGCGGTGCAGATCTTCCGCAAGGAGATGGCCTTGCGCTTTATCGAAATCGACGACAGCTGGGCCGACCGGCAGATGTACCTGTGCATGCGCAAGGAACAGCCGTCGCTGACGAGCCTGGCACTGTTCGACTACCTGAGTGCCAACCCTGCGTAAACCTTTGGCCTTCGAATTTTGCGAAGGCCGATTCCACAATTAGCAATTCCCCTGTTGTCACAGCTGTGCCAAGAATGCCCCCGCCAGACCTTCCTATAAAAACAAGACAGGAGACACGGCGTGTCCCAATCCCACACCCGCCCCACCCACCGCATCGCCGTGATTCCCGGCGACGGCATCGGCCGCGAAGTGGTGCCCGAAGGCCTGCGGGTACTGGACGCTGTCAGCCGGCGCTTCGGTATTCACTTTCACTTCGACCACTTTGCCTGGTGCAGCGAACACTACCTGGCCCACGGCACGATGATGCCCGACGACTGGGCCGAACAGATCGGCAGCCATGACGCGATCTTCTTCGGCGCGGTGGGTGCGCCCGACATCATTGCCGACCACACTGCGGTGTGGGAGTCGCTGCTGAAGATCCGCCGCCAGTTCGATCAATACGTGAATATTCGCCCGGTGCGCCTGATGCCCGGCGTGCCCTGCCCGCTGGCCGGCCGCGTGCCCGGGGACATCGACTTTATCGTGGTGCGGGAAAATACCGAGGGCGAATACTCCAGCGTTGGCGGCCGCATGTGGGAAGGCACGGCGCGGGAAATCGCAGTGCAGGAGTCGATCTTCTCCCGCGAAGGCGTGGACCGCGTGGTGGACTACGCCTTCAAACTGGCGCAACAGCGGCCGCGGAAAAACCTGGTGGCGGCGACCAAATCCAATGGTATCTCGATCACCATGCCGTTCTGGGACGAGCGGGTTAACGAAATTGCCCGGCGCTACCCGGACGTGAAGACCGCCAAGTTCCACATCGACATTCTGTGCGCGCACTTCGTGCAGCATCCCGACTGGTTCGATGTGGTGGTGGCCTCCAACCTGTTCGGCGACATCCTTTCCGACCTCGGCCCGGCGTGCACCGGCACCATCGGCATCGCGCCGTCGGCCAACCTCAATCCCGAGCGGCGCTACCCGTCGCTGTTCGAGCCGGTGCACGGTTCCGCGCCGGATATTGCCGGGCTCGGTGTCGCCAATCCCATCGGGCAGATCTGGTCGGCCGCGCTGATGATCGAGCACCTGGGCGACGGTGATCCGCTTTACCAGGAAGCGGCGGCAGCCATCGTGTCCGCCATCGAAACGGTGCTTGCCGAAGGCCCGCGCACCCGGGAAATGGGCGGCAGCGCCAGCACTGTCGAAGTGGGTCGCGCCATCGCCGAATGCGTCGCAGGGAACAGGAGCTGAACATGACCAACGCACATTACATCGCCAACCAATGGCTGGCGTCGACCTCGCTGGAAGACATTCCGGTGATCGACCCCAGCACCGGCGAAACCTATTCGAGCATCGCCCGTGGCACGGCCGCCGATATCGAGGCGGCGATCAGCGCGGCGCGCCTGGCACTCGGCGAAACCTTCGACGGCCCGTGGGGCCGGTTGTCGGCCGTGGAGCGCAGCCGTTTGCTGGCCAAGCTTGGCGCGGCAGTGCTGGAACATCATGAAGAGCTGGCGCAGATCGAGGCGCGGGACACCGGCAAGGCGCTGAAAGTCGCCCGCGCCGATGCCACCGCCCTTGCCCGCTATTTCGAATACTACGCGGGTGCCGCCGACAAACTGCACGGCGAAACCCTGCCCTACCAGGCCGGCTACACGGTGTTGACGGTGCGCGAACCCCACGGGGTGACCGGGCATATCATCCCGTGGAATTACCCGATGCAGATTTTCGGGCGCAGCGTCGGCGCCTCGTTGGCGGCGGGCAATGTGTGCGTGGTCAAGCCGGCGGAAGATGCCAGCCTGTCGTTGCTGCGCCTGGCGGAAATCGCTGCCGAGGTTGGTTTTCCAGCCGGCGCGATCAACGTAGTCACCGGTTACGGCTACGAAGCCGGCGCGGCGTTGTGTGCACACCCGGGCATCGATCACATTTCGTTCACCGGCTCCACCGCCACCGGTACTGCCGTGTCGAAAGCCGCTGCCGAACGCCACTGCCCGGTCACCCTGGAGTTGGGCGGCAAGTCGCCGCAACTGGTGTTCGCCGATGCCGACCTGGATGAAGCGTTGCCGGTGCTGGTCAACGCCATCATTCAGAACTGCGGGCAAACCTGCTCCGCCGGCAGCCGTTTGCTGGTGGAACGCAGCATTTACGAAACCCTGCTCGCACGCCTCAGCCAACGTTTCAGCGAACTGCGCGCCGGGCCTTCGGCGCTGGACCTGGACATGGGCCCGCTGATCAATCAGAAGCAGCTGCGCCTGGTGCGCGAGTTTATTCGTCAAGCCGAACAGGAAGGGATCACCGTCGCCGCGCGCGGAACGGTGGTGGCCGAGGCCGGCAGCGGCGGGTATTTCCAGGAGGCGGTGCTGTTTCGCGATGTGCCGCCTGACAGTCGCCTGGCGCAACAGGAAGTGTTCGGCCCGGTGCTGGCCGTGATGCCCTTCGATGATGAAGCCGAAGCGATTCGCCTGGCCAACGGCACCGAGTTCGGCCTGGTGGCCGGCGTGTGGACCCGCGATGGCGCGCGGCAAATGCGCCTGGCGCGCACCCTGCGTTGTGGCCAGGTGTTCATCAATAACTATGGCGCCGGTGGCGGAGTTGAATTGCCATTCGGCGGCGTGAAGGCCAGCGGGTATGGACGGGAAAAAGGCTTCGAGGCGCTGCTGGGCTTTACCACCTTGAAGACCATTGCGATCAAACACGGTTGATTCCTCACAACAACAAGAACGGAGAACACACCATGCGTTTAGCCAATAAAGTCGCGATCGTCACCGGCGCCGGCTCGGGGTTTGGGGAGGGCATCGCCAAGACATTTGCCCGCCAGGGCGCCAAGGTCATCGTTGCGGACATGAACGCCGTGGGCGGTCAGCGGGTGGTCAATGAAATCGCCGAAAGCGGCGGCCATGCGCATTTCATCGAGGTCAACGTGGCCAACGATGAAAGCATGGGCGCCCTGCTGCGTGGCACTTTGGAGCAGTTCGGCGGCCTGGATATCGTCATCAACAACGCCGGTACCACCCACCGCAACCGGCCGATGCTGGAAGTCGACGAAGCCGAATTCGACCGGGTGTTTGCGGTCAACGTCAAAAGCGTCTTCTTGAGCGCCAAGCATTTTGTGCCGCATTTTCGCGGCCAGGGCGGCGGCGTGTTCGTCAATATTGCCTCGACGGCGGCGATCCGCCCGCGTCCGGGACTGGTCTGGTATAACGGCAGCAAGGGCGCAGTGGTGGTCATGAGCAAGACCATGGCGGCGGAGCTGGGGCCGGACAATATCCGCGTCAACTGCGTGAACCCGGTAGTGGGTGCCACGGCGTTGCTCAGCGAATTCATGGGCGTACCGGACACCCCGGAAAACCGCCAGAAATTCATGGCGACCATTCCCCTGGGGCGCTTTTCCACCCCGCAAGATGTGGCCAACGCCTGCCTGTACCTGGCGTCGGACGAAGCGGCGTTCATCACCGGCACTTGCCTTGAAGTCGATGGCGGGCGCTGCGTGTAACTCACTCTCACAGGGACCGGAATTGCTATGTGTGATCTTCATAATAAGAACGAGCCGAACACCCGCGAATTGCTTGAAGGCCTGCCAAAGAACTGGGGTAAATGGGGCCCGGACGACGAAGTCGGCGCCCTCAATTACCTGACTGAAGCCGAAGTACTGCGGGGCGTGGCCTCGGTGCGCCAGGGCAAGACCTTTACCCTGCAAGTGCAGATCGGCCACCCCGACGGCGACCCGATGTGGCCGGCGCGCAACCCGTCGATGCGCTTCAACACCCTCGACCACAGCCATTACCACTTCGGCAAACAGCCGCACATGACCGGTGGTGCGGCGTATTCCGATGACGTGATCTTCATGCAGCTGCAAGGCTCGACCCAGTACGACGCCCTCGGCCACGCCTGGTACGACAATCAACTGTGGAACGGCTACGACGCCCAGACCACCGTTGGCGGCATGGCCAAGGCCAGCGTGCTGGCGATTGCCGAACGCGGCGTGGTGGGCCGTGCGGTGCTGATCGACATGGCCCGCCATCGCGGCAAGAAGTGCCTGGGCCGGGGCGAAACCTTCAACCACCTGGACCTGCTCGACGCCGCCAAAGCCCAGGGCGTGACCATTGAAAAACGTGACATCCTGATCATCCGCACCGGGTCCATGGGGGCGTTTTATGAGCTGGGCAAGACCGAGTTCTTCAAGGACCTGATGGAGCCGGGGCTGACCTACAGCCGGGAGCTTGTGGAGTGGTTCCACGAGATGGAAATCCCCAATCTGGTGACCGACACCATCGCCAACGAAGTGATCACCGACCCGGTGTCCGGGGTGCAGATTCCGCTGCATTGCGCGCTGATGCGCAACCTGGGGATCGCCTTCACCGAAATCGTGTTGCTGGAGGAACTGGCCGCCGATTGTGCGGACGACGGCCAGTGGAAATTCCTCTACACCGCCGCCCCGCTGAAGATTGTCGGGGGCAGTGGCGCACCGGTGAATCCGGTGGTGATCAAGTAGCCGTTCCGTCTCAGTGGCGAATTTGCGAATCGCGAACGCGCCACTAGACTCAAGGCTCCTCTCACATGGAAGTCCACTCAATGAATGTATTGCGCCCTCTTCGCCAGGCAATTGCCCTGGCAACCCTGCTGTCTGCTGGTGCCCTGACGGCACATGCTGCCGATATCCCGTTGTCCAAGTCGCTGGAAGCCGATGAGGTGACCACCAAGGTGCTGGAGGTGGATGCCGCCAACCATCAGGTGGTGCTCGAAGGTGCCGAAGGCCGCAAGGTGCATGTGCAGCTCAGCGACCAGGCCAAGGACCTGGGCAATCTCAAGGTAGGTGATCAGGTCAAGGTGCTGGTGACCCATTCGGTCGCCGCCGTGCTGGACACCGACATCGACAAGAGCGCACCGGACGCCACCGAGAAGACTGGCGTCTTGCGCGCCACCGCGGATAACCCGAACCCGGGCGGTGCGGCCTTCCGCCAGGTACAGGTGCAGTTGAAGATCACCCACATTGACCTGGCGAAAAACCAGGTAACCCTGGAAAACCCGGCGGGCCAGAGCAAAGTGCTGACCGTGGAGAAACCGGAAATTCGCGCCGGCCTCAAAGACCTCAAGGTCGGCCAAAGCGTGTTGGTGACCTACACCGATACCCTGGAAATCAGCACCGCCCACGAAGGCTGATGAATGCGGCGCCCCATCAGCTCACGGCTGATGGGATTTCGCCAGATAGTCTTCGATGTTGTTCATCTGATCATCCCAGCCTCGGGAGTTCTTCTTGTAGGCCTTCTGGCGGCGAACGTCCGGGATCCCGTCAAAACCTGACTCCACCACGCGCAATAAGATGCCTTCGGCGTGATCCTCAAGGGTGAACTCCACCAGCGTGGGGGTTTCCGCGTCGTAATCCACATCCTTGTCTACGGCGTAGGGATGCCAACTGAAAGAGAACCGCGTCTGTGGTTCAAGCCGCTCGATCCTTGCCTTCCACACCACGTGCTCGTAACCGGGATAGGTGATCGGGGCTTCAATGGCCCGCCCCTGGGCGAACTGTTTGCCCTTGAGGGCGATGCCAAACCAGCTGCCGAATTGCTCGGCGTCGGTCAGTGCTTCCCAGACCCGTTGGCGTGGAGCGTTGAGCAGGACTTTACGTTTGATTTCATTTGATTCGTGCATGAGACACCTCCTGTATTGACAGTAGGCGACATCGACCAATGCGCAACCTTTGAAAAGGGATAGGGCATGACGGTGTCATGCCCTTGTGGCGTCAAACGTGGGGATCACCCGGCGCCTTGGCAGGGGTCGCGTATTGCGGCTTCAAGTGGCCTTCCTGATCGAGCAGCCAGGCGTCCATGATCTGGCGCACCACCGGCCCCGCCACTCGGCCACCGGCCTCGCCGTTTTCGATCATCACCGAAATCACGATCCGCGGGTGCTCCGCCGGGGCAAAGCCGACGAACAAGGCGTTGTCGCGGTTGCGCTCCAGGGTCTTGAGACGGTTGTAACGCTCGCCCTGCTTGATCGCCACTACCTGCGCAGTACCAGACTTGCCAGCAATCCGGTACTGCGCACCGGCTGCAGCCGCCCGGGCGATACCGCGTGGATCGTGCATTACCAATTGCATGCCGTGGTTGACCTGCTCCCAGTCGCGTGGGTCTTTGAGCACCACGTTGGGCATCGGGTTTTCATCCACCGGCGGCACGCCATTGATGGTCTTGGCCAGGTGCGGTCGGTTCCACACGCCCTTGTTGGCGATCAGCGCAGTGGCCTGGGCCAGCTGCAACGGGGTGACCTGCATGTAACCCTGGCCGATGCCGAGGATCACGGTTTCACCCGGGAACCAAGGCTGGCGCCGGGTAGCGCGCTTCCAGGCTTGGGACGGCATCAGGCCGGCTGACTCTTCGAACATGTCGAGGGAGACTTTCTGGCCAAGGCCGAACTCGGCCAGGTAGTCGTGCAGGCGGTCGATACCCAGCTTGTGGGCCAGGTCGTAGAAGTAGGTGTCGTTGGAGCGCATGATCGCTGCGTCCATGTCCACCCAACCATCACCGCTGTGGTTCCAGTTGCGGTATTTGTGGTCGAAATCCGGGAGTTGGTAATAGCCCGGGTCGAACACCCGGGTCTGGGCGGTAACCACGCCGCTGTCGAGGCCAGCGATGGCGACTTCCGGCTTGATCGTCGAACCCGGCGCGTAGAGCCCGCGCAGCACGCGGTTGAACAGCGGACGGTCGAGGGAGTCGTGCAGCGCGGCGTATTCCTTGAAGCTGATGCCGGTGACAAACAGGTTCGGGTCGAAGCTTGGCTTGCTGACCATCGCCAGCACTTCGCCGGTTGCCGGGTCGAGAGCAACCACCGAACCACGGCGGTCGCCGAGGGCTTCTTCGGCGGCTTCCTGGAGTTTGACGTCCAGGCTCAGCACGATGTTTTTGCCGGGGATCGGGTCGGTGTGCTTGAGCACCCGCAGGACGCGGCCCTGGGCGTTGGTTTCAACTTCTTCATAGCCGACATGGCCATGCAACTCGGACTCGTAGAAACGCTCGATCCCGGTTTTACCAATGGACTGCGTGCCCCGGTACTCCACTGAGTCGAGGGCTTTGGATTCTTTTTCGTTGATCCGGCCTACGTAGCCAATGGAGTGGGCAAAGTGCGCACCCAGCGGATAATGGCGGACGAATTGCGGCTCGACATCCACGCCCGGCAGGCGGAATTCGTTGACGGCCAGCACGGCTATCTGCTCTTCGGTCAGCTCGTAGAACAGGGTGACGGGCACGAAGGGATGACGGGCTTGCTTGAGCGCCTTATCAAATACGCCGCGATCCTCGGCGGGCAGATGCAGGAGGCTGACGATAGCGTCCAGCTCTCCTTTGAGATCGGTGGTGCGCTCGCGGGTGATGGTCAGGTTGTAGCTGGGACGGTTGTCGGCAAGTACTACGCCGTTGCGGTCATAGATCAGGCCGCGGGTCGGTGTGATCGGCAGGACGTGGACGCGATTGTTTTCGGAAATGGTGGAGTGGTAGTCGTACTGCACCACCTGCAGGAAGTACATCCGACCTACCAGGGCGCAGGTAATGCCGATTACCAGCAGCGCGCAGGCCAGCAGCCGCTTGTTGACCAGGCGGTTTTCTTTTTCGTGATCCTTGATCGGTATTGGTTCAGGCATTTCTACAGCATCTCGTTGAATAAGGTCGACGCCGCTTCCTGCGGAGGAAAAATCAGTCCTTGTGAAAATGTGCTGCACCATACCAAAAATGCAGAAACACTTTGCATCGATTTCCCTGAACGGTGTGCTAATGGAGCCTGTTCATGCACTTTGGTTTGAGCCGTTGACCTTATTCATGCGTTTTTATGCTGACGATCAGCTCAGGATCGACTTGGGCTCCAGGAAGGCTTCGAGGCCGAATGTGCCGTACTCGCGGCCGATACCCGATTGCTTGAAGCCACCAAATGGCGCAAGAGGCTCATGGGCCAGGGTATTGATCAGCACTCGGCCAGCGTCTATACGGCTGGCCAGCCTGCGGGCGCGTTCGGGATTTGAAGACAGGATGTATGCCTGGAGGCCGTAGGGTGTGTCGTTGGCGATGGTCAGGGCCTCTTCCTCGGTTGCGTAGGTAATGATCGAGAGCACTGGGCCGAAAATCTCCTCGCGGGCGATGGCCATTTGGTTGGTCACCCGGCTGAATACGGTTGGTTTTACGAACCACCCGGCTTTGATGCCCTCAGGCAAACCGCGACCTCCTGCCAATAGGTGGGCGCCCTCCTCGATCCCGATCTGAATGTAGCGCTGTACGCGCTCCCACTGTTTTTGGCTGACCATGGGGCCGACCGCAGTGGCTGGGTCACGAGGGTCGCCGGCTTGCACGTTGCCCACCTCGTCGATCATCAGCGCTTCGATTTCTTCCAAACGACTTTCGGGTACCAGGATTCGAGTGCCGGCGATACAGGCCTGGCCGCTGTTCATGAAACCGGCCTGAAGGGCCATGGGCACGGCCGTCTTGAGGTCCGCATCATCGAGAATCAGCACCGGTGATTTGCCGCCCAGCTCTAGGGTCACGCGCTTCAGGGTCTCGGCGCCGGTCCGCAGGATTGTTTTGCCGACAGCGGTTGAACCGGTGAAGGACACTTTTGCGATGTCGGGATGGGCGCTCAACACGGCGCCTACGGTTTCGCCACGGCCAGTGACGATGTTGAATACACCGGGAGGCAAGCCAGCTTCATGAAGCGCGCGGGTGACTAGCGAGGTCTGGATTGCGCTCATTTCACTGGGTTTGATCACGGCGGTACAGCCGGCGGCCAACGCCGCAGCGAGCTTGCCGCAGATAAAACCGGCGTTGCTGTTCCAGGGTGTGATCAAGCCGGCCACACCCAGCGGCTGCATGACCACCTCGGCGATGCCAATGCGTCGGGAGAAGTTGTAGTTCTCCAGTACTGAAGCGGCATCTTGCAGGACGCTGGCTGCATGCCTGGCCATCCACCGCGCACGGGATATTGGGGCGCCGTACTCCTCGATAATCGCGTCGGTAAGTGCGTCTTCAATGGATTCAACTGCGGCGTGAAGGCGTTTGAGATAGTCGATGCGCACATCTTTAGAGCTATGGGAGAACTCGGTAAAAGCTCGCTTGGCGGCAGCGATGGCATCCAGGGCGTCTTGTTCATTTGCCAATCGAACCTGGCCGATACGCTGGCCTGTTGCAGGGTTGAACAGGTCAAAAAGCTCTTCGCCATGGGGCGTCACAAAGGCGCCGTTGATGTAAATCTGGTTGATGTATTGCATAGGTCCTCCGGGACGCTGAGCTAGTGCGTCCTACGGTAAGTCACTATGATTAAGCTGATAAGCCGTACAAATCGGCATGAGTTGATGAGCGATTCAGGACAATGAATACATCCGGGCTGAATGAGTTGGAAGCGGTGCTGGCAGTGGCTCGGCATCGCAGTTTTCGTGCAGCGGCGACCGAGTTGAATGTGTCGACATCGGCGTTGAGCCACTCTATCGCGGGGCTTGAAGCGCGGATGGGGGTGAGGCTGTTCAATCGCACCACGCGCAGCGTGTCGTTATCTGAAGTGGGCGCGGAGTTTGTCGAAACCATTACCCCTGCACTGTTGAGCATTCGCACGGCCTTGGAACAGGCAGGAAATCGCAGCGCGGAACCCAGCGGTACCTTGCGCCTGAATACCTCGGCGGGGGCGGCAAAGCAGGTGATGCCGTTGCTGCTGGAGTACCTGCGACGTTATCCACGGATGAAATTGGATATCGTCACTGAGGGGCGGCTGGTGGATATCGTCGCGCAGGGGTTTGATGCGGGGATTCGGCTCGGGGGTACGGTTCCTCAAGACATGATCGCAGTCGATATCAGTCCGGCCCAGCGTTTTTCGGTATTGGGCAGCCCGGACTATTTTGCTCTCAACCCAGTTCCCGTCAGTCCCATGGATCTGCGGGCCCATCAGTGTATTCGCAGCCGGATGCCCAGCGGTGCGATCTATCACTGGGAGTTTGAGCGACATGGCGAAGCGCTTGCTGTCGAGGTGCAAGGGGTTTTGACCCTGGATAATCCGACTCTGATGCTTGAGGCTGCCAGGGCGGGACTAGGTTTGACCTATCTTACGGAATGGAATGCCGCTGCCGATTTAGCGAACGGGACGTTAGTGCGCGTACTGGAGGAATGGACGCCGTCTTTTGACTGCTTGCGCCTCTATTACCCAGGTAGGCGCCATGTGCCGGCCGGGTTAAGGGCACTGATTGAGTTGATCAGGGAGCAAGGCTTTTAACCAGGCTGGATCTTTTTTACGGCCAACAGCTCTCTCCCCGTTTTCCGACCGCGCAAAACAAAA
>NZ_JACAPY010000045.1:0-13323 GCF_013385455.1 Pseudomonas sp. G1002
GGCACCGAGTGGTGGGGCAAAGCGTTTTTTGGTTACTTTTTTAGGCGTTTGTAAAAAAGTGACTCGCTGTAAGAGCGAAACCATAAGTAGCCGTTACCGCAGCAACGGATATGTACACAAATCAAAAAATCCAAATCAAAAAATCCAAAACAAAAAAAAGGCGACCGAAGTCGCCCAAAATGCCTTGCGTGCTCATGTATCCGAAAAGACCTAAGGCCTCTTACGCTTATTAGCGTCTTTCCAGATAAAAATTCCAAACCCTACAAAGAACATCACCATGAGGCCAACCGTCAGCACTCCGGCAAACACCACATTATCGAAAAACATGACCGGCCTCCTGCACTTGCCCTGTTGCGATAGGGCTAAGTTAACCAAGAAGACGAAAGAAGAAATTGACGAGGATCAATGTCGCCCGCGACGGAGCGTAAAGAAGGGAAATAACTGACCTGCATCAAACGATGCAGGCTATATCAACGCTTTTTCGGTTTGCTTTTCGGCTTTTTCTTGGGCTTCCCCAACGGCATCGCCTGTTCAAACGCCTGGCGCACTTCATTCAGTCGCTTGTCATTCAGATCATGAACACGTTTGGCCCGTTCGGCATTCAGGTCAATCAGCTTGTCATCGTCACTCATGGCTTGGCTTACGTAATGGCTTGGATGCCCCAATAATGCGTCCTGCGCCAATCCCGCGTAAACAAAATCGATGTCATCCCGCGCATTTGCCCGCAAAATCCCCCCATCCCAACCCTCACACAGAGCGTTCGACGTGGCACTGCACAAGGACCTTCCCCCACTCCTGGCCCTGCGCGCCTTTGAGGCCGTGGCCCGGCATTTGAGTTTTATCAAGGCCGCCGCCGAGCTGTCAGTGACCCAAAGCGCCCTCAGCCATCAAGTGCAGAAACTCGAACAGCACCTGGGCAAACCGCTGTTTATCCGACGCACCCGCGCCATCGATCTGACCGAAGACGGCCAACACTACTACGACCAGATCCGCCCCGCCCTCGACACCATCGCCGCCGCCACCCGCCAGCAGCAAACACCGCCCGCCACCAGCGTACTGCGCGTCGGCCTGCTCGCCTCGTTCGCCACCTTGTGGCTGGCACCGCGCCTGGCGGGGTTTCTCAGCCGCTACCCACACATCCAGGTGGAGTTGGTGCCGGCGATTCAGCTGGCAGATGTCGCCGCCGCCGAGGTCGACCTGGCGATTCGCTACGGCAAGGGCGACTGGACCGACGTGCAGGCCACGCGCCTGATGAGCGAAACACTGTCACCCGTCTGCAGCCCGGCGTTCAAGGCCAGCCAACTGGCCAATGGCCCGCTGCTGATGGCCACCTCGCACCGCCCTTTCGAGTGGACCGACTGGTCCCGGCATTATCAGGTGGATGTGGAGCACTACCCCAAGGCGCTGCTGCACGACTACAACATCGTGGTCGAAGCCGCCGTCGCCGGCCAGGGCATCGCCATGGGCCGTCACCGCCTGATCGAACGCAGGCTCAAGGAGGGCACATTGGTGGAGGCCTTCGACTGGCCGCCCTATCAAAGCGAGATCGGTTACTGGCTGATTGCCCCGCATGGCGAAACCAGCACGGCGGCCGCTTGTTTCAGTGAATGGCTGCGGGAAATCTGCGCTGACGCATGAGTTATTTCGATACGTCGAGTTAAATCTATCCGTTTGTCGGCGAAAATCGCCCCGCCCATGCTGAAGACTCTTTCCAAGAGGATTCACCATGAGCCACTCCATCTCGCAACGCGTACAAGCCCTCGGCCTGAGCCTGCCGACACCCAGCCAGCCGATTGCCAACTACGTCAATTACGTGATCAGCCAGAACCAGCTGTTCATCTCCGGCCAAATCCCGCTGCTGGACGGCAAACCCACTTACATCGGAAGACTCGGCGAATCCATCAGCGAAGACGAAGGCGCCAAGGCCGCCGAACTCGCGGCGTTGGGCCTGCTGGCACAATTAAGCGATGCCCTTGGCGATGACCTGTCGCGGCTGGTGCGCATCATTCGGTTGGGCGTATTTATCGCCAGCAGCGGTGATTTCCAGCGCCAGGGTGCAGTCGCCAATGGCGCTTCGAACTTGCTGGTCAACGCCCTCGGCGACAAAGGCCGGCATGCCCGTACGGCCGTGGGCGTCGCCAGCTTGCCGGGCGGCGTAGCCGTGGAGATCGACGCGATTTTCGAGTTGCAGCCGTGACTGCGCTGTCCCTGACCGAGGTCCGGGAGCTGCGGGACGAAACGCCGGGCTGCCAGTCCGGCATCGTCCACTTCAACCACGCCGGGGCCTCCCTGCCCAGCCAAGGGACGCTTGATGCAATCATTGACCAGTTGCAGCGCGAAGCCCGCGACGGCCCGATGGAGGCCGGCGAACACGGCGCACTGCTGACAGAAAAAGCCCGTCGCGCCGCCGCGCAACTGCTCAATGCACCCGTGTCATCGATTGCCTTCGCCAGCAGTGGCTCGACCGCCTGGAGCATGGCGTTCCAGGCGTTGGGCCCGTGGCAGCCAGGCGACCGCATTCTGGTGGGCCGCCACGAATGGGGCGGCAACCTGGCGAGCATGCAAACGGCCGTGCAATCGGGTGCACAAGTAGAAGTGATCCCCTGCGATGAAACCGGCGCGGTATCCGTCGCCGGCCTGGAAGCCATGCTCGACGCCCGGGTGCGGTTGATCGACCTGACCTGGCTCCCCGCCAACAGCGGCTTGATCAACCCGGCCGAGGCCATCGGCGCGTTGGCCAGGCGTCATGGCATTGCCTATTTCATCGACGCCGGGCAAGCCATCGGCCAGGTGCCGGTGGATGTGCAAGCGCTGCACTGCGATGTGCTCAAGGGCGCCGGGCGCAAGCATCTGCGCGGCCCACGCGGGACCGCCCTGCTCTATGTGCGGCCGGACTTTCTCGAGCGCTTGAACCCGGCCCAACGCGATGTGTTTTCGGCGCCCTGGAGCCCTGCGGGATTTGACTTGCGCAACGACGCCCGGCGCTTTGAAACCAGCGAAGTGTCGTTCGCCTTGCTGGCAGGCCTGGGCAATGCGTTGCTGGAGGTCAATCGATTGGGGGTCGAGCGGGTCCGCGAGACGGTCCGGCTGTTAAGCGACACAATCCGTGAACAATTGCGCCGAATCGACGGGATTACCTTGCATGACCTGGGAACCAGCGCAAACCAGTCCGGCCTGATCGCCTTCAACCTGGCCGGCTGGGACGCCTTCGAGCTCAAGCGCCGCCTGGGCCTCAAGCGGATCAATATCGGTGCCAATGGCGTGCCCTACACTCCACTGGACATGCAGGCCCGCGAGCTGGACAGCGTGGCGCGAATCTCCGTGAGCTACCTCAATACGGCGCAAGACATCGAGCAACTGATCGCCGCCCTGCGCGAACTGCGGGATTAAACCTCGACGTCCACCCACAAGCCTTGCCGTGGTGCGTCTTCAATCAACGGCACCACCGGCACGGTGTTGTCGGCGTTGAGTTCGTCACCGGGAACAGCCAGGTGCTCCTGCGAGTCTTCATCGGCTTCGCGGCGACGCTTTTGCTGTTCCTGCTGGCGACGTTGCTCCTCGCGCAGCAGCAAAGCCGCTTCCTCGGGATCGCGCTTTTGCAGGTCGATGGTACTTTCGTTGGAGCCTGGCTGAACCGGCGCCACGGGCGGGATATCCGGCTTCTGGCGCACCGGGTCAAGCTGCGACGTGACCGGCACAACACTCAAGGGCAGCATGGGTGGCAGCATATTATTAGTCTCCTGTTCAGCAGACTGTCGGCTGCGTGGGTGACGACTTGAGCGTCAAGCCGCCAACTTGTGAACCAATCGTCATCTATCCGACGAAGATACCGCCCTTTTTCTTGCCGCTTGTAGCTTAAAGCTCGAAGCTGCACCTATTCCTTTTGGTCTGGAAGCCGTGTTCCGTTAGAATAGTCGGCTTTTTCACGGCGGGAGTCAGGCAGCATGGCGCAGCAGTATCAACCGGGGCAACGCTGGATTAGTGACAGCGAAGCAGAGCTGGGGTTAGGCACCGTTCTGGCACAGGACGGCCGCTTGTTAACCGTGCTCTATCCGGCCACTGGCGACACTCGCCAGTATGCGCTACGGAATGCGCCCCTCACTCGCGTGAGGTTTTCGCCGGGTGACACCATCACCCATTTCGAAGGCTGGAAAATGACCGTGCAAGAAGTCGACGACGTCGACGGCCTGCTGGTCTACCACGGCCTCAATGGGCAGAACGAGCAGGTCACCCTGCCGGAAACCCAGCTCTCGAACTTCATCCAGTTCCGCCTGGCCAGCGACCGTCTGTTCGCCGGCCAGATCGACCCGCTGCCCTGGTTCTCCCTGCGCTACCACACCCTGGAACACACCAGCCGCCAGTTGCAGTCCTCGCTCTGGGGCCTGGGCGGCGTGCGTGCGCAACCGATCGCGCACCAACTGCACATCGCCCGTGAAGTTGCCGACCGTATCGCGCCGCGGGTTCTGCTGGCGGACGAAGTGGGCCTGGGCAAGACCATCGAAGCCGGCCTGGTGATCCATCGCCAGTTGCTGTCGGGTCGCGCCAACCGCGTGTTGATCCTGGTGCCGGAAAACCTCCAGCACCAGTGGCTGGTGGAAATGCGCCGCCGCTTTAACCTGCAGGTCGCACTGTTCGATGAAGAGCGCTTTATCGAAAGCGACGCCACCAACCCGTTCGAAGACACCCAGCTCGCGCTGGTGGCCCTGGAATGGCTGGTGGACGACGAGAAGGCCCAGGACGCGCTGTTCGCGGCCGGCTGGGACCTGCTGGTGGTCGACGAAGCGCACCACCTGGTCTGGCACGAAGAAAAAGCCAGCCCCGAGTACTCGCTGGTGGAACAACTGGCCGAAGTGATTCCGGGCGTGCTGCTGCTCACTGCAACCCCTGAGCAACTGGGCCAGGACAGCCACTTCGCGCGCCTGCGCCTGCTGGACCCGAACCGTTTCCACGACCTGCACGCCTTTCGCGCCGAGAGCGAAAACTATCGCCCGGTGGCCGAAGCCGTCCAGGAGCTGCTGGACAAGGGCCGTCTTTCGCCCGCCGCCCACAAGACCATCCAGGGTTTCCTCGGCGACGAAGGCGAAGCGCTGCTGACCGCCGTCAACGATGGCGACGCCGAAGCCAGTGCCCGCCTGGTCCGCGAACTGCTGGACCGCCACGGCACCGGCCGCGTGCTGTTCCGCAACACCCGCGCCGCGGTGCAAGGCTTCCCGGAGCGCAAGCTGCACGCCTACCCGCTGCCGTGCCCGGACGAATACCTCGAGCTGCCTTTGGGCGAACACGCCGAGCTGTACCCGGAAGTCAGCTTCCAGTCGCAGCCGGATGTGGATGAAGAACAACGCTGGTGGCGTTTCGACCCGCGCGTCGAGTGGCTGATCGACCAGCTGAAGATGCTCAAGCGCACCAAAGTCCTGGTGATCTGCGCCCACGCCGAAACCGCCATGGACCTGGAAGACGCCCTGCGCGTGCGCTCCGGCATCCCGGCCACGGTGTTCCACGAGGGCATGAACATCCTCGAGCGCGACCGCGCTGCCGCCTACTTTGCGGACGAAGAATTCGGCGCCCAGGTGCTGATCTGCTCGGAAATCGGCAGTGAAGGCCGCAACTTCCAGTTCTCCCACCACCTGGTGCTGTTCGACCTGCCGTCCCACCCGGACTTGCTGGAACAGCGGATCGGCCGTCTGGACCGGATCGGCCAGAAACATGTGATCGAACTGCACGTGCCGTACCTGGAAACCAGCCCGCAAGAGCGTCTGTTCCAGTGGTACCACGAGGCGCTGAACGCGTTCCTCAACACCTGCCCGACCGGCAACGCCTTGCAGCACCAGTTCGGCCCGCGCCTGCTGCCGCTGCTGGAAAACGCCGACGACGGCGAGTGGCAAGCGCTCATCGACGAAGCCCGTGCCGAGCGCGAGCGCCTCGAAGCCGAACTGCACACCGGCCGCGACCGTTTGCTGGAGCTCAACTCCGGCGGCGCTGGCGAAGGTGATGCGCTGGTGGAAGCGATCCTTGAGCAAGACGACCAGTTCACCCTGCCGATCTACATGGAAACCCTGTTCGACGCCTTTGGCATCGACAGCGAAGACCATTCGGAAAACGCGCTGATCCTCAAACCCAGCGAAAAAATGCTCGACGCCAGCTTCCCCCTGGGCGACGACGAAGGTGTGACCATCACCTACGACCGTAACCAGGCGCTGTCCCGCGAAGACATGCAGTTCATCACCTGGGAACACCCGATGGTGCAGGGCGGCATGGACCTGGTGCTGTCCGGTTCCATGGGCAACACCGCCGTGGCGCTGATCAAGAACAAGGCGCTCAAGCCGGGCACCGTGTTGCTGGAACTGCTCTACGTCAGCGAAGTGGTTGCTCCGCGTTCGCTGCAGTTGGGCCGTTACCTGCCACCGGCGGCACTGCGTTGCCTGCTGGATGCCAACGGCAATGACCTGTCGGGCCGCGTGTCGTTCCTGACCTTGAATGACCAGTTGGAAAGCGTGCCGCGGGCCAGTGCCAACAAGTTCGTGCAGGCCCAGCGCGACCAGCTGACGCCGCGGATCAACGCCGGTGAAGAGAAGATCGCCCCGCGTCACGCCGAGCGTGTGGCCGAGGCTCAACGGCGCCTGGCGGCGGATACCGAGGAAGAACTGGCGCGCCTGACCGCGTTGCAAGCGGTCAACCCGACCGTGCGCGACAGCGAACTGGTTGCCCTGCGCCAACAGCGCGAGCAAGGCCTGGCCATGCTCGACAAGGCGGCGCTGCGACTGGAAGCGATTCGGGTGTTGGTCGCGGGCTAACTTCGCCGCCCTACCCTGCCAAACAAAAAGGCCCGCGCAATGCGGGCCTTTTTTATTCACTGTAGACATCGTTGTTATTGATGACCTCTTCGCGAGCAAGCCCGCTCCCACATTTGACCGAGTTCCATCTTGAGAATGCGGTCAAATGTGGGAGCGGGCTTGCTCGCGAAGGCGTCACCTCGGTCTCAGGCAGTAACCCCCCTGGCCGGCACCTCCACCACCCCCAACCCATCCTTCATCCGCTGGGCATCGCGCACAAAACTGCGGGACGCCTGGAACAGAAACAGCATGGTCAAAAACAGCGCCACCGGAATCAGGTACATGGCGTCATGCAGTCCCACCGCCTTGTAAGCCTCAGTCATCTGCTGGGCACCGTCGGCATACATCGCCGAATGGGCAAAATGATCCGACAACCCGCCCACCACAATCGGCCCCATGCCCCCGCCCAGCAAATACAAGCCGGCGAAGAACAATGCCATCGCCGTCGCCCGCAGGCGCGGCTCGACCACGTCCTGGATCGCCGTGTACACGCAGGTGTAGAAGTTATAGGCAAACAGCCAGCCGACACTGAACAGCGCCACAAACACACCAATCTCGATCCGCCCCGCGTGCAACGCCCAGGCAGTGGTCACTGTAGAGATAATCAAACTGCACGCCGCGAACAGCAGCCGGCCGTTAGCGATGCGTTGATGGATCTTGTCGGCAATCCAGCCACCCAGGGTCAGGCCCACCAGGCCGGTAATACCGACGATGACACCGGTGGCGACTGCCGCATCCTGCAACGGCAGCAGGAAATAGCGCTGCAGCATCGGCACCAGGAACGAGTTGCAGGCATAGGTGGCGAAGTTGAAGCACAACCCGGCCAGCACCAGCCAGAGGAATGTCGGCACCGCCAGCACCCGGCGAATCGGCCGGTCGACTTTCTCCTGGGAGACTTGCACGGCTTCCGCCGCGCCGCGCTTGGGTTCCTTGATGTAGAACATGAACACCGCAAGGATCAGCCCCGGCACCGCAGCAATAAAGAATGGCGCACGCCAGCTGTCGAACGCCTTGACCATCGCACCAATGGTGAAGAAGGCCAGCAACAGGCCCAAGGGCAGGCCCAGCATGAAGATCCCCATGGCCCGGGCACGGCGGTGGGCGGGAAACAGGTCACCGATCAGCGAGTTTGCCGCCGGCGCATAACTGGCCTCGCCGATGCCGATGCCCATGCGCACCAGCAAAAAGGTCCAGAAACTGCCCACCAGACCATTGACCGCTGTCAGGCCACTCCACGCCGCCAGGCCCCAGCCCATGAGTTTGCTGCGCGAGCCAGTATCGGCCAGGCGCCCAAGCGGCAAGCCGGCAATTGCATAAACAATGGTGAACGCGGTACCGATGATCCCGAGCTGGAAGTCGCTGAGGTGCCATTCCATGCGGATCGGCTCGATGATGATCGCGGGAATGGTGCGGTCGAAAAAGTTGAACAGGTTGGCCAGGAACAACAGGAACAGAATGCGCCAGGCATTCGCCGCTTGGGTCGAGTTCTGCATGGGTCCGTCTCTTTTATTGTTATGTGAGCCGCGATGCCAGACGCATCCTGAGCCCGGAACCTGCAATCTAGTCAGCCTCGTGGGGATTGTCTGTAATGATTCGTAAGTCTGATGTCACTCCATCGGGCGACCCGGGCGGTCATCCCTAATCATTTGGTTCTAGTTGTTTATAAACTCATCGCCAAATGATTAGAAGCAATCTGCCATCAATCCTTGTAACTCGCTCACGCTCTCTATACTGAAAGACGCAGTCAGACTAAAACTCTGTGACGGGACATGCTATGGAATGGCTTGGTTTGCATTTTTTTACCGACCTTCCGGACAGTGGGCACTTATTACTCAATTGCAGTCATAACCCCTTTCTGGTGCTACTGGCGTATGTAGTGGCGTGTGCAGCGGGCTTCGGCACCCTGGACATGGCCGAGCGGGTCGGCCATGTCGACAACCCCAAGGCTCAACGGCACTGGCGCTGGGTAGGCGCGGGCTGCCTGGCAGGCGGCATCTGGTCGACCCACTTCATCAGCATGCTGGCCTTCCAGGCGCCTATCGCGATTCACTACGAATTGATCATGACGTTCGCCTCGCTGCTGATCGCCCTGATCGCGGCGCTGTTCGCCATGCAAACCCTCAGTCATCCAAGGCTGCGCGCCCACCAATATGTGCTGGCGTCGGTGTGGATGGGGCTGGGTATTGCGCTGATGCACTACGTGGGCATGTCGGCCATGCGCTCCGAGGCGGGCGTGTATTTCGAGACTGGCTTGTTCCTCGCCTCTGTGTTGATCGCGATCGGCGCCAGCCTGGCGGCGTTGCTGCTGTCGCTGTACCTGCGCAACGGCACCGGCATGTTCCATCAATTGCTCAAGTACGCGGCCAGCCTGGTGCTTGGCGCGGGCATTATCAGCATGCACTTCACCGGCATGGCGGCCATGCAGCTGCTGGTACCCGAAGACCTCGTACAGTCGGCACTGCCGGTGGACAACAACCCGGTCCAACTGGGGCTGCTGGTGGCGGTCATCGCCCTACTGGTGATTGGCAGCAGCATCAGTGCTGCCCTCGCGGACAAGAAGCTGCAACACAAGGAAACCGACCTGCGCCGGGTCAACGCCCTGCTCACCGAACTGGACCAGGCCCGCGCCTCGCTGCAACAGGTGGCGCATTACGATGCCCTGACCACCCTGCTCAACCGCCGTGGTTTCAACCAGATCTTCGCCGAGAAACTCGCGGAAAAAACCGCCACCGACGGCATGCTGGCGGTGATCTTCCTGGATATCGACCACTTCAAGCGCATCAACGACAGCCTCGGCCATGACGCCGGCGACGAACTGCTGACGGTGCTGGCCGGCCATATCAAAAGCTCGGTGCGCAGCCATGACGACGTGGTCGCGCGATTTGGCGGTGACGAATTCTGCATCCTGATCAGCATCCATCATCGCGATGAAGCGCGGCACATGGCCCAGCGCATCATGCAGAAAATGAAAGACCCCATCGAACTGGCCGGCCGGCGCATGGTGATGACCACCAGCATCGGCATCAGCCTGTTTCCCGAAGACGGCAAAACCAGCGAAGAGCTGCTGAAGACCGCTGACCTGGCGCTGTATCAGTCCAAGGATGCCGGGCGTAACAGCCTGAACTTCTTCAGCTCCAACCTGAAAACCCGGGCCTTCCTGGAACTGCAGCTGGAAGAGGAACTGCGCGCCGCACTGCGGGGCAAGAACGAGTTGGTGCTGTTTTACCAACCGATACTTGACCTGAAAAAAGGCAGGGTCACGCGCCTCGAAGCCCTGGTGCGCTGGCAACACCCCCAACATGGCCTGCTGACCCCGGACCGGTTCATCGGCATTGCCGAAAGCAACGGGCTGATTGCCGAACTGGATCACTGGGTGCTGCGCCAGGCCTGTCACGACCTGAGCCTGCTGTCGGAGCAAGGCCACGCTGAATTGGTCATGGCCGTGAACTGCTCGGCCCTCAACCTGACGCGTGACGAGTTGGCCGATGAGATCGAAAACGCCCTGCGCTTCGGCGGGATCGCGGCCAATCGTCTGGAACTGGAAGTAACCGAGAACGCGCTGATGGGCAATATCAGCAGCACCCTGGCATTGCTACGGCAAATCCGCGCCCTGGGCGTGTCGCTGTCCATCGACGACTTCGGCACCGGCTACTCGTCCCTCGCCTACCTTAAGCGCCTGCCGTTGAACACCTTGAAAATCGACCGTTCATTTATCCAGGATATCCCCAAGTCGAACGCCGACATCGAGATCGTCCAGGCCATTATCGGCATGGCCCACACCCTGCACCTGCAGGTGGTGACAGAGGGCGTGGAAACCCTGCAACAATTTGAAGTGGTGCAAAAACACGGCTGTGATTTTGTTCAGGGTTACCTGCTCAGCGCTGCGGTGCCGTTGAGTGATATCAGCGCGGTGATCAACAGCCTGGACCAGAACAACCTGTTCAGCCTGCTGGGCCTGACGGGGGGTGACCCCGCGCCGAAAGACCCGCCTTCGGGCCGTGCGGGCCCGGCGTCCATCGTTCGGCCAATTCGCTGACGCCGATAATTTGGCAATTCGCCATCATTTCACTAAAGAACCCCGACGAACGGCCGATTCATCAGAGTCCGGCCAGGCTTTCCCCTTAAAACCCTAGGGTTAAACCCTATCGCCCAGGACCAGGACGCACTGTAAAGTCGCGATCTCTCATTCTGTGATGGCTATTTGATACTTACTCAGCCATCCGTCCAGGCACATGGCGCACAATGACTTCTAAAAATAACTCTGCCACCGCGGTATCCGACGTGTTGCTGACAGCCCCTGCGGAAAAACCCTCAGGTTCAAAGTCATTGAGCACCGCCCGCCCGCTGGCCACCCAGCAGTACCTGTACTTCACCGAAACCAACACCGACCGTATCCTCGACAACCTCGACGGCCTGCGCGACATGGTGTTCCCGCGCGCACCGCACATGGAAGTCGACGGTGAACTGCGCAATGAGCAGGAATTCCCCTCGGTGTGCCTGATCGGCCTGGGCCGCTGTGGCTCCAACATTGCCCTGGATGTGGCAGAGCTGGTGTACAACGCCCGCAAGTTCTACCTCAACGAATTCAGCAACGAAGACAAATCCACCGACAAGGGCTACCGCCCCGCCCAGTGGATTCGCAACAACCTGCGCCTGGGTTCGAACAAGGGCACCAAACCGGTGTTCCTGGTCGAGCCGCTGGTGATGCTGGGCGACCTGGACAAGGACATTGCCGGGCGCATCCGTTTCTCGCGCAAGGGTGAGAAAAGCGGTTTCCTGCGGGACTACAGCAAGATGAAAATCATGGACCTCTCGGAAGTCCATGCCGGCGGCGCCGGTAACGCGCCGATACTCGGCCAGTACCTGGCCAAGATCATCCTCAACAAAGACACCCAGCGCTTCTCCAGCCCCGACTGGAAGATGATCCACTCGTACCTGATCGACTCCTGCGGCATCAAGGCCAACCAGTCGCGCCTGTACTTCTCGATCTTCAGTGCCGGCGGCGGTACCGGTTCAGGCATGGCCTCGGAGTTCGGCCTGGCCCAGCAGCACTCGTACATGAACAAGACGTTCGACACCAAGCCTGCCGACGAACACGACAGCAAAAGCGGTCACGCCTTCGTGTTCGAGCCGATCTTCACCAGCGGGATTTGTGTGCTGCCGAACATCTCCGATCACCGCAGCGAAATGTCCGAGGCGCTGCACATCAACGCCGGGCGGCTGTTGTGCAAATACCTGTCGGAAGAATGGGACTTCTCGTACAACTTCGACAATGAAGACAGCAGCGAAGCCAGCGTGAAAGGCCGTATCCGACCGTGGAACGCAATGATGCTGATCTCCAACGACATCATGCGTTACGCCGAGGAAAGCGATGACGGCAACATCCAGAACATTGATGTCAATGCCATGGAAAAGCACGCCAACCAGTACATCTCGCAGCAGATCTTCAACATTCTGACGGCCCAGGCGGTTACCACCGACTACGACCAGAACTACTTCCGTCGCGCCGGGATCGACATTGGCGAGACCATCCGCCTGGATGCCAACGACCTGTTCATGAGCCTGGCTGGCCCGGTGGCGATTGCCTATGCCGAATCGGTGGTGCCGGAAACGCCGGCGCCTTCGAGCGACAAGTTCAAGGTGTTCGAAAAAGAGCCGCAGCGGCTGAACATCGACGACCTGTTTTTCCGTTCCATTGATCTGCCGCACTTCAACAAGGTGACCCAGGCGATCGAAGGCATCAGCCTGTTGCCGATTGAGTCCAAGCGGTACAAGGCCTCCCTGGAGCAGTACAAGAATTCCGGCTATGACGCGGCGGCGTTGCATGACTTGCACTTCTTCAAGAACTGCTCGTCGGTGGTGTCGATTGTGTCGTTGCCCAAGGATTACAAGCTGTCCTATATGGACCTGAATCGGCTCAAGACGCACCTCAACAGCCTGTTTCCCAATACGACGCTCAAACGGTATGCGCTGGTGATCGGGGCGTCGGCCAACTTGTCGCTCACGACCTTGATCGCTAAAAGCCCGTGCCTGTCGGATGATTTTTTGACGTTGATCGTGGCATTTATCAAGCGCTGTTTTGCGCGTAATCCGTATCGGTTTGATGACACCCTGGATAATTCGATCCTGGATTTCATCATCCATGAGGATTTTGATGAAGACCGGATTGATGAGCTGCTCAACGAGTTCGAGAACCCGGCGAAGATCCTGGATACCAACTGGTATGCGATCAAGCCGATGTACGAGAAGAAGTATCGTGAGTTGATCAACGACAAGGACAAGTTTGTGTCGATCAACGATATTCGTCTGTCGCGGGATTGTGTGAAGAAGGCGATCAAGTACCTGCGTGAGATTTATCGTCACCGGATTGGGAAGACCAAGGTTATTTCGCTGAATAACCATACCGGGAAGACGGCGTAGGCTATGTTGCTGAGGTGGGGTGTATATCCGTTATTTGGGTGATGGCTTATATCGGTTCCGCTCTTACAGCGGC
>NZ_JACAPY010000046.1:0-9103 GCF_013385455.1 Pseudomonas sp. G1002
TTCAAAAGTGAGCCACTGTAAGCGCGGTAAACGGGTAAAAAAACGCCCCGAACAGTCGGGGCGTTTTCAGGCGATCAAGCTGCGAGAGCTTACTTACCCTGCCAGCGTTTCAGCACCAGGGTGGCGTTAGTGCCACCAAAGCCGAAGCTGTTGCTCATCACTGTATTGATGGTCGCATCTTCACGAGTCTTGGTCAGGATAGGCATGTCAGCCACGTCCGGGTCCAGTTCCTCGATGTTGGCAGAACCTGCCATGAAGTTGCCTTCCATCATCAGCAGGCAGTAGATCGCTTCGTGAACGCCAGCGGCGCCCAGGGAGTGACCCGACAGGCTCTTGGTAGAGCTGATCGCCGGAGCCTTGTCGCCGAATACCGCACGCACGCCTTCCATTTCCTTGGAGTCGCCGACCGGAGTCGAAGTACCGTGGGTGTTCAGGTAGTCGATCGGGGTATCAACGGTGGACATGGCCATCTGCATGCAGCGGATGGCGCCTTCGCCGCTTGGCGCAACCATGTCGTAGCCGTCGGAAGTCGCGCCGTAGCCGACGATTTCCGCGTAGATCTTCGCACCACGGGCCAGGGCGTGTTCCAGCTCCTCGACCACCACCATTCCGCCACCGCCGGCAATGACGAAGCCATCACGGTTCTTGTCATAGGCGCGGGAGGCTTTGTCCGGGGTTTCGTTGTACTGGGTCGACAGGGCGCCCATGGCGTCGAACAGGAACGACTGGCTCCAATGTTCTTCTTCACCGCCGCCGGCAAACACGATGTCCTGCTTGCCCAACTGGATCTGCTCTACAGCGGTACCGATGCAGTGAGCACTGGTGGCGCAAGCGGAGGAGATCGAGTAGTTCACGCCCTTGATCTTGAACGGTGTGGCCAGGCAGGCGGAAACGGTGCTGCCCATGGTCCGCGTGACGCGGTACGGGCCAACGCGCTTGACGCCTTTCTCGCGCAGGATGTCCAGCGCTTCCATCTGGTTCAAGGTCGACGCGCCACCGGAACCGGCGATCAGACCGGTGCGTACGTTGGACACCTGGTCTTCGCTCAGGCCGGAATCGGTGATCGCGTCCTTCATGGCCAGGTAGGCGTAAGCGGCTGCGTGGCCGACGAAGCGATAGATCTTGCGATCAATCAGCTCTTCGAGGGGCAGGTCGATGGAGCCGGAAACCTGGCTACGCAGACCCATTTCGGCATATTCCGGGTTGAAGCGGATGCCAGGGCGACTTGCACGCAGGTTAGCGGAGACGGTCTCTTTGTCATTGCCCAGGCACGAAACAATGCCCAGACCAGTGATAACGACGCGGCGCATGCGGATAACCCTTAAAAGTTGTCAGTGGAAGTGAATACGCCGACCCGAAGGCCTTCGGCAGTATAAATCTCGCGACCGTCGACAGTCACCGAACCATCGGCAATGGCCAGGTTCAGCTTGCCCTTGAGGACGCGCTTGATTTGAATGTTGTAAGTGACTTTCTTGGCGGTCGGCAAGACCTGGCCAAAGAACTTCACTTCGCCCGAACCCAGGGCGCGACCGCGGCCCGGCAGGCCTTGCCAGCCCAGGTAGAAACCGACCAACTGCCACATGGCGTCAAGGCCCAGGCAGCCCGGCATCACCGGATCGCCTTCGAAATGGCAGGCGAAAAACCACAGGTCAGGGGTGATATCCAGCTCGGCGACCAATTCACCTTTGCCGTACTTGCCACCCTCTTCGCTGATATGGGTGATGCGATCCACCATCAGCATGTTCGGGGCGGGCAGTTGCGCGTTACCTGGGCCGAACAGCTCACCGCGACTGCAGCGCAGCAGGTCTTCCCGAGTAAAGGCGTTTTGTTTGGTCATGCGAGCTCCTCAATAATCCCATGCGGCAGGGCAGGGCAAATCTTCCCGGCCGACTGAAGCGTTCATGCCTCATATCGGCAGCCTACACATAGACTATTGCGTTGTAGTGAAAGTCACAGCGTCAAGGTCATGAATGTACACTTGTGCACTGAAATTATAAACCGGGCCGGTTTACGGGCCCGTTCGGGTGCCTAAGACTGCCGCACTTTCGTCTTTCACGCCAGTCGCAGTTGGCTGATGGCACCGTGTTACTGCACCCATCTCTGCAGGATTTGCTGCAAATCCGTGCGTTTGAACGGCTTTGCCAGGTAATCGTTCATTCCAGCTGCCAGGCAGGCTTCGCGATCGCCCTGCAAGGCATTGGCCGTGAGGGCAATGATTGGCAGCTCGGCGCAACCGGGCAACTGGCGAATCTGCCGGGTAGCCTCGTAGCCATCGATGCCCGGCAGTCGGCAGTCCATCAGGATTGCGGTAAAAATCAGGCTCTCGGCGCTGCGAATCGCTTCGGCGCCGTCGGTGGCGATGCTCACCTCGAACCCCAGGCTGCGCAGCATGGCTTCGACCACCGTGCGATTGACCGGGTTGTCTTCCACCAGCAACACGTTGCGCCCTTCGCCCGCACGGGCATTGCCTTCGGTATTCGGCGCGAGCACCGGCAAGCTCTGCTGGTAGATCGCCAGCGGGATTTCCAGGGTAAACACCGAGCCGTGGCCTTCTTCGCTCTGGGCGCGCAGGGTGCCGCCCATGCGTTCGGCCAGGGTGCGTGCGATAGGCAGTCCCAGTCCGGTGCCGCCGTAACGTCTTGAAATGGAACTGTCGGCTTGCTGGAACGCATCGAACATCAGTTCCAGGCGCTCGGCGGAGATGCCAATCCCGCTATCGCGCACGGTGCAGGTGAACCACAGCAATTCATGGTCCAGGGTCTGCCAGTGGGGTTCGACGGTGACGGTGCCCTGCTCGGTGAACTTCAGGGCATTGCCGATCAGGTTCACCAAAATCTGCCGGATGCGGGTCGGGTCGCCCTGTACTTGCAGCGAGCCCAGGCCCTGGGGGATCGGCACTTCGAGCGCCAGCCCGCGTTGTTGGGCGGCGTGCTGGAAGGCCTGGGCGCAACTGCTGATCAGCTCCACCAGGTCGAACGGAATGTGCTCAAGCTCCAGGGCCGCGCGCTCGATGCGCGAGAAGTCGAGGATGTCGTTGATCACCTTCAGCAGGTGTTCGGTGGACTCCGAGGCCAGCGCCGCGTATTCGGTCTGTTCCTCGGTCATGTCGGTGGTTTCCAGCAGTTGCAGCATGCCCAGCACCCCGTTCATCGGCGTGCGCAATTCATGGCTCATCATTGCCAGGAAGTCCGACTTGGCATTGTTCGCCCGCTCGGCTTCTTCGCGGGTCTGGATCAACTGGGCCATGGCCTGGTGCTGTTCACGACTGGCCTGGTTCAAGCCATCGGCGAGGTTATTGATGTGGCGCGACAGGTCGCCCAGCTCCGAGTCATCCACGATGGGCAGCGGCGTCTGGTAATCGCCCTGCTGGATCGCCTTGACCGCATTGCCCATGGCGCTGATCGGTTGCGACAGGCTGGCCGCCAGGCGCCGGGCCAGCAGGAAGGTAAACAGCAGGGCGAACAGCGCGAGAATCCCGGCCTTGAACAGGATTTCCTGCTGGCGCTGGCTGAACGCATCGTTGGACATGCCGACAATCACTCGCCCCAGGTAGTCCGCGCGCGGGGCCTTGGGCTCGGCAGTACTGTCCTGGAAGAAGTCATTGCCCAGCTGGATATGTTGCAGGCGAATCGGCGCCTGGAAGACTTTCACCGACAGCGAGCGATCGTGCTTCTCCGACGGTTGCTCGACATACACCAGGATATTTTCTGCGCTGTCCTGAATCTCCAGGAAGCGCACGTGCGGCGTGGCGAGGGTGGCCCGCAACAGGCTTTCAAGCACGTCGTTGTTGCCGGAAATCACCCCGTATTCGGTGGCCGGCGCCAGTTGGTTGGCGATCAACTGGCCGGTGTGGTCCAGTTCCTGGCGCAGGTCCTGGATCCGCACGAAGGTGAAGAAGCTGATCAACAGCAGCGTCAGCAGGAGTGCCGGGCCCAGGGTAATGAGCTGGGTCCGGGTGTTGATGTCCCAACGGCGACGAAATGTCATGGGCGTTTTTCTCCTTCGGCCAGGCGGGCGGCGACGTTGGTTTCGTCCACCTGTTCGATCCCCAGTGAGCGCGCAACCTGCGGGTTGCCTACGACTTTGAAACGTTCCGGGTACAGCGAGCGCGGCCAACTGGCCGGCGCATGATCCAGCAGGCGGTCGAGCACATCCAGCCAGTCGGTCTGATCGCTGTAGGTGCTGGCCAGGCTGCCGGCCTTGACGAACCCGGCGTTGGGCCCGACCAGTGGCAATTGCCTGGCGTAGCTGCTGAGCAGCAGGTTTTTCGCGGTTTTCGGGTTGTACAGCTGGGGATCATCCAGCCCCAGCAAGACGTCGCTGTTCTTGAACAGGCTTTGCAGCGGGCGACTGTCATTAATGTTTTCCCAAAGCTGGGGCACGATCTCCAGGCCCATGGGCGCGGCGTACTGGCGCAGCTCGCGCAGCAGGAACTCGCTGTCGATGCCATAGAGCACGCCGATGCGCCGGGCCTGAGGCAGGATGCCGGTGATCAGGCGCAGTTGTCGGTCCAGCGGTGGGTCGCTCCACAGCAGGCTGATCTTCGCAGGCAACGTGGCACCCAGGCGCTGGCGCGCTTGCAGGCGGCTGATGCGCAGCACCAGGGTCGGTGGGCCCTGGGCGTCTTGCAGGCGCCAGTCAAGGCTGGGCAGGTCCAGCAGGATCAGGCGGGTGCTGGTCGGCAAGTTTGCAGGGGCGGGCAGGTCCTTGAGCGGGGTGAACTTCACGCTGTCTTCGGGACGCTGCAGGGCCAGGGCCTGGACGAATGTTTGTACGCCCGGGCCGTCTTCGTCGGCGGTCAGCAGGATATCCGCTGCCCATGTCGGTGCGCCGAACAGTAAAACCCCAAGCAACACACAGCACCGCCAGAGCCGGGCGGTAAAGGGGAGGGTCATCCGTGACGAGTCGCTGTCCACTAGAACTCTAACTCCGCACTGAAGTAGAGCACGTGGCGTTGGTCATAGTTGTTGTCGGGCCAGGTGGTGGGCTGATTGTCGAGGCGTTGTTGCAACATGCCGGCCAGCTCCACGTTGGCTTTGCCCAAGGCAATGCGCTTGGCCACCCGCAGGTCGACCCGTTCGAAGCGATACTGGTTGAGCGCATCGTCGCCATAGTAGAACACCGCGCTGGACCAGCCATGGCCCCATTCCCGCATCCAGCCGGCCGAGCCGCTGTTGCGGGCGGTCTGCTGCCTGTCCAGGGGGTTGGTGGCGCTGGCATCCACATAAGCATAGGTGACGCGCAGCCGGTCGGCGGTGCTCATGTGCCAGTCGAGCTGGGTTTCGGTGCCGGTAAAGCGCGAGCTGTTCGAGTTGCTGGCGATGTACTGGTTGTTGCGCAGCGGTTCGCTGACCATTTCGCTGATTTCGTCGTAGAACAGCTTCACGTCGACGTTCAGCCCGATGTCGGCAAAAAAGCCGTTGTAGCCCAGCTCCCGGGAGCGCATCAGCTCTTTGTCGAGGTTGCCCGGGCCGCGGGTCACCACGAAGTATTGGCCGGAGTTCTGGCCGTAGGCCGGCGAGCTGAGGTTGGTGACGCGGTAGCTCCAGTTGACGTTGTTCTCGAACATGTCCGGGGAGCGAATGGCTTCGGAGTACACCGCGCGCAGGCCGTGGCGCGGGTTGATCAGGTAGTTGACGGCCACCCGTGGCGTCAGCGAGTTGCCGCTCAGGTGGGTGTCTTCGTACATTGCGCCGCCCTGCAGCAGCCAGTGTTCGCTGGCCCGCCATTCCAGGTGGCCGAACAGGCGCCAGGTGGTGTCGTCCAGGGTGCCGTTGAAGTAGGTGTCGGAGTCGGCGCGGTCGTAGCGGTAGTTCATGCCGCTGACCAGGCGCAGGCTGTCGGACAGGCTGAGGGTGTCTTGCAGCTCCAGGTCGTAGCGGCTTTCCTTGGTGCTTTGGTCGATGTTGCCGCAGACCGGGTCCTTGCCGCCGTCCCCCCATTGCTGGAGCACCTGGCGGGCCAGTGCCTGCTCGGCGGCGCTGCCGGGTGGGAGGTTGCCTGGGTTGAAGTTGTTCATGTGCCGGGCCAGTCGCTCGGCATAGTTGGGGTTGAGCTGCCACAGCTGCGTCAGTTCCGGGCTGAACGAGACCTTGGCATCGCACGCGCGCCAGATCTGCCGGCGATCCCACTGCTGGGCCGAACCCTGGATATACAGGCTGTGATCGGGGTTGAAGTCGAAGTTCCAGCGCAGGGAACCGGCATAGTCCTTGGCGCTGACGTCGGAATTGTTACCGCCTTCGGTAATCCCGTCGAACACCGGTTGGTAGGTGTAAGGGCGCTGGTTGGTGCCTTCCTTGGCGTCCAGTTGCCAGTCGATGCTTTGTTGCGCATTCAGGGTCTGGCTCACGGCCAGGCTGAAGCGGTTCAGGCGGCGCCCGTCGCGGCGGTCAGCGCCCACGCGGTCGCTGTCAAAGCCATCGTCCTGTTGACCGGACAGTGACAGGCGCAAATCGCCGGTGTCCCAGCCCATGCCCTGGCTGGCGTACCAGTCGTTGATCCCTCGGCCGCCCTGGGTGAGTTTCATCCGCGTGCCATGGCTGTTGGCCGGCGAGCGGGTGAGGATGTTGACGACGGCCATCAGCGCGTTGGCGCCGTAGCTGACGGTATTGGGGCCGCGGAAGACCTCGATGCGGTCGATGTCTTCCAGGGCTACCGGAATATCGCTCCAGTCCACCGTGGCCAGGCCCGCGCGGTACACCGAGCGCCCATCGATCAACACCTGCATGCGCCGCGCATCGCCCGCCTGCGTGCCGTGGTAATTCACGGCGGCTTGGTTGCCGGTGGTGTAGCCGACCATCATCCCGGGCACCAGCCGCAGCAGCTCGGGGATATCCCGTGCGCCGCTGGCCTTGATCAGCTCGCTGTCGATCACCGTCATGCTGCCGGGCACGGCGGCGGCCGATTGCTTGAGCCGGGTGGCGGTCAGCACCTGCGGCAGCGGCTGGCTGTCGAGGAACAGGTCGTCAGCCAGCACCGGCACACTGCACCACGGCATGCACAACAACGTCAGCAAAAGGGATGAGCGAGGAGGAGGGCCCAAATACACGGCACGGCCTTGATAATTACGGATAGCCGCCCATGTTAACTGAGGTGGGGCCTTTTGCCAGTCGTCGGCCCTGTAATTACTTCGCACAAATGTCGCATTTTCCGACAAGCGTTTGAATTGACGCGGGGGCTGGCCGCAGGCGGGTCGCTCCGTATAATGCGGCCATCGCCACTGCTATGGATTAACGGATTGCATATGACTGAACAGCGCCCTATTGCGGTCCTGGGAGGCGGAAGTTTTGGTACCGCCGTGGCTAATCTGCTGGCTGAAAATGGTCACCGGGTGCGCCAATGGATGCGTGACCCCGAGCAAGCCGAAGCCATTCGGGTCAACCGGGAAAACCCCCGTTACCTTAAAGGCATCAAGATTCTGCCGGCCGTGGAGCCGGTGACTGATTTACAGGCGACGCTGGACGAATGCGACCTGTGCTTCGTCGCGCTGCCCTCCAGCGCTTTGCGTTCGGTGCTTGCACCCCATGCCGAGCGGCTGGCGGGCAAGCTGCTGGTGAGCCTGACCAAGGGCATTGAGGCGCACACCTTCAAGTTGATGAGCGAGATCCTTGAAGAAATCGCCCCCGAAGCGCGGATTGGCGTGTTGTCCGGGCCGAACCTGGCGCGGGAAGTGGCTGAGCACGCGCTGACTGCCACGGTGATCGCCAGTGAAGACGAAGAACTCTGCGAGCGGGTGCAGGAGGTGCTGCACGGTCGCACCTTCCGCGTGTACGCCAGTGCCGACCGTTTCGGCGTCGAGCTGGGCGGGGCGTTGAAGAACGTCTACGCGATCATCGCCGGCATGGCGGTTGCGCTGGGCATGGGTGAAAACACCAAGAGCATGCTGATCACTCGCGCCCTGGCCGAGATGACCCGGTTTGCGGTCAATCAGGGCGCCAACCCGATGACCTTCCTTGGCCTGGCGGGTGTGGGCGACCTGATCGTCACCTGCTCGTCACCGAAAAGCCGCAACTATCAGGTCGGTTTTGCCCTTGGCCAGGGCTTGAGCCTGGAAGACGCCGTGACGCGTTTGGGCGAAGTGGCGGAAGGCGTCAACACCCTGAAGGTGCTGAAGGCCAAGTCTCAGGAGGTCGGGGTGTATATGCCGCTGGTTGCCGGGTTGCACGCGATCCTGTTTGAAGGGCGCACCTTGAACCAGGTCATCGAGTTGCTGATGCGCGCCGAGCCGAAGACCGATGTCGACTTTATTTCCACCAGTGGTTTCAACTGAGGAACGCGTCATGAACGATCCGAAAGCAGCTCCCAAGTACGAATCCATTGGCCTGCGTGTGCTGTGGATGCTGGTGTTTGCCCTGGTGTGGCAAGTGGCGCAGTTTCTGCTGGGCGCGCTGGTGGTGGTGCAACTGGTTTATCGCCTGGTGTATGGGGCGCCGAACCTGGGGCTGATGAATTTTGGTGACGGCCTGAGCCAGTTCTTGGCGCAGATTGGGCGGTTTGGCAGTTTTCACAGTGATCAGAAGCCTTGGCCGTTCGCCGATTGGCCGACGCCCCGTGCACCGGAAGGTGAGGCTGCCCACAGTGTGCCGCCTGCACCGCATCCGGCGCGTGATGAGGAACCCAAGCTATGAAGGTGTGGGTGTTGCGTCACGGTGAGGCCGAGGGGCATGCGCGTACGGATGCCGAGCGTAATTTGACGGCCCATGGGCGCGATGAGGTTTTGCGCAGTGCGGGGCATCTGATCGGGCAGCCGATTCGGGCGATCATTGCCAGTCCGTATGTGCGGGCGCAGCAGACGGCGCAGTTGGTGCGGGAGGCGTTGGGGTTTGAGCCTGAGATCCGCACTGTGCCTTGGTTGACGCCGGAGAGTAATCCGCTGGAGGTGCTCAAGCATCTCGACAATGACGATGATGTGTTGCTGGTTAGCCATCAGCCGTTTGTGGGGGGGCTGATCAGTTATTTGCAGCATGGGCATTTGCGGCAGCCGCAGCCTATGAGTACGGCGAGTCTGGCGGAGTTGGAAGGGGACTTTCCGTTGGCGGGGTTGATGAGTCTTTTGAGTGTTCGGAATCCTTAAGGTTGGTTTTGGGTACATATCCGTTGCTGC
>NZ_JACAPY010000047.1:0-64094 GCF_013385455.1 Pseudomonas sp. G1002
GGCCAGGGATGGCCCATGACGGCGGCCCACGGTCCAAAGCCGGAGTGAGGGCACACCGAGCCTAAGCGAGGTGCCGAGTGGTGGGGCAAGAGCGTTTTGCTTACTTTTGCGCTCTTCAAAAGTGAGCCGCTGTAAGAGCGGAACCAATAGTCGCCGTTACCTAAATAACGGATATACACACAGTCAAAAACAGAGGCACAACCCATGCTCCAGTTGATCCTCGGCGGCGCCCGCTCCGGCAAAAGCCGCCTGGCTGAAAAACTCGCCACCGACAGCGGCCTAAGCGTCACCTACATAGCGACCAGCCAACCTCTGGACGGCGAAATGACCGCACGCGTCGCCCACCACCGCGAGCGGCGCCCGACCGAATGGGGCCTGATCGAAGAGCCCATCGAACTGGCCCGTGTCCTCAAGGAAAACGCCACCCCGAACCATTGCCTGCTGGTCGACTGCCTGACCTTATGGCTCACCAACCTGCTGATGCTCGAAGACCCCGACCGTCTCAACCACGAGCGCGAGGCCCTGCTACAAACCCTGGCCACCCTCCCAGGAGAAATCATTTTTGTCAGCAACGAGACCGGAATGGGTGTCGTCCCGCTGGGCGAATTGACTCGCCGCTATGTCGATGAAGCCGGTTGGCTGCATCAAGCCTTGGCCGAACGTTGTCAGCGCGTTGTCCTGACCGTCGCCGGCCTGCCCCTGACTTTGAAAGGTACTGCGTTATGACCGACACCTGGTGGCTCAACCCCTGCAAAACGATCGACCCCCAAGCCCACGAACAAGCCCTGGCCCGCCAGCAGCAACTGACCAAGCCCGCCGGCTCCCTCGGCCGGCTGGAAGCCGTGGCCGTCCAACTGGCCGGCCTCCAGGGCCAGGTCAAACCCAGCGTCGACCACCTGTGGATCGCGATCTTCGCCGGCGACCACGGCGTCGTCGCCGAGGGTGTCTCCGCCTTCCCCCAGGAAGTCACCGGCCAGATGCTTCACAACTTCGTCACCGGTGGCGCCGCCATCAGCGTGCTTGCGCGCCAACTCGACGCCAAGCTGGAAGTGGTCGACCTCGGCACCATCACCCCGACGTTGAACCTACCGGGCGTCCGCCACCTGAATATCGGTCTCGGTACCGCCAACTTCGTCAACGGCCCGGCAATGACCGAAGCCCAGGGCCAACTTGCCCTGCAAGCCGGCCGCGACAGCGTGCACCGCGCTATCACCAGCGGTGCGCAACTGTTTATCGGTGGCGAAATGGGCATCGGCAACACCACCGCCGCCAGTGCCCTGGCCTGCGCGCTGCTGGATTGCCAGGTCAGCGACCTGACCGGCCCCGGCACCGGCCTGAACGCCCAGGGTGTCAGCCACAAGGTCGCCGTCATCGAGCGCGCCCTTGCGCTGCACGCCAGCGACCGCGACGACGCACTGAAAACCCTGTTCAACCTCGGCGGCTTTGAAATTGCCGCGCTGGTCGGCGCCTACCTGGCCTGCGCTCAAGAAGGGGTCGTGGTGCTGGTGGACGGTTTTATCTGCACCGTCGCCGCCTTGGTCGCCACGCGCCTGAACCCCGGCTGCCGTGAATGGCTGCTGTTCGGCCACCGCGGTGCCGAGCCCGGCCATCGTCACGTGCTGCAAAGCCTCAACGCCGAGCCTTTGCTGGAACTCGGGCTGCGCCTGGGCGAAGGCAGTGGCGCCGCGCTCGCTGTGCCGTTGCTGCGCCTGGCCTGCGCGCTGCACGGGCAGATGGCGACCTTCGCCGAAGCAGCCGTAGCGGATCGCCCGGCATGACTTTGCGCCTGGACCTGCTGCGCCACGGCGAAACCGAACTGGGCGGCGGCTTGCGCGGCAGCCTGGACGATGCGCTCACGGCCAAGGGCTGGGAGCAGATGCGTGGGGCGGTGGTGGAGCAGGGCCCATGGGAGCGTCTGGTCAGTTCGCCGCTGCAACGTTGTGCGCGGTTTGCCGAGGAGTTGGGCACGCGCCTGAACCTGCCGGTCACCCTCGAAAAGGATCTGCAGGAACTGCACTTCGGCGCCTGGGAAGGGCAGAGCGCTGCAGCCTTGATGGAAACCGACGCCGACGCGCTGGGCCTGTTCTGGGCTGATCCCTACAGTTTCACGCCGCCGCAGGGCGAGCCGGTTTCACAGTTTTCCGCGCGTGTTTTGGGGGCTGTCGGCCGCTTGCATCAAGCCTATGCCGGCCAGCGAGTGCTGCTGATCAGCCATGGTGGAGTCATGCGTCTGCTGCTGGCCCAGGCGCGTGGCCTGCCGCGTGAGCAACTGTTGAATGTCGAAGTCGGCCATGGTGGCCTGTTCAGCCTGCAGGTCGAGGCGGATGGCGTATTAAGGGAAGGACGCTGAGCATGTTGCCGTTCTGGATCGCCTTGCAGTTTCTCAGCAGCCTGCCGATTCGCTTGCCGGGCATGCCGCAACCCCAGGAACTGGGGCGTTCGTTGCTGTTTTATCCGGTGGTGGGACTGCTGTTCGGGCTACTGCTGTGGGGCTTGAACGCCGTGTTGATGGGCGCGCCATTGCTGCTGCACGCCGCGCTGCTGTTGACCGCGTGGGTGTTGCTCAGTGGCGGCCTGCACCTGGACGGCCTGGCCGACAGCGCCGACGCCTGGCTCGGTGGCTTCGGTGACCGCGAGCGCACCCTGACCATCATGAAAGACCCGCGCAGCGGCCCGATCGCGGTGGTCACCCTGGGCCTGGTGTTGCTGCTCAAATTCACCGCGCTGGTGGCATTGATCGAGCAGCACAACGGCGCCGCGCTGATCCTCGCACCGTTGATTGGCCGCGCTTCAATGCTGGCGCTGTTTCTCACCACGCGCTATGTGCGCGTCGGTGGCCTGGGGCAGGCCCTGGCGGATCATTTGCCACGGATCGTCGGCCAACAGGTGCTGATCCTCAGCGGCCTGGCGTGTATCTTGATCGGCGGTTTCAGTGGCGGGATTGCCGTGCTGGTGGCTGCCCTTTGTTTTATCGGCTTGCGCCAATTGATGGTCAATCGCCTCGGCGGCACCACCGGCGACACCGCCGGCGCGCTGTTGGAGCTGCTGGAAGTGGCGGTGTTGATCAGTCTGGTGCTGTAACACTTTCTTGCATTTCATTAATCCCGGGTATATACACGCTCCATGCTTGCCTCCCAATGTTTATGCACAAACCTGCGTCGCGCCGCTCGTGGCGTCAGCAGGCATTACGACGGCGCTCTCGACGGCTTCGGGATCAACGTTGCCCAGTATTCTTTGCTGTGTAATCTGCAGCGCCTCGATCAACCGAGCATTTCCAGCCTGGCCGACGCCATGGGCCTGGATCGCAGCACGCTGGGGCGCAACCTGCGGGTGCTGGAAGGCGAGGGCCTGGTGCAGTTGGTGGAGGGCGATGACTTGCGCAACCGCCTGGTCTTGCTGACCGAGGCGGGTATCGAACGGCTCTCCGCCGCATTGCCGGCCTGGGAAGCGGCGCAGCAGAAATTGATTGATAAGTTGGGCGCCGAAAAGCGCGAAACCCTGTTGGCCTTGCTGGATGAACTCGCTTGACGCGAGTTTGTTCGATGATAAGCGGGTATATACCCGCGAACGGAGAATAAGAAATGACCTCGATGTGGCGCACCAGCGGCTGGATTCTTGTGGGGAGTGCGCTGATCCTCGCGTTGTCCCTCGGCGTGCGACATGGCTTCGGCCTGTTCCTGGCGCCCATGAGTGCCGAATTCGGCTGGGGCCGTGAGACCTTTGCCTTTGCCATCGCCCTGCAAAACCTGATCTGGGGCCTGGCACAGCCGTTTACCGGCGCCCTGGCCGACCGCTTCGGCGCCGCCAAGGTGGTGATGATCGGTGGTGTGCTTTACGCGCTGGGCCTGGTGTTCATGGGCCTTTCGGATTCGGCGTGGTCGCTGTCCCTGAGTGCCGGGTTGCTGATCGGCATTGGCCTGTCGGGTACTTCGTTCTCGGTGATCCTCGGGGTGGTGGGGCGTGCCGTGGCGCCGGAAAAACGCAGCATGGCCATGGGTATCGCCAGCGCCGCCGGCTCGTTCGGCCAGTTCGCCATGTTGCCGGGCACCCTCGGTTTGATCGGCTGGCTTGGCTGGTCCGCCGCGTTGCTGGTGCTGGGCCTGATGGTGGCGCTGATCGTGCCGTTGGTGACCATGCTCAAGGACCGACCGTTGCCTGCGGTGGCTGGCCAGCAGACCTTGCGCGAAGCCTTGGGTGAGGCCTGCTCCCATTCAGGGTTCTGGCTGCTGGCGTTCGGCTTTTTTGTCTGCGGTTTCCAGGTGGTGTTTATCGGCGTGCACTTGCCATCGTACCTGGTGGACCAGCACTTGCCGGCCTCGGTGGGGACGACCGTGCTGGCATTGATCGGCCTGTTCAATATCTTTGGCACCTATACCGCCGGATGGCTCGGCGGGCGCATGTCCAAACCCCGTTTGTTGACCGGTTTGTACCTGCTGCGGGCGGTGGTGATTGTGATCTTCCTGTGGGCGCCGGTGACGCAGACCAGCGCCTACCTGTTCGGCATGGCGATGGGCTTCCTGTGGCTGTCCACGGTGCCACTGACCAACGGCACGGTCGCGACCTTGTTTGGTGTCAGAAACCTTTCCATGCTCGGTGGGATCGTGTTCCTGTTCCATCAACTGGGCTCGTTCCTCGGCGGCTGGTTGGGCGGGGTGGTCTATGATCGAACCGGTAGCTACGATTTGATCTGGCAGGTGGCAATCGTCCTGAGCCTGGTGGCAGCGGCGCTGAACTGGCCAGTGCGCGAGCGCCCGGTGGCACGTTTGCAGGCGCAAATGGGGGTGGCATGAATTCGACCTGGCATTGGCTCGGCGCAGCAGGAGCAGGACTCTTGCTGCTGCTGGCGTGGTGGGGCTGGCAACAGGGCGGCCTGGCATTGATGCAGTTGGGCATGGCGATCTGTTAAGTTCTGTGTCTGAGACTTTTCAAGGACACCTCACATGCAGATGCGCTGGTTCGCAGTACCCGCTCTGATGGTGGCTTTTGGCGGTGTCGCCATGGCTGCCGATTGCCCGCCGTTGCTTGAAGGCCAGTTGCCCAAGCTGCGCGCCAAGGAATCCATCGACCTGTGCCAGCGCTTTGCCGGCAAGCCGCTGCTGATCGTCAACACCGCCAGCTTCTGCGGGTTTGCGCCGCAGTTCAAAGGGCTTGAAGCGTTGTACCAGCGCTACAAGGGGCAGGGGCTGGAAGTGATTGGCGTGCCGTCCGATGACTTCAAGCAGGAAGCCAAGACCGGGGAGGAAACTGCCAAGGTTTGTTACGTTAATTACGGCGTGACCTTCACCATGACCGAACCACAGAAGGTCAAGGGCCCGGACGCGGTGCATCTGTTCAAGATCCTGGCGCAGCAGAGCAGTGCGCCGAAGTGGAATTTCTACAAGTACGTGGTGGACCGCCAGGGCAAGGTGATCGCCAACTTCTCCAGCCTGACCAAGCCGGATAGCCCGGACCTGGTCAAGGCGGTGGAAGAGGCGCTGGCTTCGAAACCCTGATGGGCACCCACTAAAAAGCCCCGCCTCTTTTGCAAGAGTGCGGGGCTTTTTTATGTCGCTTTACATCAGAACTTGTACGTCACACCCAGGCCGAAACCGTTGGCGCTGTTTTCGTACTTGGCATTGTAGGATTGGCCCAGTGCGTTAGCGCGTGCAACTTTGACAGGTTCTTCCTTGAGGTAGGAGTAAGCCAGGTCGACGGTCATGTTCGGCATGACGTCGTAGCCCAGGCCGAGACTGAAGATCGTCCGGTCACCGGTAGGGATGCGAGGCGAGCGATCAGTGTTGTTGGTCGGCGACTGGTCGAACGTCAGGCCGGTACGCAGTACCACCTGCTTGGTCACGCGGTACGAAGTACCCAGGGCGTAGGCCCAGGTGTCGTGCCAGTTCTGGTCTTCCTTGATGGTGCCGACAATTTGCGGAGCCAGAGCGCCACTGCCTGCGGCGGCCGATACGCCTTCGTTATTGACGGTGATGTCTTTCAGGCGGCTCCAGCGAGTCCATGTTGCGCCCGCATAGAGTTTCCAGGCGTCGCTCAGGTCTTGAGTAACAGACAGATCCCAGGATTCAGGGGTGTCGATCTTCAACGAAGCGTCGTAACGACCGTTGTTCAAGAGACTGGCGGGAACGTTGGCCCCCTTGGTCACTTCGGTATGGCCTTCGAGCTTGTACTTCACTTTCGAGTGATAGGTCAGACCCACTCGAGTGGTGTCAGTGGCTTGTACCAGCAGGCCGGCATTGAAGCCGAGTGCGGTGTCATCACCCTTGATCTTGACGTTGTTGGAGCCGGTCCCGGCGATTGGCAGGTTGATATCGGACTCAAGCGTACCGGCGATACGGTTGATAGTCGGACCAAAACCAATCGACACCCGGTCGTTGAAGGCATAGCTGACGGTTGGCTGGAAGGTAATGACCTTCACTTCGCTCTTACTGCCGAATGCTTTGCCCTGGAAGCCGCTTTCGTAGTCAGTCACCAGGCCAAAGGGTGCATAGACGCCGAAACCGACAGCCCATTGCTCATTGAGTTTATTGGTGTAGAAACCGAAAGGAACGGCAGTGAAAGGGACCATGTCGCCTTTATTGCTACCGCTGGAGCGACCACTGACATCTTTGATGTTGGTGGAAGCATCAATCGCTGCAACACCACCTGTAACTTGCTGGCCGTCAAGGCGAGCCATACCGGCAGGGTTGCCATAAACAGTGCTTGCGTTTTCGGCAGATGAAGAACGTCCCGCAAAACCGGTACCCATCCCGGCAACGTCTTGTTCGTTGAGGGCGAAGCCGCTCGCGAACACGTGGGAGGATGCCATTGCAACGGCGAGGCTAAGTGTCGTCTTGAGCATTACTTTTTTCATTATTAGAACTCCGTGGTGATCACCGCTGCGGAAAGTAACAATAAATTTATGTTTGCGCTATAGGCTCAAACACAGGAGATAGAGCGTTTTTGTAGGACAATCCGACCAAAATCAACGTTTTTAGCCGAATCTTGCAAATCGCCCGGTCAACAGGCGACGTGATTCATGGGTGAAACACAGGTTTGCCAGGCCTGGGTGAAATCCCGGAGCCGGCCTTGAGGGTGAAATATTTCTTTCCAGATACGTGCCATCGCCAATACGTCGTCGGCCGGTGGCAGGTTTGGGCGGTGTTGTTCCACCAGCAGCCAGGCGATGGCGGTGGCGTAACGCAGGTTGACCGTCAGCTCAAGCTGCGGCCCGCTGAGGAAGGCATGCTGGCTGGCGAGTCCGCGTACCAGGCTGGCGCGCTCGGGGTCCAGCGCCAGGTAGTTATCCCACAGCGCGCGATGACGCGGCTCGGTGATGCTGTAGAGGCCATGGCCGCGGCGGTCGTGCAGGGCTGAACCGAGTGCCGACTGGCTGGCGGCGATGCCCAGCAGCAGGGATTCAGCCGTCTGGTTATGGCGACCCAGGTAAAGCAGGGTGGGCCGGATCACATAACGACACAATTCGCTGGCGGCGATGCCCATAAATGCCTCAATCCATGAAATTAATCGGCGATACCTGAGCGAGGGCTTGGCAGCGGTGAATCGGATCTCAGGTCCGCCGGAAGCGGATCATGCCGCTTGAGTTGAAGTGTAGTGTCATATTTACGATGTAAAGGACTGTTTTTAAAATATTTTCATCATTTAGTTATATCGTTTATATCAATTTAAACTTAGCGCGCCTGAATTTCAGGCAATAAAAAACCCCGGGTTTTAACCGGGGTTTTTGTGTTTCAGCGATTCGGGTCGATCAGGCAACCAGTGCCTGGCGAGTACGATCGATCACGGCCTGCAGCGGTTCTGCGCTGGAGTATTGATCGGGGTACAGGCGTTCGCTGTGACGAGCGATGCCGTGTTCGTTGACCAGGGTAAAGCTGAAGCAGCCTTTGCGAGCGGCCATGATCAGGCAGTTCATTGGTGCAAAAGCGTTGGTGAGGGTGCGAATGGCATCCTGAGTGTGGATTTGAGTGGACATATTATTGGTGTTCCTACAAATGACACGGTTAAGAACCGTGCAACGTTAAAACGTTCCAGTGACGTTGATCACCATTGATCGAACGAAGAACCCGACTGGAACAAAGCAGCCAGTTTGAAGCGCTATTAAGTTGGCGCGCTTGGGCTGGCAGGTAGGTACTTAGGAGGGCAGGCAACACAACAGGGGCAAAGGTTCTGGGCCCGGGGTGAAGATCCTGATCAATTTGCAGGTTGGTTCTTTCAGAGTATGGAAACTTCGCGACACCCTTTGCATTGTTCAAAGGCCGTGTCGTCGCAAGTGATACCTGGAAACCATCGAGGTGGTCGATCCCTTTTTGTCGGCGGTGCCGTGAGGGAGTTGTTCGACCAGAATTGACTTTCAGCTTGGTACTAACGCCGCGGATAGTAACGGATTGAAACGATGAAAGGAAGTGTGATAGGCAAAAAACTTTTCGGGTCCTGGGCCTGCGGTAACATTCCTTAGCCGCTGCCTGAGCAAAAAACGCGGTTGATATAACCGGCGAGTGGGTAGTTGTGCACATTGGTGGCGCCCTGTGTAACTGAACTGACATACGCCCCGCAAAGCGCCCGGGTGCCTGCAACTAAAATTTAAGTCAATGAAAAATCGAGCTTTTTTTTATTGGTGAAAAAATCGTCAGTTTGACTGCGGCCCCCGTTCCATGGGCCTTTGCGGGACTTACAGAACGGTTGTCCACTGAGTTATCCACAGCTTCTGTGGATTGTCCCAAGCGCTTGCTCTAGAACGGGCGTGCAGGCTTTTTTCAGCTTTACCTGTACGAAAAAAAGAGTAGAGTGGCGCGCCTTCCGTTCTGTCCCACAGTGCTTTATGAAGTTTCGCTCAGTATCACCTTCTGTTACCGACAGCCCTCAGGTTGTTACCGCACCCAAGCGTTTTTCCCTGAAAGTTGCCTTGTGGTTGCTCGACAGCCCGCGCCTGGGCCACAGCCCCAACGTCAAACATTTTGCAGGGCATTTGCTCAAGCAACCGGCTCGTGCTGGCGTGGTGGTGGCGCAAAGCCGTCTGGGCCAGTTGATGTGCCGCGAGTGCGGCAATGCCCGCGACCGCCGTATCGGCCACGAACTGCTGCGCCAGGCCGCCCGCGCCGGTGACCGCATCGCCCAGCGTGAACTGGGCCAGATCGAAGACTGAGCTGTCCTCAATGCGCTGGCTTGGTTAACCTTCTTCTTTTCGGGTGACGGCAGGAATCGCTATGGCTTTTGACTGGACCAGTGTTGTGCTGGGTCTCGCCGCTGCTGGGTTGCCGCTGTTGGGGCTGTGCTGGCAGATTCAGCGCCGACTGAGCGCGCGAATGGCCGGCTGGGAATTGCTCGAAGAGCGCCTGGCCACCGCACAACTGGCCCAGGAAGGGCTCGCCGCGCAGTTGGACGCCAGCCGTGACGAAATCAGCGACCTGAGCCAGGCCAACGCTGCCAAACAGGCTGATCTGGCCGCCGTGCGCCGGGAAGTCGAACTGCTGCAGATCGACCGTGACAACGCCCGCGACGCCGCCCACGCCTGGAACCTCGACCGTTCCGCCAAGGAAACCGAACTGCGCCGCCTGGATGCCTTGTCCGCGTCCCTGCGCGCCGAACTTCGCGAGCAACAGGAAAGCCATCAGCAACGCCTCAGCGACCTGCAAGGTTCCCGTGATGAGCTGCGGGCGCAGTTCGCTGAACTCGCCGGGAAGATCTTCGACGAGCGCGAGCAACGCTTCGCCGAAACCAGCCAACAGCGCCTCGGCCAATTGCTCGACCCGCTCAAGGAGCGCATCCAGTCGTTCGAAAAGCGCGTCGAAGAAAGCTACCAGAGCGAAGCCCGCGAGCGGTTTTCCCTGGCCAAGGAGCTGGAGCGCCTGCAACAGCTGAACCTGCGCCTGTCCGATGAAGCCACCAACCTGACCCGCGCCCTCAAGGGCCAGAAAACCCAGGGCAACTGGGGCGAGTTGATCCTGGAGCGGGTGCTGGAACATGCCGGTCTGGAAAAGGGCCGCGAGTACCAGACCCAGGTCAACCTCAAGGGCCCGGACGGCGAACGCTTCCAGCCCGACGTGTTGATCATGCTGCCGGGGGACAAGCAGGTAGTGGTGGACTCCAAGGTCAGCCTGACCGCCTATCAACAGTACGTCGCCGAGGACGACCAGGCGATCGGCCAGGCAGCCCTCAAGCAGCACGTACTGTCCTTGCGTAACCACGTCAAAGGCCTGGCCGGCAAGGACTACAAACGTCTGGAAGGCCTGCACAGCCTGGATTTCGTGCTGCTGTTCGTGCCCATTGAAGCCGCATTTTCGGCGGCGCTTCAAGCCGAGCCGAACCTGTTCCAGGAAGCCTTCGACCGCAACATCGTGATCGTCAGCCCGACCACGCTGTTGGCCACCTTGCGGGTGATCGACAGCCTGTGGAAACAGGAACGGCAAAGCCAGAACGCCCGGGAAATTGCCGAGCGCGCCGGTTGGCTGTACGACAAGTTCGTGCTGTTTATCCAGGACCTGGACGAGGTAGGCAACCGCCTGCAGCAGCTGGATAAAGCCTACAGTGCAGCGCGCAACAAGCTGACCGACGGACGCGGAAACCTGGTGAGCCGTACCGAGCAACTGAAGCTGCTCGGCGCCCGCGCCAGCAAAAGCCTGCCGGCCGACTTGCTGGAACGGGCGATGACCGATGAAGACGGCGTGGCGCAGTTGCCAGAATAGTCACCGGTCTCTGTGGGAGCTGGCTTGCCTGCGATGCAGGCACCTCGTTCCTCCAGATACACCGAGGCGATGCCATCGCAGGCAAGCCAGCTCCCACATGGGCTAAAGCGGCAGGTGCCGGCTCAACAAGGCCCGCAACGCCGCCGGCTTCACCGGCTTGGCCAGGTAATCCAACCCTGCCGCATGCACCTGGGCCACCATCTCCGGCCGCCCGTCGGCACTGATCACCACACCCGGAATCGGCTCTGCCAGTTGTGCCCGCAGCCAGCCCATCAACTCGGTGCCGGTCTCGCCGTGGTCGAGGTGGTAATCCACCAGGGCCAGTTGCGGCCGCACACCCTCGGCCAGCAACGCGGCACATTGCGCCTGATCGCGGGCGGTCCAGACTTCACAGCCCCAGCGCGTGAGCAAACTGCGCATGCCGATCAGGATGCTTTCTTCGTTATCCACACACAGCACCTGCGCACCGCTCAACGGCTGGCCGCTTTCCTGCGCCGGCTTGGCAGGCGCGCTGACCTGAGTGCGCGCCAACGGCACACGCACGCTGAACACGCTGCCTTTGCCCGGCCATGAACGCACGCTCAAGCGGTGCCCGAGCACGCGGCACAGGCCATCGGCAATCGCCAGGCCCAGTCCCAGGCCTTTCTCGGCACGGGTCTGGTGACTGTCCAGGCGTTTGAATTCCTCGAAGATGACTTTTTGCTTGTCCTGGGGAATCCCGGGACCACGGTCCCATACTTCCAGGCACAACTCGCCGCGACGGCGCCGCACACCCAATAGCACCGGCCCGTCGGCGTACCGGAATGCGTTGGTGAGGAAATTCTGCAACACCCGCCGCAGCAACTTGATGTCACTGTCCACCCGCAAACGACTGCCCCGCAGGCGGAAGCGCAAACCCTGCTCCTGAGCCAGCGCCTTGAACTCGGCGCCCAGCGTATCGAACAGTTCATTGAGCACGAAGGGCTGGCGCTGCGGATTGATCTTGCCGTTTTCCAGGCGGGAAATATCCAGCAGGTCGCTGATCAGGTCTTCCGCCGAACGCAACGAGCTGTCCAGATGCTGCACCAACTGCCGGGCATCCGGCGACATGCCGTCGTTCTGATGGGAGAGGGCAGCAGAGAACAATCTTGCGGCGTTCAACGGTTGCATCAAGTCGTGACTGACCGCTGCGAGGAACCGGGTTTTCGACTGGCTGGCGGTCTCGGCCACGCCCTTGGCATCGGTCAGCGCGACGTTGAGTTGCGACAGTTCGTGGGTTCGCTCGGTCACCCGCTGTTCCAGGCCTTCATTGGCCTCGGTCAACGCCTGCTCGGCTTCGCGGAACGCGGTGATGTCGGTGAAGCTCATCACAAACCCGCCACCCGGCATCGGGTTGCCGATCAGTTCGATCACCCGGCCATTGGGAAACAGCCGCTCGGAGGTATGCGCACGGCCCTGGCGCATCCAGTGCAGGCGGCGCGCCACGTGCACTTCGGCCTCGCCCGGGCCGCACAGCCCGCGCTCGGCGTTGTAGCGAATGATGTCGGCTATCGGCCGGCCCACACTGATCAGGCCTTCGGGGTAATTGAACAGCTCCAGGTACCGCCGGTTCCACGCCACCAGCCGCAGGGACTGGTCGACCACGCTGATGCCCTGGGTGATGTTTTCGATGGCGCCTTGCAGCAGTGCCCGGTTGAACTGCAGTACTTCCGACGCTTCGTCGGCGATGCGAACTACGTCCTCCAACTGCATTTCCCGGCCTTCAATGGCGGCTTTCACCACCGCCCGGGTCGACGACGCACCGAGCACGCCGGCCAACAGGCGTTCGGTGTGGGCAATCCAGTCATTGTCGGCGTTCTGGTTGGGGTTAAACCCTTTGCCTTGGCGATAGGCGAAGCGCACAAAACTCTGGTGAGCCCGTTCTTCACCGACAAACCGCGCTGCGAGGCTGAGCAAATCATTGATCTGCACCGAAAGCATTGAGCGGGCGCTGGCCCGCTGGCTGATTTCCTGGCCGATAAAACGCCCGGCCTGCCAATGTTCCGACACGCGTGTGCGGGACAGCATTGAGACCCACACAAACAGTGTGAAGTTACCCGCCAGGGAAAATACGGTGCCCAGCGTCAGAGAAGTTACAGACAAGCCCAGCGGATGCGAATGCAGCCACGTCATGCCCGGGAAAAGGCTGAACGACCAGCCCAGGCTTTTCGCGGTGACCGGCAGGACCAAGGTGTAGAACCACAGGAACGTACCCGCCGCCAATCCGGCAAACACGCCGCGCCGGTTGGCCTGTTTCCAGTACAGCGCACCCAGCATCGCCGGTGCCAGTTGGGTCACGGCAGCGAACGCAATCTGGCCAATGGTTGCAAGGCTGGCGGAGGACCCCAGCAGCCGGTAACTGACGTAAGCCAGCAGCAGGATGATGACAATACTCACCCGGCGTACCGACAGCATCCAGTGACGGAACACTTCGAACGGCCGCTCGGCGCTGGAGCGGCGCAGCAGCCAGGGCAGCAGCATGTCGTTGGAGACCATGGTCGACAGGGCGATGCTCGCGACGATCACCATGCCCGTGGCCGCCGAGGCGCCGCCGATAAACGCCAGCACCGCGAGCGCCGGGTGGGCTTCGGCCAACGGCAGGCTGATCACGTAGGAATCCGGCAATACCGAGCCCGGCAGCAGCATCTTTCCGCCGAGGGCAATCGGGATCACAAACAGGGCGGCCAGGATCAGGTAGGCCGGGAATACCCACTTGGCCAGGCGCAGGTCCTGGGGGTCGATATTTTCCACCACGGTGACATGGAATTGCCGGGGCAGGCAGATGATCGCCATCATCGCGACGCCGGTCTGCACCACCATCGAGGGCCAGTTGACGGTCTCTTTCCAGTATTCCTCCAACCGTGGCGCGAGCATCGCCTGGCTGAACAAATCGTCGAAACCGTCGTACAGGCCGTAGGTCACAAACGCACCGACGGCGAGAAACGCGAACAGCTTGACCAAGGATTCAAAGGCAATCGCCAGCACCATGCCGCGGTGGTGTTCCGTGGCGTCCAGGTTGCGGGTACCGAACACAATGGTGAACAACGCCAATACCAGCGACACGATCAGCGCCGTGTCCTGGGAGCGGGTGCCCGTGGTGTCGGCGCTGGCGCCGATCAGCAGGTTCACCCCCAGCACGATGCCTTTGAGTTGCAAGGCTATATAAGGCAGGACGCCCACCAGGCAGATCAGCGCCACCACCACCGCGAGGGATTGGGATTTGCCGTAACGGGCGGCGATAAAGTCGGCGATGGAGGTGATGTTTTCCTGCTTGCTGATCAGCACCATCTTCTGCAGGACCCACGGCGCGAGCACCAGCAGCAGCACCGGTCCCAGGTAGATCGGTAAAAACGCCCACAACTGTTCGGCCGCCTGGCCTACGGCACCAAAGAATGTCCAGCTGGTGCAATACACCGCCAGCGACAGGCTATACACCCAGGCACGCATCCGCGGCGGCAGCGGCGCATGGCGACGGTCACCGTAAAAGGCGATGGCAAACATAATGGCCATATAGGCCAGGGCAACGGCGGCGATCAGCCCGCTGGACAGCGTCATGAGAACTCCAGACATAAGAACGCCCGGGCATTCCCGGCCCGGGCGAACAGTCTCGCATGATGCTTGGCGTTAGTCAGTGTCGACCAAGGTCGGAGCGTGGTGTGATGTCGCAGCGTTGGTTCAGGCGCCGAAACCACCGTCGATGGTCAGGCTGGCGCCGGTGATGTAGCCGGCCTCAGGGCCTGCCAGATAGGCGACGAAACTGGCGATCTCTTCTACATGGCCATAACGGCCCACGGCCATGAAGCCGATCAGGCTTTCGGCGAAATCACCGCTTGCCGGGTTCATGTCGGTGTCCACCGGGCCTGGCTGCACGTTATTGATGGTGATGCCCCGTGGGCCCAGGTCGCGGGCCAGGCCTTTGGTCAGGCCGACCAGCGCCGATTTGCTCATGGCGTACGGGCCGCCACCGGCAAACGGCATGCGATCGGCATTGGTGCTGCCGATGTTGATGATGCGGCCACCTTCGCCCATGTGCCGCGCGGCTTCCTGGGTGGCGACAAATACGCTGCGTACGTTGATGGCGAGGGTGCGGTCGAAGTCTTCCAGCTTGAAATCTTCCAGCGGGCCGACGGCCAGCACGCCTGCGTTGTTGACCAGGATATCCAGGCGCCCGAACGCTTCGACGGTGGCGTTGACGGCGCTGCGGATGGCGTCTGCGTCGGCGCTGTCGGCATGAATCGCCAGGGCTTTGCCGCCTTGGCTGATCACGCTGTTCTGCAAATCTTCAGCCTTGGCAGCCGAACTGACGTAGGTAAAGGCGACGGCAGCGCCCTGTGCGGCCAGGCGCTTGACGATGGCGGCGCCGATGCCGCGGGAACCGCCCTGGATCAAGGCGACTTTGCCGCTGAGGTTTTGTGTGGTCATGTCGTTCTCCAAAAGGTGTGTTGAGGTTGGAGTCGAGTATCGACCTCGTGTGGCGTCCTCGGTAGACCGTGATTGCTATAGTCTGTGTAAACCAAAAGTTTAGAGTGGGGCGATATGGAAAGCTTTGGCAGTATCGAATGCTTCGTGCGCAGCGCCGAAGGCGGCAGTTTTGCCGAAGCTGCCCGGCACCTGAGCCTGACCCCGGCGGCCGTGGGCAAAAGTGTGGCCAAGCTGGAGGCGCGCCTGGGTGTAAGGCTGTTCCAGCGCAGCACCCGGCGCCTGACGCTGACTGAGGCCGGCAAGCTCTTCCTCGAAGAAGTCAGCGGCAGCCTCACCACCATTCAAAACGCCGTGGCTAACCTGGCCAGTGCCGAAGGGCGGCCAGTGGGCACGCTGAAAGTGAGCATGGGCACGGTGTTCGGCAACCGTTATGTGGTGCCGTTGCTGGGGGAGTTTCTAAAGCGCTTTCCTGATATCAACCCCGACTGGCATTTTGATAACCGCCAGGTGGACCTGATCGGCCAGGGCTTCGATGCCGCGATCGGCGGTGGTTTTGAGCTGCCCCAGGGCGTGGTTGCGCGCAAGCTGGCGCCGGCGCACCGGATCCTGCTGGCCTCACCGGAATACCTCGCCAAACGCAAGCCGGTGGTCGCGCCCGAGGACTTGTCTGTGTGCAACGGCATCCTGATCCGCTCACCGCAAACCGGCCGCGTGCGTTCGTGGCAACTCACCCACCGCACCCTCGAACAACGCCCGCTGGTGCTCAAGCCGCGCATGACCATGAGCGACTCGGGCGCTGCCTGCTGCGCCAGTGCCCAGGGCCTGGGGATTGCGCTGGTCAGCATGCCGATGGCGGTGCCGTATCTGGACAGCGGCCAACTGGTGCGAGTGCTGCCCGACTGGTACGTCGACGACGGCAACATCTCGCTGTACTACGCCGAACACAAGCTGCTGCCCGGCAAGACCCGGGCGTTTGTGGATTTCATCCTGGAGCAGTTTGTCGAACGCGAGTTGGGGCGGCGGTTCAGCGCCATTTGATCCTTGTGGGGATCAAAGTGTGGGAGCGGGCTTGCTCGCGAAGGCGGTGTGACAGTCACCACATGCATCGACTGATCCACCGCTTTCGCGAGCAAGCCCGCTCCCACATTTTGGATCTTCAATGTCCGAACTTTCCGGGCCAGCCGATCACTTTCTTCGGCCTCGGCGTCGCATACGTGCGGATCTTCGAGGTCGACAGTCCCAACCGCACCAGGCCTTCGGCAATGGTGACAGCCGAGGTCACACCGTCCACCACCGGCACACCCGTGCGGTAGCGAATCTGCTCATCCAGCCCGGCCATGCCGCCGCAGCCCAGGCAGATCACTTCGGCCTTGTCTTCGCTGATCGCCAATTCGGCCTGGCGTACGATGGCCTCCATGGCCCGCAGCGGGTCTTCTTCCAGCTCCAGTACCGCCATGCCGCTGGCCCGTACCGACGCGCAGCGCTGATACAAACCCGCCAGTTTCAGTCGGTCCTCGATCAGCGGCACGGTGCGGTCCAGGGTGGTCACCACGGAGTAGGCATGTCCGAGGAACATCGCGGTGCTGGCGGCCGCTTCGGTGATGTCCACCACCGGCACGTTGAGCAACTCCTGTAAGCCTTCGCGGCCATGTTCGCCGTAGCCGGCCTGGATTACCGCATCGAACGGCTGGTCGTAGGCCATCACCCGGTCCATCACCGCGATGGCCGCCAGGTAGCTTTCGAAATTGCCTTCCACCGATTCGGCACCGAAAAACGGAGTCAGGCCGACGATCTCGGTGCCGGGGGACGCCACCGCCCGTGCCTGTTTGGCGATGGCCTCGGTGATGGACTCGGTGGTGTTGACGTTGACCACAAGGATGCGCATGGAATGTCCTTACTTAATGACTGATGTTATCGACTGCAATGCTTTCGCCGCTCACATCGGCGTAGTACGGCTGGCGCTTGGCGAACAGCAGATACAGCAGCCCTGCAATACCGGCGCCAATCAGCCAGGAGAAGGGCGAGACGAGGGCGAACCCGGGCAGCAGGGCCAGGAGAATGGCGATCACCGCCGCAGGAATAAACGCCGCCACCGCCCGCAGATTGACTCCGCGGCTGTAGTAATAAGCGCCATTCGGGTCTTCGCTATACAGCTGCGGCACGTCCACCTGGCTTTTGCGGATCAACCAGTAGTCGACCATGATCACCCCGTACAACGGCCCCAGCAGTGCGCCCAGCCCCGAGAGGAAATACACGATCACCAGCGGGCTGTTGTAGAGGTTCCACGGCAGGATCAACACCGCCACGGTGGCGCTGATCAGCCCGGCGCGGCGGAAGTTCAGGTACTTGGGCGCCAGGTTGCTCAGCACAAAGGCCGGCGCGACGAAGTTGGCCATGATATTCACCGCCACGGTCACAATCAGGAACGCCAGGCAGCCCAGCACCAGGAAGAACGTATTCGGAATCGCCGCAATGATTTCCGTGGGGCTCTCGATCACCCGGCCATTGAGGTGGAACTGCCCGCCGCACAGCAGCACGGTGATGGCCGCGAACACCAGGATATTCACCGGCAGGCCCCAGAAATTGCCGACCTTGATGGTCTTGCGGCACGGCGAGGAGCGGGCGAAGTCGCAGAAATTCAGGATCAGCGTGCCGTAGATCGCCAGCCACAGCGCGCCGCCGGCAAAGATATTGCGCCACATCTCACCACCGGTCAGCGGCTCGCGGATCGACCAGGCGATCTGGCCGCCGGCCTGGAAATACATCCAGCCGGCCAGGGACGCTACTGTCAGCAGAATCACCGGCCCGGCGAAGGCTTCATAGCGGCGCACCATCTCCATCCCATAGGCGAGGATGGCGAGCTGCACAAACCAGATCGCCACAAAACACGCCCAGCCCAGGGTGGACAGGCCGAGGATCGAGTTGTGGTCGTAGTCGGCAAAACCTGGATGAACCGCTGTCAATAGCACGCGGAAAACCACCGAGGCCAGGTAGGTCTGTATCCCGAACCAGGCAATCGCGATCACCGCACGAATCAGTGCAGGAATCTGCGCACCATGGATGCCAAAACTGATGCGGCTGATCACTGGAAACGGTACGCCGGTCTTCTGCCCCATATAGCCCGACAGGTTCATGAAGAAGTACACCAGCGCCGCGCCGATCCCCAGGGACAGCAGAATCTGCCAGCCACCCAGGCCCAGCGCATACAGGCCGATGGCGAAGGAGTAGTTGGCGATGTTGTGCACATCGTTGGTCCACAAGGCAAAGATGCTGTAGCGGCCCCAGCGCCGGCCTTCGGCCTTGGTAGGCGCCAGGTCCTTGTTGTGCAGGCGCGGGCTGAGGACCAACGGGCCGGGGCTCGTGGCCTCGGGGTTCAGGGTGGAGGAGGGCAGATCCAGTGCGATGTTATTGGAGAGACTTGTACGCATTCCGGCAGGCTCCTGGACATCAGCAGGAGAGCGGCTGATGTCAAAGTGTATGTATCTTTTTTATTAATTGTATACAAAGTGTGTTTTGCCTTAAGCCACATGCGTGCCAGATTTTCGCCGGGTGAAATACACGGCGATTTGGTTTTTAGCGTGATTGGAAATAACAGACTGAATTTAAAGCGATATAAATTGACCGTTTGAACAGCTATTTATTTTGTGGTGCAGAGAGGGGCGGGGATTTTAGAAGAGGTGTGACGAGGGAGGATGTAACTTTTCGGTGCAGGATTTTATAAGTGCACACAAAAATGGCACCGATGGTGACATTTCTGTGTACAGGATTCTGGCTCAGGCGTTACGCCTTGCTGATGATGTTCCCGGCGTGCAACCCGCATTCTTTTTGGGTTGCTTCTTCCCACCACCAACGGCCTTCGCGTTCGTGCTGGTTCGGCAGTACCGGACGGGTGCACGGCTCACAGCCGATGCTGATAAAACCGCGCTCGTGCAGGCTGTTGTACGGCAACTCCAGCATGCGGATGTAACCCCATACTTCCTCACTGGTCATCTGCGCCAGCGGGTTGAACTTGTACAGGGTGCGTTCCGGGGTGGAAAAAGCCGTATCGATTTCCAGCGCGGCCACCTGGCTGCGGGTGCCGGGGCTCTGGTCGCGGCGCTGGCCGGTGGCCCAGGCGCTCACACCGGACAGCTTGCGGCGCAGCGGTTCGATCTTGCGCACGCCACAGCACTCGCCATGGCCGTCCTTGTAGAAACTGAACAGGCCCTTTTCCTTGACGAAGGGTTCCAGCTTGCTCTGGTCCGGCGAGATCAGTTCGATGTCGATCTTGTAGAACTCACGCACCTGCTCGATAAACCGGTAGGTCTCCGGGTGCAGGCGACCGGTGTCGAGGCTGAACACCTTGACGTTCTTGTTCAGCTTCCAGGCCATGTCTACCAGCACCACGTCCTCGGCACCGCTGAAAGAGATCCACAGGTCGTCGCCAAACTGGCTGAAGGCCAGCTTGAGAATGTCCTGGGCGGATTTGTTGGCGTAAGTCGCGGCGAGTTCAGCGACGTCGAAGGCTTGGTTCATCAGGACGGTTCCTACAGGTCAGTGGCGCTGAGCGCTCTATAGGGGGGCGATGGTAACAAAATCCCGCCTGCGTTGCGGCGGCCAGCGTGAATCGCTAGAGTTCGGCAGTCCTTTTGCTCGCTCAACTCAATAACTTTAAATGGGAGTGTCTTGTGGAAATTGCCTGTCTCGACCTGGAAGGGGTGCTGGTTCCGGAAATCTGGATCGCCTTCGCCGAAAAAACCGGTATTGAATCCTTGCGGGCCACCACCCGGGACATCCCCGACTACGACGTGCTGATGAAACAGCGCCTGCGCATTCTTGATGAGCATGGGCTGAAGCTCTCGGACATCCAGGAAGTGATCGCCACCCTCAAGCCGCTGGACGGCGCCATCGAGTTCGTCAACTGGCTGCGCGAGCGCTTCCAGGTGGTGATCCTGTCTGACACCTTCTATGAGTTCTCCCAGCCGCTGATGCGCCAACTGGGTTTCCCGACCTTGCTGTGCCACCGGTTGATCACCGACGAGAGTGACCGGGTGGTGAGCTACCAGCTGCGTCAGAAAGATCCCAAGCGTCAGTCGGTGCTGGCCTTCAAGACCCTGTACTACCGCGTGATTGCCGCCGGTGATTCCTACAACGACACCACCATGCTGGGTGAGGCCGACCGTGGGATTCTGTTCCACGCGCCGGAGAACGTGATTCGCGAGTTCCCGCAGTTCCCGGCGGTGCATATGTTTGAGGACTTGAAGAAAGAGTTCATCAAGGCGTCGAATCGGCAGTTGAGCCTGTAAGTTATTTGGCGTGGCTGACGCCTCATCGCAGGCAAGCCAGCTCCCACATGTTGACCGCGCTCCCATGTGGGAGCCGGGCTTGTCCGCGATAGGGCCGGTATGGCCACTGCACAGCCTAGACCCCTGCCAGCAAACTCTCATAAGGAATGCGCAAGCCTTCATGCAGGCGTTTGATCATCGACAAGCTCAGCTTGCGCTTATGATTCAACACTTCGGAAACCCGCCCGCTCGGACCTATGAAAGGCTCCAGGTCACGGGCGGTCAGGCCTAGTTGCTCCATTCGAAATTTAATCGCTTCTACGGGATCCGAAGGCGGCATTGGGAAATGCTCCGCTTCGTACTTTTCGATAAGTATCGCGAGAATTTCCAGCTCGTCACCCTCGGGCGAGCCGATTTCCGCTTCCCATAGCTGTTCGACGCGCGCGAGCGCAGCGGTCAGGTCTTCCTGGGAATGAATGGGTTTGATGTTCATCACACGGTCTCCGCATTGATCTGATCGTACTGCGCGTGGGTCCCCACGAAGCGTATGAACGCAAGCTGTCGCTGATAATTGATCGCCATGATCACTCGATACTTGTTGCCACCTATGTTGAACACAACCCGGCCCCCTTTGAGAATGCTCGCTGTCCTTAGCTCTGCCTTGAGGGCCTGAGGGGTTGGGTAAACAGCTTTTTCCATATGGCGATACAGCTCGACCAGCGGCGTTTTGGCATCCATGCAACCAGGGTGGTTTTCCCAGAATATTCGTAGGGCAGACAGAGCGATTATCCGCATCGCTGCGACCTCCCAATTTGGGAGATGATAGGTGCGGTTGAGGGCAGATGCAATCTCGGAAATCTTTCCTGACAAGTAGGCAGTCGTTTCATGTGATCCTTCACAGACGGCTGGTGGACGGTTGAAACCGGACGCTATCCTCCGGCTTCGACCCCGTCTACTTAGGTACTGATTCAGGTCTTTTCTGCTGCCTGGCTCCGCGTCGCAGAGCCAGGGAGGGCTGCGTGCTACAGGCTTTCCAAGGTTTGTAACAACACCCGCACCTTGGTCATCGACTCCTGATACTCCGCCTGCCACTCCGAGTCCGCGACAATCCCGCCGCCGCCCCAGCAGCACACCTGACCTTCCTTGACCAACAGGCTGCGAATGGCGATGGAGCTGTCCATCTCGCCGCGCACGTCCAGATACACCAGCGAACCGCAATACAACCCGCGCCGGGTCGGCTCCAGCTCGTCGATGATCTGCATCGCGCGAATCTTCGGTGCGCCGGTGATGGAGCCGCCGGGGAAGCTGCCGGCGATCAGGTCGAGGGCGTCTTTATCGTCGGCCAATTCGCCGGTCACGCTGCTCACCAGATGATGCACGTTGGGATAGCTTTCCAGGCTGAACAACTCCGGGACCCTCACCGAGCCGGTGCGGCAGGTGCGGCCCAGGTCGTTGCGCAGCAGGTCGACGATCATCAGGTTTTCGGCACGATCCTTGGGGCTGGCCAGCAATTCAGCGGCGTTGGCTGCATCTTCCTCGGGCGTCGCCCCCCTTGGCCGGGTGCCCTTGATCGGGCGGGTTTCCACCTGGCGCTGGCTGATTTTGACGAAGCGCTCCGGCGATAAACTCAATACCGCGCCATCATCCGGCAAGCTCTGGAACCCGGAAAACGGTGTTGGGCAGGCTGCGCGCAGGGCGCAATAGGCCACCCACGGATCGCCACTGCACGGGGCACGGAAGCGTTGGGCAAAGTTGACCTGGTAGCAGTCACCCGCCTGGATGTAGTCCTGGATGCGGGCGATTGCGTGCTGGTAGGTGTCGGCTGTCACGTCCGGGGCCATTGGGCCTTGCAGCTTGAAGGTGGCCGATGCGCTGATGGTCGGCTGACCGAACAAGGTAATCAGGCGTTGCCGTTCGCTTTCCGCCAGTTTGGGATGGAACACCAGTTGGCTGGTCTGCGCCTGGTGATCGCTGATCAAGGCCCAGGCGTACAGGCCAAAGCGTGCATCCGGCAGGTGCAGGTCGTCCACCGCCAGGTGTGGCAGGTGCTCAAGATGACGACCGAAGTCGTAGCTCAGGTAGCCGATGAGGCCGCCGGCAAACGGCAGTTCGTAGGGCGCGGGGATCGTGGCTTCACCCAGCAACGTCAGGTTTTCCCGCAGGCGCTGCAGGAAATCACTGCCGCTTTCGTCGGGCAGTACCGCCAGGGTCGTCTCGGGCCAGGCGCTCAGCAGGTCATAACGGCCGCGCTCGGCCGCCGGTCGGCCACTGTCCAGCAGCACCGCGCCGGGCGCATGGCGGATTGCTGCAAAGTATTCGGCAGGGTTGGCCCGGTAGGGCAGCGGGTGTACGGAGCAGGTCACTGGGTTTATCCCTCGACCGCCGGAATATGCCCAAACATTTCCTGCACAAACTTAACCCGTTCCTCCGGTGTTTCCGTCACGCCCGCCGCCTTCAGCTCTTCCAGTCGAGCCTCCACGGCATGGGTGCGCAAGGTCAGGCCGCAGTCGTTGGCAATCTGGATGTTCAGCCCCGGGCGAGCGTTAAGTTCCAGGATCAACGGACCCTTTTCCTGGTCCAGCACCATGTCCACGCCGATATAGCCCAGGCCGCACAGTTCGTAGCAGCCGGCGGCGAGCTTCATGAAACCGTCCCAGTTGGGCAGTTGCACGCCGTCCACCGCATTGGTGGTGTCGGGGTGCTTGGTGATGATGTTGTTCAGCCAGGTGCCGCGCAGGGTCAGGCCGGTGGCGAGGTCGACACCCACGCCAATCGCGCCCTGGTGGAGGTTGGCCTTGCCGCCGGACTGGCGGGTGGGCAAGCGCAGCATGGCCATCACCGGGTAGCCCATCAGCACAATGATGCGGATGTCCGGTACGCCTTCGTAGCTGATGCTCTTGAAGATCTGGTCGGGCACCACCCGGTATTCGATCAGTGCCCGGTCCCGGTGGCCGCCGAGGGAATACAGGCCGGTGAGGATGCTGGAAATCTGATGCTCGATTTCTTCATGGCTGATGATCTTGCCGGAGACGGTCCGGTAGCGCCCTTCAAAACGGTCGGCGATCACCAGGATACCGTCACCACCGGCGCCCTGGGCCGGCTTGATCACGAAGTCGCTGCGCCCGCCGATGATCTCGTCGAGCTTGTCGATTTCCTTCTCGGTGGAAATGACCCCGTACATTTCCGGCACGTGGATGCCGGCGGCCATGGCCCGTTCCTTGGTGATGATCTTGTCATCGACGATCGGATACAGGCTGCGCTTGTTGTACTTGAGCACGTAGTCGGCATTTCGCCGGTTGATGCCCATGATCCCCCGCGCTTCCAGGGCCTTCCAGGTCTTCCAGAAGCCGAACATTACGAGTCAGCCTTGAGGAAGGCCTTGAAACGCACCAGTTCGGTCAGGCGGTAGCCGCGATAACGACCCATGGCCAGCATGAAGCCCACCAGGATCAACAGGATCGCCGGGAAGGTGAACACGAAGTAGATCAGTTCCGGCACGCTCATGATGATGTGCGCCAGGGAAGCGGCGAACAGCGTGCCGATCGCGACTTTCATCGCATGGCCGCCACCGCGTTCTTCCCAGGTAATCGACAGGCGTTCGATGGTCATGGTCAGGATCACCATCGGGAACAATGCCACCGACAGCCCGCGTTCCAGGCCGAGCTTGTGGCTGAACAGACTGATGGCGGCGATCAGCACCACCACGAAGGTCAGCACCACCGAGAGCCTCGGCAGCATCTGCAGCTTCAAGTGTTCCAGGTAAGACCGAAGCGACAGCCCCAGCGCCGTAATAATGGTGAACAGCACAATCCCGAAGCCCAGCTGTGTCTCTCGGAACGCCAGGGCAATCAGCACCGGGGTAAACGTGCCAAGGGTCTGCAGGCCGATCAGGTTGCGCAGGATCAGGATCACCAGCACGCCAATCGGGATCATCACCATGATCATGAAGGTCTGCTGGGTTTGCAGCGGCAGGCCGTACAGCGAGTACTCGAGGAAGTTGGCGTCGGTGTTTTCGTCCGTCAGCTTGGCCAGGCGAATCGCGTTCATTTCGCTGTTGTTGAGGCTGAAGGTCACCATGGCCTTCTTGCCGCCGTCGACGGTGATCAGGTTTTCATCACCGGTCCACCACAGCAGGCGGTCGGCCGGCAGGCCTTGCTCGCCGGTGTCGGGGTTGAAGTACAGCCAGTCATTGCCGTTGAAGCTGCGCAGCCAGAGTTCCGGGGTTTGCGGCTGGTCGGCCACCAGGCGGATGGTGTGGACCTTTTCCACCGGCACGTGGGCGATGGACAGCAGCAACTCGACGATCTTGGCCTTGTGCGGCGTCGACGGGTCGCCCGCCAGCAGCAGCTTCACGTTGTCGTCGTTGAGGTTGTTGGTGCGCTTGATGGCTTCGCTGATAAAGGTCTCGACGTCGGCCGAGTGCTGGCGGATCGGCGCCAGCAGGGCTTCGGCGGCGATTTTTTCCGGGCCTTCGACGGCGATGCTGTCGCGGAAGGTCGGGCCCTTGACCTTGACCTTTTCACCGCTGTAACGCTTGGTCAGCACCAGGCGGTAGTAGAGGGTCTGGTTGCCCTTGGCCCGGCGTGCCGACCAGGTGACCTTGCGGTTGCCGTCGAGGCGATTGACGCTGACGCCGTAGTTATTCGAGATAAAGCTTTCATTCAGGCTGACGAAGTCGCGGCTCAGGGGCGGCACGAACATCTGGATTTTCACCGGGTCCTTGGCGCTGGCGACGAACTCGACCTTGGCGTCGATGTTCCACAGGTCGTCGGTGGCGTCCTCGGTGACGGGAATCCCCAGCACGAAAATCTGATAGGCGGTGACCGAAATGCCCAAGACCACCAAAACGGCGATCAGGATTTTCAGGTGCAGATTAAGAGAGCGCATTCAAATTACTCAGCGGTATGAGCGTCGGAGGCGCAGGCAGGTTTGCCCGCCGCGTATTTAAGACTGGGGTCGACCAGCGCATCAAAGCGTTTCAGCGCTTCGGAGCCGATCAGCAGCGGGTATTGGAAGGCGCTGCGGTCAGTCAAGTTCACTTCGATACTGCGTAAAGCGGTGCCCATGCAGATGTCCAGGGCGATGACTGGACGGGCGGTGTAGTTCTTGTCTTCATCGGGGTCGTAGTCACCGGCGCGGCGCTTGATCTTGCTCACGCGGGCCAGGGGGCGCTCGATGGGGTGGGAGTGTGCGGTGTCGATGGCCAGGTAGAAGCGCACCCAGGACTCGCCGTTGCGCTTGAAGCGCTTGATGTCGCGGGCGCTCAAGGACGCGGTCTTGGCCCCGGTGTCGAGCTTGGCGGCCACTTCCAGGTCAATGCCGGCCAACTTGGCGTATTCATTGAGTCCATAAACGGTCTTCTCGGCAGCAACGCCAAGGCCCGGGATAAACAGTAGAAGCAAAAGGGGGAAGGGCTTGAGTCTCATAAATCCTGACGCGGTGCAGTGCGATGTTCAATTCAAGGCGACTGGCATTGCTGCGCAAGCTCCCTCGTGCGCCTTTTCATCCAGGGATGTGAGGCAAAAGTGGCCGGCATTCTAACATGAAGGTTTTCTGGCGCCAGCGCTGGCAGCCGGCCATGCCCCGATAGAGTGCAAGGCGGGTTATTAGACGATTGTCGACAATGTGTATTTATTCTTTGACTATCCGGGGCTGATTGGCTAGTTTTTGCGGCATTGCTTTTAAAGGTGTCGACAATATGCTGGATCAACTGGAAACCCCAGTGATGGCCCAAGACGATTCCCAGACCATGTCCGAGAACGTCTTCCGGCGTATCCAGGCCGCCATCGTCAAGGGCGAAATCGCCCCCGGCAGCAAGATCTCCGAGCCGGAACTGGCGCGCACCTATGGCATCAGCCGTGGCCCGCTGCGCGAGGCGATTCATCGCCTGGAAGGCCAGCGCCTGCTGGTGCGCATCCCCCATGTGGGCGCGCGAGTGGTCTCGTTGAGCCATGAAGAACTGATCGAACTCTACGAAATCCGCGAATCCCTGGAAGGCATGGCCTGCCGCCTGGCCGCCGAGCGCATGACCGACGCCGAGATCGAAGAGCTGCGCCAGGTGTTGCACACCCACGAGCGCGATGCGGCCTTCCAGGCCGGTGTCGGCTACTACCAGCAGGAAGGCGACTTCGATTTTCATTACCGGATAATTCAAGGCGCCGGTAATCGCACCCTGACCCAAATGTTGTGCGGCGAGCTGTATCAGTTGGTGCGCATGTACCGCATCCAATTCTCCGCCACCCCCAATCGTCCACGCCAGGCCTTTGCCGAGCATCACCGCATTCTTGACGCGATTGCCGATCGCGACGGTGAACTGGCCGAGTTGTTGATGCGCCGGCATATCGGTGCCTCCAAACGCAACATTGCCCGTCACTTCCCGGACGGCGCTCCCCAATCACGAGGTGAGTCATGAGTTCCAATAACAACACCACTCCAGGCCAGCGTTTCCGTGACGCGGTTGCCAGCGAGCACCCGTTGCAGGTAGTCGGCGCGATCAACGCCAACCATGCGCTGCTGGCCAAGCGCGCCGGCTTCAAGGCGATCTACCTGTCGGGTGGCGGGGTGGCTGCCGGCTCCCTCGGTGTGCCGGACCTGGGCATCACCGGCCTGGATGACGTGCTGACGGACGTGCGCCGCATCACCGACGTGTGCGACCTGCCGCTGCTGGTGGACGTGGACACCGGTTTCGGCTCCTCCGCGTTCAACGTGGCGCGCACCGTCAAGTCGATGATCAAGTTCGGCGCGGCGGCGATCCATATCGAAGACCAGGTGGGCGCCAAGCGTTGCGGCCATCGCCCGAACAAAGAAATCGTGTCCCAGCAGGAAATGGTCGACCGCATCAAGGCTGCGGTGGATGCGCGTACCGATGACAGCTTCGTGATCATGGCCCGCACCGACGCACTGGCCGTGGAAGGTTTGGAATCCGCCCTGGAACGTGCGGCCGCCTGCATTGAGGCCGGCGCCGACATGGTCTTCCCGGAAGCCATCACTGAGCTTGAGATGTACAAGCTGTTCGCCTCTCGCGTGAAAGCGCCGATCCTGGCCAACATCACCGAATTCGGTGCGACACCTCTCTATACCGTCGATCAACTGAAATCTGCGGATGTTTCCATCGTCCTGTACCCGCTCTCGGCCTTCCGCGCCATGAACAAGGCGGCCGAGAACGTCTACACCGCGATCCGTCGCGACGGCACCCAGCAGAACGTGATCGACACCATGCAAACCCGCATGGAGCTTTATGATCGCATCGACTACCACACCTTCGAGCAGAAGCTCGACGCGCTGTTCGCCGCCAAGAAGTAACGCGAGCGCCTCACTAATAACTACAAGATTGGAGATAACCATGGCCGAAGCAAAAGTACTCAGTGGAGCTGGCCTGCGTGGCCAGGTTGCCGGGCAAACCGCACTGTCCACCGTGGGCCAGGCCGGTGCCGGCTTGACCTATCGCGGCTACGACGTGCGCGAACTCGCCGCCGATGCCCAGTTTGAAGAAGTCGCCTACCTGCTGCTCTACGGCGAACTGCCGACCAAAGCCGAACTGGCCGCCTACACCGCCAAGCTCGGCAAACTGCGCGACCTGCCCCAGGCGCTGAAAGAAGTGCTGGAACGCATCCCCGCCGACGCGCACCCGATGGACGTGATGCGCACCGGTTGCTCGTTCCTGGGCAACATCGAGCCGGAGAAAGACTTCAGCGTGCAGCGCGATGTGACCGACCGCCTGCTCGCCGCGTTCCCGGCGATCATGTGCTACTGGTACCGCTTCAGCCACGACGGCCAGCGCATTAACTGCGTGACCGACGAGCCGAGCATCGGCGGGCACTTCCTGCACCTGCTGCACGACAAGAAGCCCAGCGACTTGCACGTCAAGGTGATGAACGTGTCGCTGATTCTCTACGCCGAGCACGAATTCAACGCCTCGACCTTCACCGCCCGCGTGTGTGCGTCGACCCTGTCGGACCTGTATTCCTGCGTGACTGCCGCCATCGGCTCCCTGCGTGGCCCGCTGCACGGCGGCGCCAATGAAGCGGCGATGGAGATGATCGAGCGTTTCTCTTCCGCCCAGGAAGCGGTGGAAGGCACCCTCGGCATGCTGGCGCGCAAGGACAAGATCATGGGCTTTGGCCACGCGATCTATAAAGACAGCGACCCGCGTAATGAAGTGATCAAGGCCTGGTCGAAAAAACTCGCCGACGAAGTGGGCGACACCGTGCTGTTCCCGGTTTCCGAAGCCATCGACAAGACCATGTGGGAGCAGAAGAAACTGTTCCCCAACGCCGACTTCTACCATGCCTCGGCGTACCACTTCATGGGCATCCCGACGAAGCTGTTCACCCCAATTTTCGTCTGCTCGCGGCTGACAGGATGGGCAGCTCACGTGTTCGAGCAGCGAGCCAACAACCGCATCATCCGTCCGAGCGCCGAGTACATCGGCGTTGAGCAGCGCAAGTTCGTGCCAATCGAACGTCGCTGAGTGGAGAAACCGCTGATCTTGAGGTGAAACCGGATCAAAAATGTGGGAGCGGGCTTGCTCGCGAAGGCGGTGTGACAGTCGCCATGTGTGTTGCATGACACACCGCTTTCGCGAGCAAGCCCGCTCCCACATTTTGATCGCATTCCACCTTGGATCAGCAACGGTTCTTCCTTTTGCAACTACCGTGACCGAGTCCTGACGATGAACACTGAACACCGCAAAGCGCTCCCCGGCAGCCGCCTCGATTTCTTTGACGCCCGCGCGGCAGTCGATGCAATCACCCCCGGCGCCTACGCCACACTGCCGTACACCTCCCGCGTGCTCGCGGAAAACCTGGTGCGTCGCTGTGACCCCGCAACCCTCAATGCCTCCTTGAGCCAACTGATCGAGCGCAAACGCGACCTCGACTTCCCGTGGTTCCCGGCCCGCGTGGTGTGCCACGACATCCTCGGCCAGACCGCCCTGGTGGACCTTGCCGGCCTGCGCGACGCCATCGCCCTGCAAGGCGGTGACCCGGCCCAGGTCAACCCGGTGGTGCCGACCCAACTGATCGTCGACCACTCCCTGGCCGTCGAAGCCGGTGGTTCTGACCCGCAGGCGTTCGAGAAAAATCGCGCCATCGAAGACCGTCGCAACGAAGACCGTTTCCACTTTATCGAGTGGACCAAAAAGGCCTTCAAGAACGTCGACGTGATCCCGCCGGGCAACGGCATCATGCACCAGATCAACCTGGAGAAAATGTCTCCGGTGATCCAGGTACGTGACGGCGTGGCCTTCCCGGATACCTGCGTCGGCACCGACAGCCACACGCCTCACGTTGATGCCTTGGGCGTGATCGCCATCGGCGTTGGCGGCCTTGAAGCAGAGAGCGTGATGCTCGGCCGCGCCTCGTGGATGCGCCTGCCGGAAAGTGTTGGCGTGGAGCTGACGGGCAAGCTGCAACCGGGCATCACCGCCACCGACATGGTGCTGGCGCTGACCGAGTTCCTGCGCAAGCAGAAGGTCGTCGGTGCGTGGCTGGAGTTCTTCGGTGAAGGTGCTTCGGCGCTGACCCTGGGCGACCGTGCCACCATTTCCAACATGGCCCCGGAATACGGCGCCACCGCCGCGATGTTTTACATCGACCAACAGACCATCGCCTACCTGAAGCTCACCGGCCGTGAAGACGAGCAAGTCACCCTGGTGGAGCAGTACGCTCGCCACACCGGCCTGTGGGCGGACGACCTCAAGGGCGCGCAATACGAGCGTGGCCTGAGCTTCGATTTGTCCTCGGTGGTGCGCAACATGGCCGGCCCGAGCAACCCCCACGCCCGCGTCGCCACCAGCGATCTGGCGGCCAAGGGCATCTCCGGCCAGTGGGATGACGTGCCGGGGCAAATGCCCGACGGCGCGGTGATCATCGCCGCCATCACCAGTTGCACCAACACCAGCAACCCGCGCAACGTGATTGCCGCCGGCCTGCTGGCACGCAATGCCAACAAGCTCGGCCTGGCCCGCAAGCCGTGGGTCAAGTCGTCCCTGGCACCGGGTTCGAAAACCGTCGCGATGTACCTCGACGAAGCCGGGCTGACCACCGAGCTGGAGCAGTTGGGTTTCGGCGTGGTGGCGTTCGCCTGCACCACCTGCAACGGCATGTCCGGCGCACTCGATCCGGTGATCCAGCAAGAGATCATCGACCGCGACCTGTACGCCACCGCCGTGCTTTCGGGTAACCGCAACTTCGACGGCCGTATCCACCCGTACGCCAAGCAAGCGTTCCTCGCGTCGCCGCCGCTGGTGGTGGCCTATGCGATTGCCGGCACCATCCGTTTCGACATCGAAAAAGACGTGCTGGGCCTGGACGCCAATGGCAAGGAAATCCGCCTCAAGGACATCTGGCCAAGCGACGAAGAAATCGACGCGGTGGTCAAGGCGTCGGTCAAGCCGGAGCAGTTTCGCCAGGTGTACATCCCGATGTTCGCGATCCACGAAGACACCGGCCCGAAGGTCACGCCGCTGTACGACTGGCGCCCGCAGAGCACCTACATCCGTCGCCCGCCGTACTGGGAAGGTGCCCTGGCCGGTGCACGTCCGCTCAAGGGCATGCGCCCGCTGGCGGTGCTGCCGGACAACATCACTACCGATCACCTGTCGCCGTCCAACGCGATCATGCTCGACAGCGCCGCCGGCGAATACCTGGCGAAAATGGGCCTGCCGGAAGTCGACTTCAACTCTTACGCGACCCATCGTGGCGACCACTTGACCGCGCAGCGCGCCACCTTCGCCAACCCGAAACTGTTCAATGAAATGGTGGTTGAAGACGGCAAGGTCAAACAGGGTTCGCTGGCGCGCCTGGAGCCGGAAGGCAAGGTCACGCGCATGTGGGAAGCCATCGAAACCTACATGGAGCGCAAGCAGCCGCTGATCATCATTGCCGGCGCCGACTACGGCCAGGGTTCGTCCCGTGACTGGGCGGCCAAGGGCGTACGCCTGGCCGGTGTTGAAGCGATTGCCGCCGAAGGTTTCGAGCGCATCCACCGCACCAACCTGGTGGGCATGGGCGTGCTGCCGCTGGAGTTCCTGCCGGGCACCGACCGCAAGACCCTGAAGATCGACGGCACTGAAACCTACGACGTGATCGGCGAACGCACCCCGCGTGCGCAACTGACGTTGCTGATCAACCGCAAGAACGGCGAGCGTGTCGAGGTGCCGGTGACCTGCCGCCTGGACACGGCTGAAGAAGTGTCGATCTACGAGGCGGGCGGCGTGTTGCAACGTTTTGCCCAGGACTTCCTGGAATCGGCTGTAACTGCCTGACAACTGCGGCCGGGGCCAACGCCCCGGCCCATGAGGACCACCATGGCACACGTACCGCAGATCAAGATTCCCGCCACCTACATGCGTGGCGGCACCAGTAAAGGCGTGTTTTTCAGCCTCAAGGATTTGCCCGAGTCGGCCCAGGTGCCGGGCGCGGCGCGGGATGCGCTGTTGTTGCGGGTGATCGGCAGCCCCGACCCGTATGACAAGCAGATCGACGGCATGGGCGGCGCGACTTCCAGCACCAGCAAAACCGTGATCCTGGCCAAAAGTACCCGAGCCGATCACGACGTGGACTACCTGTTCGGCCAGGTGTCCATCGACAAACCGTTCGTGGACTGGAGCGGCAACTGCGGCAACCTGTCGGCGGCGGTGGGTTCGTTCGCCATCAGCGCCGGCCTGGTAGATGCCGCGCGCATTCCGCACAACGGCGTGGCCGTGGTGCGGGTGTGGCAGGCGAATATCGCCAAGACCATCATCGCTCACGTACCGATCACCGACGGCGCGGTGCAGGAAACCGGCGACTTCGAACTCGACGGCGTGACCTTCCCGGCCGCCGAGGTGCAGCTGGAATTCATGGACCCGGCGGCGGAAGAAGAGGGCGGCGGTGGCTCGATGTTCCCTACCGGCAACCTGGTGGATGACCTGGACGTGCCGGGTGTCGGCACGTTCAAGGCGACGCTGATCAATGCCGGGATTCCCACCATCTTCATCAACGCCCAGGACCTGGGTTACACCGGCACCGAGCTGCAGAGCGCGATCAATGGCGACCCCAAGGCCCTGGCGATGTTTGAAACCATCCGGGCCCATGGTGCGCTGCGCATGGGCTTGATCAAGCACCTGGACGAGGCGGCCCAGCGTCAGCACACGCCAAAGGTGGCGTTTGTGGCGCGGCCTGCGGACTACGTGGCGTCCAGCGGCAAGGCGATCAAGGCGGGTGATGTCGACCTGCTGGTGCGGGCGCTGTCCATGGGCAAGTTGCACCACGCGATGATGGGCACGGCGGCGGTGGCGATTGGCACGGCGGCGGCGATTTCCGGCACGCTGGTGAATTTGGCGGCGGGCGGCGTGGAGCGCAATGCGGTGCGGTTCGGGCATCCCTCCGGGACGTTGCGCGTAGGCGCCGAGGCCAGCCAGATCGACGGTGAATGGGTCGTGAAAAAAGCCATCATGAGCCGCAGTGCGCGAGTGTTGATGGAAGGGTTCGTACGCGTCCCCGGCGACGCTTTCTAACCGATCGTTCCCACGCTCTGCGTGGGAATGTATCCCGTGACGCTCTGCGTCACCCTTGCGCCGTACGGGACGCGAAGCGTCCAAGGCGGCATTCCCACGCAGAGCGTGGGAACGAACACCCTGACCCTGAGGATGGACCACACCTAACCCACTTTGGAGTACTGCCATGAGCGCCAACGTCGACCAGAACAACCGCCCCGACTACGACCAGGTCCTGCAGGACATCGCCGACTACGTACTGAATTTCAGGATCGAATCCCGCGATGCCCTCGACACCGCCCGCAACTGCCTGATGGACACCCTCGGTTGCGGCCTGCTGGCCCTGCGTTTCCCGGAGTGCACCAAGCACCTGGGGCCGATCGTCGAAGGCACGGTGGTGCCGTTCGGCGCACGGGTGCCGGGCACCTCGTTCCGCCTGGACCCGGTCAAGGCCGCATGGGACATCGGCTGCATCGTGCGCTGGCTCGACTACAACGACACCTGGCTTGCCGCCGAATGGGGTCACCCTTCCGATAACCTCGGTGGCATCCTCGCGGTCGCCGACCATCTCTCGCAAAAACGCCTGGCCAACGGCGACGCACCGCTGACCGTGCGGGCAGTGCTGGAGGCGATGATCATGGCCCACGAAATCCAGGGTGTGATTGCCCTGGAAAACTCCTTCAACCGTGTCGGCCTTGACCACGTGCTGCTGGTGAAAGTCGCCTCCACCGCCGTCACCGCCAAGCTGATGGGCGCCAACCGTGAGCAACTGCTGTCGGCCCTGTCCCAGGCGTTTGTCGATGGCCAGGCATTGCGTACTTATCGTCATGCGCCGAACGCCGGTTCGCGCAAGTCGTGGGCGGCGGGGGATGCGTCGAGTCGCGGGGTGCGCCTGGCGGATATCGCCATGCGCGGCGAGATGGGCATTCCCGGTGTGTTGAGCGCGCCGCAGTGGGGCTTCTATGACGTGCTGTTCAGCCACACCAACAAGGACCTGGCGCTCAAGCCCGAAGACAAGCGCGCCTTCAGCCTGTCGCAGCCCTACGGCACGTATGTGATGGAGAACGTACTGTTCAAGATCAGCTTCCCCGCCGAGTTCCACGCACAAACCGCCTGCGAGGCAGCAGTCACCCTGCACCCACAGGTGAAGCACCGCCTGCATGAGATCGACAGGATTGTCATCACCACCCACGAGTCGGCGATCCGGATCATCTCCAAGGTCGGGCAGTTGGCCAACGCGGCGGACCGCGATCATTGCCTGCAGTACATGACCGCTGTACCGCTGGCGTTTGGCAACCTGGTGGCCGAGCAATACGAAGATGAATTCCACGCGGCCCATCCGATCATCGATGAGCTGCGCGAAAAGATGGTCATCGTCGAGGAGCCGCGCTACAGCTGCGAATACCTGGAGGCCGACAAGCGCTCCATCGCCAATGCGGTGCAGGTGTTCTTCAAGGATGGTTCCAGCACCGAACAGGTGGCCGTGGAATACCCGATTGGCCACCGTCGCCGTCGGGTGGATGGCATTCCGTTGCTTGAAGACAAGTTCAAGGCCAACCTGGCGACCCGGTTTACCGCGCAGCGCAGTGCCGAGATTTTTGCGCTGTGCAAGGATCAGGCACGGCTTGAGGCCACTCCGGTAAACCGGTTTGTGGACCTGTTCGTCATCTGAAGAACACCACTGGTCAAATGTGGGAGCGGGCTTGCTCGCGAATGCGGAGTGTCAGCCAATACATATATGGCTGATCCACCGCATTCGCGAGCAAGCCCGCTCCCACATTAAACCTACATGCTGCCTTCCACATCATCCAGGCTGAACGTCTCGGTATGGTCGTCATAGGAGAAGATCTCCGCATACCGCCCCCAGGCCACCACGCTTTCCAGGGTTTTCTCCACAAAGGCTTCCGTCATCGAGTCTTCCAGTTCCTGCTCGAAGCGCACCCGTGGCGCCCGGTGGCCGCTGCGCTCAAGCAACACCTGGTGAATGCGCGCGGCCAATGGCACGTGGCGGATCAAGTGTTCGGCGAACAGGGTTTTACGCTCCTGGGTGCCGTAGTCGGCGAACAGTTTGCCGGCATCGGTCAGGGTGATATCGGCACCCTTGAGTTCGGCGAAGCCCAAATGCTCAAGCATCTCCGCCACCGGGAACAGATCGTCGACTTCCAGCAAACGCCGTTCAGCCACGGTAGGCAGGCCGGCGTGGCCATTGTAGGGCTCGGCGGCCAGGGTTTCGATCAGGCCAGCCATCAGGTTGGTGGAGACTTCCGGCAACAGGCTGCCCATTTTCAGCTCAGGCAAACCTCTGCTCGCGTCGGCGCTGCGGCGGTCGGTCATCAGGGCGTAGATGTCGTCGACCATTTGCCGGAAGGTCGGGTCCAGGCGGTTGCGCGGGTGGGCAAACGGCACCTTGATCTCGGCCACCACCCGGCCAGGGTTGGACGACAGCACCAGGATGCGGTCGCACATCAGCACCGCTTCTTCGATGTTGTGGGTCACGATCAGGATCGATTTGATCGGCAGTTGCTTGCCGCTCCACAGATCCAGCAAGTCGGTGCGCAGGGTTTCAGCGGTGAGCACGTCCAGCGCCGAGAACGGTTCGTCCATCAGCAGCAGGGTCGGGTTCACCACCAGCCCACGGGCGAAACCCACGCGTTGGCGCATGCCGCCGGACAGTTCGCGCGGGTAGGCGTTTTCAAAACCGTCCAGGCCGATCAGGTCGATGGCCGCCAGGGCGCGCCTGCGGGATTCCTTGCGCTCGACCTGCAAGGCTTGCAGGCCGGCCTCGACGTTTTCCAGCACGGTCAGCCACGGGAACAGCGCGAAGGTCTGGAACACCATGGCCACGCCTTCGGCCGGGCCGTTGAGCGGCGCGCCGTTGTAGCGCACTTCGCCCGACGACGGCTGAATCAGCCCGGCGATGATGCGCAGCAAGGTCGACTTGCCCGAGCCGGACCGGCCGAGCATGCCGACAATCTCGCCTTCGTGCAGGCTCAAGTTCACGCCGCTGAGGACTTGCAGCTCGTCTTTACCTTTGCCGAACACCCGGTTCACGTTTTTCAACGAGTAGATTTCCGGAGTGTCGGCGGCATGCTCGGTATAGGTAGTCATCACAGCGAGTCCCATCAATTCAGACGAAGTTTGTTTTCAGCCATGGCGTACATCGGCCGCCACACAGCGCGGTTGAACGCCACCACGAAGATCGACATCACCACCACGCCCAGGGCGATCTTCGGGAAGTCGCCGGCCGCGGTGGTCTGGGCGATGTAGGCGCCCAGCCCGTGGGCGACCACGTTGTCGTGGCCCCAGGACACGTACTCGGACACAATACTGGCGTTCCAGGCACCCCCCGAGGCGGTAATCGCGCCGGTGACGTAGTACGGGAAAATCCCCGGCAGCATCACCTTGCGCCACCACAACCAGCCGCGAATGCGGAAGTTGGCGGCGGCTTCCTTGAAGTCATTCGGGAACGCGCTGGCTCCGGCGATCACGTTGAACAGGATGTACCACTGGGTGCCCAGCACAATCAGCGGGCTCAGCCAGATATCCGGGTTGAGGTTGTAGTGCAGGATCACGATGACGAACACCGGGAACAGCAGGTTCGCCGGGAAGGCCGCAAGGAACTGCGCCAGCGGCTGGATTTTTTCCGCAAGCGCAGGGCGCAAGCCGATCATCACGCCCAGCGGCACCCAGATCAGCGAGGCGATCAGGATCAGGCCGACCACCCGCAACAACGTGATCAGCCCTAGCACGAATACATGGCCGACTTCGGCGAGGGTCACTTCGGTGCCGACGTACTGCACGATGTGGTACAGCGCATAAGCGGCCAGCAGCGCGATGAGCGCGCCCCATACCCAGTCGATCACTTTTGACGCTTTCGGGGTTTCTGCCGGCAGCGCCTTGAGTGCACCGCCCGCCAGGCTGAAGCGCTTGTTGCCAATGCGGCTGATGGCGCGGGTGACAGGCCGCAGGATGCGCTGGACGATGCGCGTGCGCTGGATCAGGTTCAGCAGCCAGGATTGCGGCGCGGCACCCTGGGAGGCGGTGGTTTCCATGCGGAACTTGTCGGCCCAGGCCACCAGTGGGCGGAACAGGAACTGGTCGTACATCAGGATGACCACAATCATCGCCAGGATCACGTAGCCCACGGCGTGCAGGTCTTTCTGGGCAATCGCCAGGGCCAGGTATGAGCCCACGCCCGGCAAGGTGATGGTCTTGTCGCCGACGGTAATGGCCTCGGAGGCGACCACGAAAAACCAGCCGCCGGACATGCTCATCATCATGTTCCACACCAGCCCGGGCATGGCGAAGGGCACGTCGAGCTTCCAGAACCGCTGCCAACCGGAAAGTCGCAGGTTGGTTGACACTTCCACCAGGTCATGGGGCAGCATGCGCAGCGACTGGTAGAAGCTGAACGTCATGTTCCAGGCCTGGCTGGTGAAAATCGCAAAGATGGCCGCGAACTCCGCGCCGAGCACACGCCCGGGGAACAGCAGCAGGAAGAACGTCACTGTGAACGAGATGTAACCCAGCACTGGTACTGATTGCAGGATGTCGAGCACGGGCACCAGCAGTTTCTCGGCGCGCCGGCTTTTGGCGGCCAGGGTGCCGTACAACAGGGTGAACACCAGCGCTGCAACCATCGCCGCCAGCATGCGCATCGTGGTGCGCATCGCGTATTCCGGCAGGTTGGCCGGGTCCAGCGAGATCACTTCACTCTGCAGGGTGGCGATAGGCGCCCAGGTTTCCCGCGCAGTGATGGAGAAAAACAGTAAAAAGCCGATCACCAGGGGCAGGGCGACCAAATCCCAGCGGTTGGGGAGCAAGCGCAATGTGGATGCAGGGATGTAGTGACGGAACACTCTTTTCATAGGCAGTCATTCCTGCAGCGTTCAGGTTCAGGGGCGTGATGGGAGTGAGCTTAGCTGCTGCACGAATGACCCACCGAGAAGGGCGGGCGCTGTTTTCGCGAGTCAGGGGCAACGAGGCGTTGCTGGCGGGATTGTACGTTTCTGAATGTTACAAGCGCATAAATTTGCTGTCAGTTTCCTGTACGAACGGCGACTAGGGCGTCGGCGCCCCGGTCGTCGCTCGGCGGTTATTCAAACCGCAGGATCACCCTGCGATTGTGTTTGCTCTTCTTCTCGATTTTTTCGCAGAACACCCGGCCGATTTCCTCGGTATTGGTCACATGGGTGCCGCCGCAGGGCTGGATATCGATCCCGGCGATTTCAATCACCCGTACTGCCCCCTGGATGACCGGTGGCGCCACCGCCTGGGTGCGAGTGATCTGCAGCAGGGTTGAATACTCCGAGGCGGGCATGGACAGGGTTTTCACCCCATGAGCCTGTTCGATCAAGGCATTGAGGTCACGGGTGATGGTCTCTTTGTCGAGGGTCATTTCCGGCAGGTCGAAATCCAGGCGGCCCTTGTCGGCGCCGATGCTGCAACCGGTCACCGGAGCGTCGATGATCGAGCACAGGAGGTGCAGGCAGGTGTGCATTTTCATGTGCTGGTAGCGACGTTCCCAGTCCAGGCTGGCGTCTACCTGCATCCCGGCGGCCAGTTGCTCGGGGCAGTGTTCTACCTGGTGCCAGATGATCGAGCGCAGCACCGGGTCACGCACGGTGCCGGTGATGTCGACGCGGCTGCCGTCGGGCAGGATGAAATGGCCGGTGTCCCCCGGTTGGCCGCCGCCGGTGGGGTAGAACAGCGTGTGCTCCAGGGCGATTCCCTGTTCGCTGACGGCAATCACCCGCGCACTGAAGGCATTCTGGTAAGGCGCGCTGTCGAACAGCGCGAGGGTTTCCATGGTGTGCACGGACATGTTCAACCTCCGACGATCAGTGGGCTGGCTTGCAGCAGGCGACGAACCATCGCGCTCAAGCCAGGAGGAGATAGCAGGGTGATTTCAAATTCGGGCCCGGTCACTTTCAGGTTCAGCGGCAGGCGCGGCGGGTAGGCGTTGGTTTCGATGTGCCGCAGGCGGAATTGCAGGTGATGACGTTCCTTGACTGTCGGCTCCAGCAGCAGGCCGGGCAGGGGATGAAAGTCAGCGTCCAATACCGTCACCTTGTGGCTGGCGTTGACTTCGCCCACCACGTGCAGGCGTTCGTCGAGGGCAAATGCGCCGAGGTAATTGCTGTGGTCCGACTCATCGTTTTTCTGCAGCTGGATCTGGTTGACCACCTTGACCTTGGTGCCGGCCGGCACGTCCTGGGTGATCACGCAGGACGGACTGATGAACACGTTGTCACCGATCAGCACGTAACCGAGCACCCGTGCGCCGGAGCCGACTTCCACGTTGTTGCCCAGCCGCGGGTGGCGCTTGCCGTCCGGGTTGTTGGCGATGCCCCGGGCGCCGAGGGTCACGCCGCAGAGGATGTAGCAGTCGTTGCCGATCTCGCAGGTTTCACCGATGACCGTGCCGTAACCGTGGTCCAGCACAAAGCGCCGGCCGATCCGCGCCGCGGGGTGAATTTCGGCGCCGGACAGGATCTTGCCCTGGTTGCTCAGCTTCAGGGCGATGGCGGAAAACACGCCGTTGTTCTTGTCCGGGAAATTCCACACCAGGTGCGCCAGGCGGTAATACAGCACGGCCTTGAACGAGGCGTAGGACTCCAGGATCAGCTCTCCGCGCCCACGGGACGCCGGGTCGCGCCAGGCATAGGCGATCAGGTCTTCGGCCACCGCCTGGGCCGCCGCCTGGATCAGCGGCGCGAGATGCGCCTCCAGCTGCTTCAACTGCGCAGGCGTAAGCGTGGTGATGAGGTGGGTGAGCAACTCATCGTGCAGTTGTTGCATGTCGATAAAGCCCCCCATGGAGGCACCCCCGCAATAGTTGTTATTCAAAACAGGGCAGATAGCTGTCGGCACTGTCGTAGACCATGGTCAGCACGACGGTGTCGGTGGGCAGCTCCGGCGCCAGCTTGGCGATGGCTACCATGTTGGCGGCCGACGACAGCCCGAGGCTGATGGCGTCGGTGCGCATGATGCGTTTGATCATGTCGAGGCATTCCTGGCGCGACACCTTGAGCATCCCGTCAATGATCGCGACGTTGAGAATGCTCGGGATCAAGCCGATCGACAGGCCCTGGATATGGTGCGGCGCATGGCGGTCGCTGAGCAGGTCGCACTCTTCCGGCTCCACCCCCATCACGCGGATCGCCGGCCAGGTGCTCTTGAGGGTTTCGCCGATGCCGGTGATATGGCCCCCGGTGCCGATGCCGCTGACGAAGTAGTCCACACGCAGCTCGCCGAAGGCGCGGATGATTTCCCGGGCGGTGGTGTCACGGTGGGTCTGCGGGTTGGCGCCGTTGCGCTGCTGGTTGAGCATCACGTAGCTGGGGTTTTCCAGCTGCAGCTCCATGCACTTTTCGCCGTGGGAATTGTTGCCCAGGCGGCTGTCCGACAGCACCACCCTGGCGCCGTACAGGCGCAGCAGTTTCTGCTTCTCGGGGCTGTAGTTGTCGGGGATCACCAGCACCACTTTATAGCCCAGCACGTTACCGGCCATCACCAGGCCGATGCCGGTGTTGCCGCCGCTGGGCTCGATGATGGTTTGCCCTGAGCCACGAATCAGAATGCCCCGGCGCTCGGCGTCGAGGATCATGCCCAGGGCGATGCGTGCCTTGTGGCTTCCGCCGGGGTTGAGGGATTCCAGCTTGGCGTAGACCTCGATGCCGAGGTCTTCGGAAAACTGTTCCAGGCGCACGATGGGCGTTTGGCCAATGGCGTCGAGTATCGAGTTATGCAACATCAAGTAAGAGCCCATGGCCGCTGATCAGTACAAAGGCATGTCGGGTTCGACGTCGCGAACCCAGTGTTTCATGCCACCTTGCAGTACTTTGGTGTTGGCGAATCCGGCGGCCAGCAAGGTGCTGGCGGCTTGCTCCGCGCGGGTCCCGGCGTAGCAGATGAGGTAGTGCGTGTTGTCGCGGCTGAGGTTGGCGAGTTGCCCGTCGAGCTCGGCCAGCGGGATGTGCACCACCCCCGGCAACTTGCACACTTCCAGCTCGCTGGCGTCCCGCACATCCAGCAGTACGTCGGCCTTGCTGTGTTGCTCGAGCAGTTGCTTGAGCACCCGCGGCTTGATGTAGCGTTCTTCGGCCAGGGAAGGTTGGCTTGGCAGGGCGTCGGCGCAGACGGCGGGGGCGATGGTTTGGCTGTGTCGCAGTTCCGAGCAGCAAGGGCAGTCGGCGCGGCGCTTGAAGCGGATCTCGCTGAACTTCATCGCCAGCGCATCAAAGCGCATCAGCCGGCCCGAGAGTGGTTCGCCAATGCCGATCAGCAGCTTGATCGCCTCGGTGGCCTGGATCATCCCGACCACCCCGGGTAATACGCCGATGACCCCGCCGGCGCTGCAGTTGGGCGCCAGTTCCGCCGGTGGTGCCTGGGGAAACAGGCAGCGATAGCACGGCCCGCCTTTATAGTTGAGCACGCTGATCTGCCCGTCGAAGCGGTAGATGGCGCCGTACACCAACGGCTTGCCCAACTGCACGCAAGCGTCGTTGACCAGGTAGCGGGTTTCGAAATTGTCGGTGCCGTCGATCACCAGGTCATAGGCGCCCACCAGTTCCAGGGCGTTGTCGGTGTTGAAGGCGGTGTCGTAGGTGTTGATCTGGATGTGGCTGTTGAGGTCCTGCAAGCGCTGCTTGGCGGACTCGACCTTGGGCAGGCCCAGGGTGCTGTTGCCGTGGACGATCTGGCGTTGCAGGTTGCTGCTTTCCACCACGTCGAAATCCACCAGCCCCAGGGTGCCGATGCCGGCTGCCGCCAGGTACAGGCTGATGGGCGAACCGAGGCCGCCGGTGCCGATGATCAGCACGCGGGCTTTCTTCAGGTTCAACTGGCCTTCGCGGCCGACGCCGGGCAGGGTGATGTGGCGCACGTAGCGCTGCACTTCTTCGTTGCTCAGTTGGTCGACGTCCATGCCGCCGGAGGTGGCCAGCAGTACTTCGATTTTGGCTTCTTCCGGTAACCTGTCATCGGCGTTGATCAGTTCTTCTTCGGCGATAAAGAGGAAGTGCTCCTTGATCTGGTTGTTATTTTCGTGAAACAGGTGCGCACGTAAATTCGGATGGTTATCGCACAGGTTTTCAATGACTTCGCGCAATGTCGATCCGGCACCCTCGAGGGTCGATGCTGGCAGCTTGGCCACGCGGACCAGGATGTCGGGGAAAGAGACAGCGTTCATGCACAACTCCGTTTGCAGGTCGTTGAAGGGGTTTTGGGCGAAACGTTTGCCATCCCAGGCAAACAGCTTGGAACCTTGGGTCTTGCCCTGGCGAACATCCACCACCAGGTAGCTTACGGGGTAGATCGGCTCGCCCATGAAAAGGGCCTTGTCCTGGTCTTCGTCGCTGAAATACGCGCCGACGTCAGGGTGGGAGTGGTAGATCACCACCACCGGGTTATCACTGCGAAACGCCTTGTTCATCATCAGCGTGTCGGCCACCGAGAAGGTGTAGCCGTTGGCGGCGCTGCGTGAATACATATCCGGGTTCTTGCTGTGCAGCTCGTTCTGGATGTTGCTGCCCAGGTACACGCTGCCATCGGCGAAAACGAAACCGCAGCATTCCTCGGGGTAGCTGCGGTCGGCGTGGGCGTAGATCTGCTCCAGTGCGCTTGGGCTCAGGACCTTCATCTCAGTTTTTCTTCGCCAGGAGCTTTTCGATGGGCAGCTTGGTGATGGCAAAGCCGGCCAGCAGGATCGCCGAATACATCATCAGGTCCCTGGAAATCTGCACGCCCTCGTACCAGGCCCCGATGATCACCGCGAACACCGGGAAGATGATGAACACGAAGGACAAAATGATCGGGCTCAGGCGCTTTAGCAGCATGAAATACACGATAAAACCGCCCACCGAGGCCACCAGCCCGAGGTAGAACAGCGCACTCCAGGACCGCAGGGTGATGTCTTCAAAGGTCGGGGTTTCAAACCACAGCCCGGCGACAAACAGCATCAACCCGGCGATGCCGATGGGCAGGGTGTTGTAGGTGATCACGCTGATGGCACTGCCTTGTTTCTTGGTAATCACGTAGCACAAGGCATGCATGATCGCCGCAGCGAGGATCGCCAGCACGCCGAAGAACTCGGCGTGGTCCAGGTGCAGGCCCTGGCTCTTGATGATCATGTACAGGCTGCCGAACCCGATGGCGATGCCGATCACCTGGGAAAAGTAGATGCGCTCGCGCAGGAACAGCGCGGAGAAAATCAGGATAAACACCGGCATGCAGCTGAACAGCAGCGCGGTGAGGCCGGACGAGACATGCATTTCGCCGTAGTTGAGCAGGTAATACGGAACGCTGAAGTAGGACAGCGTCACAAACACGAAGAACCAGCGGCTTTCCCGGGGAAACAGGATCGGCTCGCGGCGCACCCAGGCGAAACACAGGAACAGCGGAAACGCGATCAGGAACCGCAGCCCGGCGGAGGTCAGCGGTGGCACGCTTTCCACGGCGATCTTGATGCCCAGCCAGGTAGTGCCCCAGCTGAGACACACGATCAGGAACATCACACTGGTAATCAGCCCGGCCAACCACTGCTTGTGAGTTTTTGTTTTTCCAGCATTTTCGAGAACGGCGGACATTGGCATCGTGACATTGCTTCCATGAGACCGAATTGACCTCTATATTGAGTGCCATGATTCGGTGATTGAACCCGTAAAAGCACACTATTAGGGCGAATGATGGCTGTCAAAACAAATATTGACATGGTGTCAATTATGCGAGAAGGACTCTCCAACGGGCAGGGCGTGAAGTACAAGCGCCTGTCCGATGTCATGGAGCGAGGCATCCTTGAAGGCTTGATTGAACCGGGAAGAAAACTGCCGCCTCATCGGGTGCTTTCCGACAATCTGGGGGTCACCATTGGCACCATCAGCCGCGCCTACGGTGAGCTGGAACGCCTGGGGCTGGTAGTTGCGCGGGTGGGCGACGGCACTTTCGTACGCAAGCGTGGGATGGAGCGCCAGCGGGATGAAGGCTTTCGCAACTTCAGCGACGAGCCGCGGCAATACTTTGATATGAGCCGCAACATGCACATCCCCGGGCAGGAGACCACGTTTCTGGCCCAGAGCTTCCAGACGCTGGCGAACAACGCCAAGTTCTTGCAGGACATCAGTGCCTACACCCCGGATGCCGGGCTGCCGCGTTACCGGGCGGCGGGTGCGCAGTGGCTGGTGCAGCGGGATTTCCACCCGATTCCCGAGCAGGTGATTTGCGTGAACGGCGGCCAGCATGGGTTGCTCTGCGCAATGATGGCGCTGTTGCGAGCCGGCGATACAGTGGTGACCGAACAGTTGACCTATCCGGGGCTGATCACCGCCGCGCGCATGCTGGGCATCCGCCTGATCGGCCTGGAAATGGATGAAGAAGGGCTGCTGCCGGGGGCGCTGGATGAAGTCTGCCGCAATCACCGGGTTTCGGCGTTGTACTGCACGCCGACCATCCAGAATCCTACGACAGCGGTGCTGTCGGTCGCGCGCCGTGAGGCATTGGTGAAGGTCTGTCGAGAACACAACCTGCTGATTCTTGAGGACGAGGCCCACGGTGTGCTGGTGGAAGACCGTCCGCCGCCCCTGAGTCATTTTGCTCCGGAGCGTACGATTCTGATCAGCAGCCTGAGCAAGGCGGTATCGGCAGGCTTGCGGGTTGGGTACGTGCATGCACCGCCGGCGCTGGTCAGCCGGATTTCTGCGGCCTTGCGTTCCACCTGCTGGATGGCCACGCCGGTCACCCTGGAACTGGCGACCCAGTGGATCGAAAACGGCACGGCGGAACACCTGTTGCACCAGCAGATCCAGGAAATCAGCCGCCGCAAGGCACTGGTGGAAGGTTTGTTGATCGGGCTGGAGTACCGCACTCACCTGAACAGCCCGCACTTCTGGATCGAAGTCCCGGAGCCATGGCGCGCGTCGGAAATCGAAGCGGAGTTAAAGCAGAACAATTACCTGATTGCGACAGCCGAAGCGTTTGCCGTGGGGCAGACGGCGGTGCCGCAATTCATTCGGGCGAGCATCTGCAATACGTCGGGGGATGATCAGTTGCTGCTGGATGGGTTCGATGCGCTGGCGACGGCGCTGGGGCAGGGCGGCGGGCGGTTTCACCTGTGAACCCAACAGCTTGTTGTGAACATGACCCCTGTGGCGAGGGAGCTTGCTCCCGCTGGGCTGCGAAGCAGCCCCAAAGCCATTCACTAAATACCAGTCGTCTGGTTTGCGACTGCTGCGCAGTCGAGCGGGAGCAAGCTCCCTTGCCACAGAAGCTCCCTCGCCACACAAGCACCTTGGCCAGCGCGCGGAGTTACTTGAACCGCCGCTCCACCCCTTTCTCCACCAGTATCTTCGCCGAAATCTCTTCCACCGAAAAATGCGTGGAATTGATGTGCGCAATATTTTCCCGGCGGAACAGATTTTCCACCTCCCGCACTTCAAATTCGCACTGCGCATAGCTGGAGTAACGGCTATTGGGCTTGCGCTCGTTGCGAATCGCCGTCAGGCGGTCCGGGTCGATGGTCAGCCCGAACAGCTTGTGCTGGTGCGCGCGCAGGGCGCTCGGCAGCGTCAGGTGCTCCATGTCGTCTTCGGTCAGCGGGTAGTTGGCCGCGCGAATCCCGAACTGCATGGCCATATAAAGGCAGGTCGGCGTCTTGCCGCAGCGGGACACGCCCACCAGGATCAAATCAGCCTTGTCGTAGTAGTGGGTGCGGGCGCCGTCGTCGTTGTCGAGGGCGAAGTTCACCGCCTCGATCCGCTCCATATAGTTGGAGTTATGGCCAATGGAGTGAGATTTTCCGACAGAGTATGACGAATGTTCACTTAACTCTTGTTCCAGCGGCGCCAGGAAGGTAGAGAAGATGTCGATCATGAAACCATTGGAGGTGGCGAGGATCTCACGAATGTCCTGATTGACGATGGTGTCGAAAATGATCGGACGAAATCCGTCTTTTTCGGCCGCCAGATTGATTTGTTGTACCATGGCTCGCGCTTTATCCACGCTATCGATATAGGGTCGCGTGAATTTGCTGAAGGTAATGTTTTCGAACTGCGCCAGCAGGCTTTGACCCAGGGTTTCGGCTGTAATGCCGGTGCCGTCGGAGATAAAGAAAGCAGATCGTTTCATTTGAGCCTTGGGCCTTAAGCTGATGACGAATCTTGGATATGATAGGCGCGATTTTGCCGTCCCGCAGTGGGCCGCATTCTCACTTATTTTCCAGGTCCAGGCCACAAACGCCGGTAACCGCTCCTACTGAGCCGCCGGCGTCCTGAGCTTTTCCAACACAGAAAGTGGAGAGATCACCTTGGTAGAGTACGTAGTTTCCCTCGATAAGCTCGGCGTCCATGATGTAGAGCACGTAGGGGGCAAGAACGCATCCCTGGGCGAGATGATCAGTAATCTTGCGGGTGCCGGTGTATCGGTGCCAGGTGGTTTTGCCACCACCGCCCAGGCTTACCGTGATTTCCTCGAGTTGAGCGGCCTCAACGATCAGATCCACGCCGCCCTCGATGCGCTGGACGTCGATGACGTCAACGCCCTGGCCAAGACTGGTGCCCAGATCCGTCAATGGATCATGGAAGCCGAATTCCCCGAGAAGCTCAACGCCGAGATCCGCACCGCGTTTGCCACGCTGTCGGCCGGTAACCCCGACATGGCTGTCGCCGTGCGCTCCTCGGCCACCGCCGAAGACCTGCCTGACGCCTCCTTTGCCGGCCAGCAGGAAACCTTCCTGAACATCCGCGGCGTGGAAAACGTGATCCGCGCGGCCAAGGAAGTGTTCGCCTCTCTCTTTAACGATCGCGCCATTTCCTACCGCGTGCACCAGGGTTTCGACCACAAGCTGGTGGCCCTGTCTGCCGGTGTGCAGCGCATGGTGCGTTCGGAAACCGGCACCGCCGGCGTGATGTTCACCCTGGACACCGAATCGGGCTTCCGCGACGTGGTGTTCATCACCGGCGCCTACGGCCTCGGCGAAACCGTCGTACAAGGCGCGGTGAACCCGGACGAATTCTACGTCCACAAACACACCCTTGAAGCCGGCCGCCCGGCCATCCTGCGCCGCAACCTGGGCAGCAAGGCGATCAAGATGATCTACGGCGACGAGGCCAAGGCCGGTCGCTCGGTGAAAACCGTTGATGTCGACAAGGCCGAACGCGCGCGTTTCTGCCTGACCGACGCCGAAGTCAGCGAACTGGCCAAACAAGCGATGATCATCGAGAAGCACTACAAGTGCCCGATGGACATCGAATGGGCCAAGGACGGCGACGACGGCAAGCTGTACATCGTCCAGGCCCGCCCTGAGACCGTGAAGAGCCGCACCTCGGCCAACGTCATGGAACGCTACCTGTTGAAAGAAACCGGCACCGTGCTGGTGGAAGGCCGTGCCATCGGCCAGCGCATCGGCGCCGGCAAGGTGCGGATCATCAAGGACGTGTCCGAGATGGACAAGGTCCAGCCAGGCGACGTGCTGGTCTCCGACATGACCGACCCGGACTGGGAACCGGTGATGAAGCGCGCCAGCGCCATCGTCACCAACCGTGGCGGGCGTACCTGCCACGCGGCGATCATCGCCCGCGAGCTGGGGATTCCGGCAGTGGTCGGTTGCGGTAACGCCACCCAACTGTTGAAAGACGGCCAGGGCGTAACCGTGTCCTGCGCTGAAGGCGACACCGGCTTCATCTTCGAAGGTGAGCTGGGCTTCGATATCAAGCAAAACTCCATCGACGCCATGCCCGACCTGCCGTTCAAGATCATGATGAACGTCGGCAACCCGGACCGCGCCTTCGATTTCGCGCAATTGCCGAACGCCGGTGTGGGCCTGGCCCGCCTGGAGTTCATCATCAACCGCATGATCGGTGTGCACCCCAAGGCCCTGCTGAACTACGACGGCCTGCCGCCGGACATCAAGGAAAGCGTCGACAAGCGCATCGCCGGCTACAACGACCCGGTGGGCTTCTACGTCGAGAAGCTGGTGGAAGGCATCAGCACCCTGGCAGCGGCGTTCTACCCGAAAAAGGTCATCGTGCGCCTGTCGGACTTCAAGTCCAACGAGTACGCCAACCTGATCGGCGGCAAGCTTTACGAGCCGGAAGAAGAAAACCCGATGCTGGGCTTCCGTGGCGCCTCGCGCTACATCAGCGAAGCCTTCCGCGACTGCTTCGAGCTGGAATGCCGTGCCCTCAAGCGCGTGCGCAACGAGATGGGCCTGACCAACGTCGAAATCATGGTGCCGTTCGTGCGCACCCTGGGTGAAGCGAGCCAGGTGGTGGACCTGCTGGCTGAAAACGGCCTGTCCCGTGGCGAGAACGGCCTGCGCGTCATCATGATGTGCGAGCTGCCATCCAATGCCATCCTGGCTGAAGAATTCCTGGAGTTCTTCGACGGCTTCTCCATCGGTTCCAACGACCTGACCCAGCTGACCCTGGGCCTGGACCGCGACTCCGGGATCATCGCCCACCTGTTCGACGAGCGTAACCCTGCGGTCAAGAAGCTGCTGGCCAACGCCATCCAGGCGTGCAACAAGGCCGGCAAGTACATCGGGATCTGCGGCCAGGGCCCTTCCGATCACCCGGACCTGGCCAAGTGGCTGATGGAGCAGGGCATCGAAAGCGTCTCGCTGAACCCCGATTCCGTACTGGAAACCTGGTTCTTCCTGGCTGAAGGTCAAGCCCAGGCGTAACACGCAACACCCAAAAGTGCCGGTCAACCTTGCGGTTGGCCGGCATTTCTCATTCTGTACAGGGCGGAACTCCTTCCGGACGCCGCCCTTTTTTGTGCAAGAGCATTATGCAAAGCAGCAGCAACCTGTTTCCCGTCGCCTTGATCAGCGCTGAGCGTCGTGGCGACCTGAGTGAAGATGTGTATCGGCTGAAACCCGGCAACAGCCCTGACGGTACCGTCGAGCTGGCCGTGACCCGCCTGGGCCTGGCTGACGTCCCGGAAAACCGGGGCGTGCCGGTGGTTTTGTTGCATGGCAGTTTTTCCAACCGCCGCTTCTGGTACTCGCCCAAGGGGATCGGCCTGGGCGCCTACCTGGCGCGCGAAGGGTTTGACGTCTGGATCCCGGAAATGCGCGGTCACGGGCTGTCCCGGCGCAACCAGGACTACGCCAGGAATCGTGTCGCCGACTATGCTCGCTACGACTTGCCGGCCATTGCCGCCTTCGTGCGTGAGCAAAGCGGGCAGATTCCCCACTGGATCGGGCATTCCCTGGGTGGCACAACCCTGGCTGCGGCCCTGGGTGGGCAGCACCTTGGCGCGCCGGCAGTGGCCTCGGTGGCGCTGTTTGGCTGCCAGGTCAGTCGCACGCATTGGCCGTTGAAGTTGCCACCGGTGGAGTGGACCGGTCGCCTGCTCTTGAAACGTTTCGGCCAATTGTCCGGCGCTCGGTGGAAACGCGGCCCGGAGGACGAGCCGGCGGGCGTATTGATTGAAGCCATGCGCTGGAATGGGCTGTTCGGCCGCTTTGGCGAAGGTAAGCAGGATTGGTGGAAAGGCCTGGCCGAGGTTGACGTGCCGCTGTTGGCGGTGAGCGCCGCCGGCGATCACCAGGACCCGGACTGGGCCTGTCGCAAGCTCTTTGAGCAGGTCGGCTCCGAGCATCGCCAATACCTGTGCCTGGGGCGCCAGCAAGGGTTCAGCGGGGATTTCGGGCATGTCGAGATGCTCGTCAGCAAGGCCGCCCAGGCTGAAGTGTGGCCGCTGGTGACGCGCTGGTTGAAAAATCCGCTTACACCTTTGCTGGGGGCGCAGGCGCAGGAACTGGCAGCGGTTTGAGCGCAAGGCTCTATCAGGGGCGTTTCGCTTGTTTGCCGTAGAGGCTAAGATATGACGCGTTGGGTGGTTCTGGTCATATTCAGTCGCGCAGTGGGTCTTGCGTTGCTATCCGATGGGCCTGACTATTCGGCCCGGATTAAAGAACCTTCACGGCAAAGCGTTTCCAGATGTAAGTAAACAGTGGGATGTTTGACACCTTCTTTCACCTACAGGAGTTTCTCGATGAACCATTACCTTACCCCCGACCTGTGTGACGCCTATCCGGAGCTGGTGCAGGTGGTTGAGCCGATGTTCAGCAATTTCGGCGGCCGGGACTCCTTTGGTGGCGAGATCGTGACCATCAAGTGCTTTGAAGACAATTCCCTGGTCAAGGAACAAGCCGAGCTCAATGGCGCCGGCAAGGTGCTGGTGGTCGATGGTGGGGGTTCCCTGCGCCGCGCGTTGCTGGGCGACATGATCGCCGAGAAAGCCGCGAAAAACGGCTGGGAAGGGCTGGTGATCTACGGCTGCATCCGCGATGTCGACGTGATCGCCCAGACCGACCTGGGCGTGCAGGCCCTGGCCAGCCACCCGATGAAGACTGACAAGCGCGGTATTGGCGATTTGAACGTGGCGGTGACATTCGCCGGCGTGACCTTCCGCCCGGGCGAGTACGTGTACGCCGACAATAACGGCGTGATCGTCTCCCCAAGCCCGCTGAAAATGCCTGAATAAATAGCCGTAGCCGACAGGGGTGAGGATGTTCGAGGAAGAAAACGCGCAGTGGGGGCTGGTGCATGCCCTGGTGCTGGACGGTAAAGGTGGTGCGCGTTCGATTGCCCGGACAGAGCTTGATGAGCTGCAACTGCAGCCTCAGGAAAGCCTGTGGCTGCATTGGGACCGTAGCCATCCCCAGACCCAGACCTGGTTGCGCAAATCCAGCGGCCTCAGCGAATTCGCCTGTGACCTGCTGCTGGAGGAGAACACTCGCCCACGCCTGTTGCCGCTGCCGGATGCCGAACTGCTGCTGTTTTTGCGCGGGGTCAACCTCAATCCCGGCGCCGAACCGGAAGACATGGTCTCGGTGCGGATCTTTGCCTCGGCAGCGCGGGTGATTTCCCTGCGTTTGCGCCCATTGCGCGCCACCGACGAGTTGCTGGTGCAACTGGCAGACGGCAAGGGGCCGAAGACTTCCTCGGAACTGGTCCTGTATATGGCGCAGTACCTGACCAACAAGGTTCAGGATCTGGTCAGCGACTTGTCCGAAATCGTCGATATCGAAGAAGAAAAACTGGATGCCGACGAACGGTATACTCCGGAGCACGGCAGCGTTTTGCAGATCCGTCGGCGCGCCGCCGGGCTTAAACGTTTCCTGTCGCCGCAGCGGGATATTTTCGCGCAGTTGACCCGGATCAAATTGCCCTGGTTCTGTGACGACGATGCTGACTACTGGAACGAATTGAACAACAGCCTGACCCGCTACCTGGAAGAGCTTGAGCTGGCCCGGGAGCGCGTGGGGCTTGTGCTGGAGACCGAAGACCGGCGTTTGAGCCTGCGCATGAACCGCACCATGTACCGCTTCGGGATCATCACCGGGATCTTCCTGCCGATGAGTTTCCTGACCGGTTTGCTGGGCATCAATGTAGGCGGAATTCCGTTCTCTTCCAGCCCTTACGGGTTCCTGATTGCCTGCCTGATGATGGTCACGGTGGCGGTCGGGCAATGGTGGTTGTTTCGACGGTTACGTTGGGTTTGAGCTGAATGTGACCTGAACGTGGAAAGAGGTCATGTGACCCGAAGAATTTTACCCTCGTCTTTTAAATCACTTGCGAGAGGTTTTTTATGCACGATCCGTTCGAACAGTCTTTGCGTGACATGCTCAATGCCTCGCCGTCCAACCGGGACGACGATGCTTGCCTGGGTCGCGTCTTGAAAACCGCCAACCGCCAGGTCGGGGCGGGGGATCTGTTCGGTCTGCTTGGCCGCTGGTTGCCGGCGTTGATGATGGCCTTGAACAATGGTTCGGCCCATGTCTCACCGGTTTCCCGTCGTAAACCTCTTGCTCGCACTGCTGATAAGGCTGAATGAATATGGAACTCGATCTCTGGACCCAGAGTCTGGTAACTGCAATGACTGCGTTGTGGACCAAGGTGGCGAATTTCATTCCCAACCTGTTTGGTGCACTGGTGGTGGTACTGCTGGGTTTTGTCGTGGCCAAGCTGCTTGACACCCTGCTTTCCAAATTGCTGGCTAAGCTGGGTCTTGATCGATTGATGGGTGGCACCGGCCTGACCAAGATTTTGGGGCGTGCCGGGTTGCAAGTGCCGATCTCGACACTGATCGGCAAGATCGTTTATTGGTTTGTTTTGCTGATTTTTCTGGTTTCTGCGGCTGAATCCCTTGGACTTGAGCGAGTTTCAGCTACGCTCGACATGCTGGCGCTGTATTTGCCGAAAGTATTCGGTGGCGCGCTGGTGTTGCTGGTAGGGGTTTTGCTGGCGCAACTGGCCAATGGCCTGGTGCGTGGCGCGGCTGAAGGCGTGGGTCTGGATTACGCCAGCGGCCTGGGGCGAATTGCCCAGGGTCTGGTGATTATCATCAGTATTTCGGTCGCGATCAGCCAGCTGGAGGTCAAGACTGACCTGCTGAACCATGTGATTGTGATTGTTTTGATTACCGTTGGTCTGGCCGTTGCGCTGGCCATGGGACTGGGAAGCCGGGAAATTGCCGGGCAGATTCTTGCGGGAATCTATGTGCGTGAGCTATATCAGGTTGGGCAACAAGTGCGTGTGGGCGAGGTCGAAGGGCAGATCGAGGAGATCGGCACGGTCAAGACGACAGTGCTGACGGACGATGGCGAACTGGTGTCGCTTTCGAACCGGATCCTGCTGGAACAGCATGTGACTAGCCGCTAACCCGGCGAATCCTGCTAATGTACGCCGCCGCAAACCTGGGTATCCAGGCCATGGCGGACATTGACCTGACTGTCGGCACGACTTGTTTTGAATAAAGCCCAAACGCTGTCCACGCGCTATGACCCCCGTGAGCTCTCTGATGAGGAGTTGGTCGCGCGCTCGCACACGGAGCTGTTTCACGTAACACGCGCGTACGAAGAATTGATGCGCAGGTATCAACGCACTCTGTTCAACGTTTGTTCAAGGTATTTAGGGAACGATAGAGATGCGGATGATGTCTGTCAGGAAGTGATGCTCAAGGTGCTATACGGCCTGAAGAACTTCGAGGGAAAATCGAAGTTCAAGACATGGCTCTATAGCATCACGTACAACGAGTGCATCACGCAGTATCGGAAGGAACGGCGAAAGCGTCGCTTGATGGATGCTTTGAGTCTGGACCCCCTTGAGGAAGCGTCTGAGGAAAAGGCGCCTACCCCGGAAGAAAAGGGCGGACTCGATCGCTGGTTGGTGCATGTGAATCCGATTGACCGGGAAATTCTGGTGCTACGATTTGTCGCAGAGCTGGAGTTTCAGGAGATCGCTGACATCATGCATATGGGTTTGAGTGCTACAAAAATGCGTTACAAACGCGCTCTTGATAAATTACGTGAGAAATTTGCGGGCAGCACTGAAACTTAGTGCGTGGCAAATATCTCTTACGTGTAGGCAAGTTCTGTTAGACTTGTCGCCGAGTTGTCCCCCGGTATGTGGGACTGCTTTACAATCACCAGATGGGGATTTAACGGATGAAACTGAAAAACACCTTGGGCTTGGCCATTGGTACTCTTATTGCTGCCACTTCTGTCGGCGCTCTGGCACAAGGCCAAGGCGCAGTTGAAGGCCAGCTGTTTTACAAAAAGCAGTTCAACGATAGCGTCAAACATATCGAAGACGGCTTCAATCCTGGCGCCAGCATCGGTTACTTCCTGACCGACGACGTGTCGATCAACCTGAACTACGACACTACCAACCACACCCGTTCGAACGACGGTACTGGCAACCAGAAGATCAAAGGTGATACCGGCAGCGTTACTGCCCAGTACCACTTCGGTCAAGCTGGCGTCGACTCCCTGCGTCCATACGTAGAGGGCGGTTTCGGCCACCAGAGCCGTACCAACGTTGAAGCTGATGGTCACAAAGGTCGCGATCAATCGACCCTGGCTATCGCTGGCGCTGGTGTGAAGTACTACTTCACCGACAACCTGTTCGCACGTGCTGGTGTTGAAGCTGACTACGCTATCGACAACGGCAAGTGGGACTACTCCGCACTGGTTGGCCTGGGCGTAAACTTCGGCGGCAACGCTGGCAAAACTGCTCCAGCTCCTACCCCAGCACCAGCTCCAGAGCCAACCCCAGAGCCAGAAGCTCCGGTTGCTCAGGTTGTTCGTGTTGAGCTGGACGTGAAGTTCGACTTCGACAAGTCGGTTGTTAAGCCTAACAGCTACGGCGACGTGAAAAACCTCGCTGACTTCATGAAACAGTACCCACAAACCACCACCGTTGTTGAAGGTCACACTGACTCCGTCGGTCCTGACGCTTACAACCAGAAGCTGTCCCAGCGTCGTGCTGACGCTGTTAAGCAAGTCCTGGTCAAAGACGGTATCGCTCCTAACCGTGTAAGCTCGGTTGGTTATGGCAAGTCCCGCCCAGTTGCTGACAACGCAACTGAAGCTGGCCGTGCTATCAACCGTCGCGTAGAAGCCTCGGTAGAAGCACAAGCAGCTCAGTAATTACTGAGTTGTAGAAAAAAGCCCGGCTTAGGCCGGGCTTTTTTTCGCCTGCAATTTGCCTCAGGCCGTGGCGCTGGCCAGGGCCGCAAGCGCCTGCGTCGCTTGAGCAACCCGGCCAATCACCAGGATAGCCGGGCTCTTGAGCGCGAATTCGTGCGCATCATCCTGCATCCGGGCGAGGCTGCTGCGGCATTCGCGCTGTTGTGGCAGTGAAGCGTTTTCAATCATCGCCACCGGCATGTCATCGCTCATGCCACCTTCCAGCAATTGCCGGCGGATTTCCCCCAGTTTCGCCACCCCCATATAGATCACCAGCGTCGTGCCGCCCTCTGCCAGGGCCCGCCAATTGAGGCTGCTGTCGTCCTGGGTATGGGCCGTGACCAACGTGACGCCACGGCTGACACCGCGCAACGTCAGCGAGATATCGCAGTTCGTTGCCCCGGCCAGCCCTGCCGTAATGCCGTTGACCAACTCCACTTCCACCCCTTGCTGCCTGAGCCACGCCGCCTCTTCGCCGCCGCGACCAAAAATGCACGGGTCGCCGCCCTTGAGCCGCACCACGCATTTACCCTGCCGGGCATAACGCAACATCAGGCGATGGATAAATGCCTGTGGGGTGGAACGGCAGCCACCGCGTTTGCCCACGGTGATCAGCCGTGCAGCGGGGCAATGCTCCAGCAGCGCCGGGTTGACCAGATCATCGATCAGCACCACATCGGCTTCCCGCAGGGCTCTCACCGCCTTGAGTGTCAGCAGTTCCGGATCGCCGGGGCCTGCGCCCACCAGCCAGACTTTTGCGCTCATATGCTTGCCTCACACTCTGATCGCGATTGGCTGCTCGCCGCTCGCCAATAACCGTTTGATTTCCGGCACACAGGAGCCGCATTGCGTGCCGCAACCCAGTTCCTGCTTCAGCCCGTTCAGGTCCAGGCCCCGGGCAATGCCGGCGCAGACCGCGCTTTCGCTGACGTTCTTGCAGTTGCACAGCGTCTTGTTGCTGCTTGAGCCGCCCCCCGGTGGCGCACTCAATGGCGCCAACAACCAGCGGCGTAACTGCTCATCGGTGCGACCTTCCAGCCACAGGCTTTGCAGCCAGTGGCGAGCCAGGGTTTCGCCAGCCAGGCGGATCGCGGTGATACGGCCTTTTTCAATCTTTACCCGCTTGCCAATGGAGCGCCGCGGGTCGTCGTACGCCATCACGGGGCCGTCGTTGAGGCCCAGCAGTTGGTCGATCTGCTTGAGCAGTTCAAGGGCGGGCGCCTCGTGATGCGCCGCACGAATCAGCAGGGCAGGCCGCTCGCGTCCGGTCAGGCTCAGGCTGACGTAGGCAAAGCCGTCACACAGCGGTCGCAACGCTTCGAAGTGTTGCTGCACATCGCCTTCAATCAGCGCAAACAAGTGCCAGGGCAGTCGCACCGCCTCCAGGCGCACGCCGCTGTGCTTGAGTTCCGGCTGTTTGGACAGCGGGTCGAATGCCGGCTGGGTCAGCGCATTTACGCCGCCTTTAAGAAAACGGTCGCCCCAGTGCATCGGCAGGAAAGCCTGGCCGGGACGCACGCTGTCATCGCTGCCGACGGCCACAATCACGCTGCCGCGCCGGCTTTTCAGGCTGACCAGATCCCCTTCCTTCAAGCGATGGCGACGCAGTTCGTCCGGGTGCAGGCTGAGCACTGCTTCACTGACATGGCCGAACAGCTGCGCAGCGGTGCCGGTGCGGCTCATGCCATGCCATTGGTCCCGCAGGCGGCCGGTGATCAGGGTGAGTGGGAAGCGCGCGTCACGCTGCTCCTTGGCGGCGCGATAAGGGTCGGCGACAAAGTGCGCGCGGCCAGTCTCCGTAGGGAAAAATCCGTCGGTGTACAGCCTTGGTGTTCCGCCCACCGCATCGGCCGGGAATGGCCATTGCTGCGGGCCTATCCGGTCCAGCAGCGCGTGGCTGATACCCGACAGGTCCAGGTCCCGGCCACGGGTCAGCAGCTTGTATTCATCAAAGATCTGTGCCGGTTGCTCAAAGGCAAAAAGCCCCGGTTTTCCGGGACAAAGACGCTGCTCCAGGCGTTGGGCAAAATCCACGGTGATTGCCCAGTCCGGCCGCGCTTCCCCAGGTGGGGCGATGGCTCGGCGAACGTGGGAAATGCGCCGCTCAGAGTTGGTCACTGTGCCTTCCTTCTCGCCCCAGCTCGCGGCTGGCAGCAACAGGTCGGCGTAACGCGCCGTCTCGGTTGTACGAAAGGCTTCCTGTAGCACCACGAACGGACACGCTTCCAGGGCCTGGCGCACGGTGTTCTGGTCGGGCAGGGATTGGGCGGGGTTGGTGCACGCGATCCACAAGGCCTTGATCTTGCCGGCCTGCATCTGTTCAAACAATTCGATGGCGGTCAGCCCGGTGCTGGCCGGCAGTTGGTCGACCCCCCAATACGCGGCTACTTCTGCCCGATGTTCGGGGTTGGCAGCCTCACGATGGCCAGGCAGTAAATTCGACAAACTGCCGGTTTCCCGCCCACCCATGGCATTCGGCTGACCCGTCAGGGAGAAAGGTCCGCAGCCAGGGCGGCCGATGGTGCCGGTCGCCAAATGCAGGTTAATCAAGGCGCTGTTCTTCGCGCTGCCGGCGGTGGACTGATTGAGCCCCATGCACCACAACGACAGAAAACTCGCCGAGGTGCCGACCCATTCCGCACACAGGTGCAGTTGCTCGACACTGATCCCGCACAACTGCGTGACCATTTGCGGTGTGTAGTCGTGAACCAGGCGTTTGAGTTCGACCAGGCCGTCGGTATGGGCCTGGATAAAGTCGCGGTCGATCCAGTCTTCCCACAACAGCAAGTGCAGGATCCCATGGAACAATGCGACATCCGTACCCGGCAGAATCGCCAGATGCAGGTCCGCCAAGTCGCAGGTGTCGGTGCGCCGGGGATCAATTACCAGCACTTTCATCTGTGGCCGGCGGGCCTTGGCTTCCTCCAGGCGTCGGAACAACACCGGATGCGCGTAGGCCATGTTACTGCCGACGATCATCACGCAGTCGCTCGACTCCAGGTCCTCGTAGCTGCACGGTGGCGCGTCGGCCCCCAGGCTGCGCTTGTAGCCGACCACCGCCGAAGACATGCACAGCCGCGAGTTGCTGTCGATATTGTTGGTGCCCACCAGCGCTCGCGCGAGTTTGTTGAAGCTGTAGTAATCCTCGGTCAGCAACTGCCCGGATATATAGAACGCCACGCTGTCCGGCCCGTGTTCAGCGATGGTTTCGGCAAACACGTTCGCCGTGTGCTCCAGGGCGGTATCCCAGTCGGTGCGGCTGCGGGCCAGGCCTTTGCCCAGCCGCAGTTCCGGGTACAACGCGCGGGCCGCGAGGTCTCCGGTGAGGTGCAGGCTGGAGCCCTTGCTGCACAATTTTCCGAAGTTGGCCGGATGACTCGGATCGCCACTGACGCCGAGGATCTGCGAGCCATCATGCTCGATCAGTACGCCGCAACCGACCCCGCAGTAGCAGCAGGTGGACGCGGTGGTCTGGCGGTTCATCAACCGGCGTCCCGCAGCGCCAACATCACCCGGCCGTTTTCCACACGGGCCGGGTGGTGATGGGCGCAGCCGACGTCCGGTGCCTGGGCCTCCCCGGACTCCAGGTCGATCTGCCAGTTGTGCAGCGGGCAGGCCACGCGCTTGCCGTAGATCAAGCCTTGGGACAGCGGGCCACCCTTGTGCGGGCAGCGGTCGTCGAGGGCGAAAACCTCGTCGTCACTGGTACGAAAAATCGCGATGTCGCCTTTTGGCCCGCTGATGATGCGCGAGCCCAGGGCATTTATTTCTTCGAGGGCGCAGATATCCAGCCAGTTCATGCCGGCACCTCCAGCAGTTTGACGGGGATGGTGTCGAATTCCTTTTTCAGCAGCGGCTGTTCCAGGCGTTCTTTCCACGGGTCCTGCTCGAACGACAGGGAAAATTGCAGGCGTTCATTCAGCGCCTGGCGCCGCGCGGGGTCTTCCAGTACAGCCTTCTTGATGTGCTCCATGCCGACCCGTTGCAGGTAGTGCACGGTGCGCTCCAGGTAGAAGGCTTCTTCCCGGTAGAGCTGTAGGAAAGCGCCGTTGTATTCGCGCACTTCTTCGGCGGTTTTCAGCTTGACGAAGAACTCGGCGACCTCGGTCTTGATCCCGCCGTTACCGCCGATGTACATCTCCCAGCCGGAATCGACGCCGATGATTCCCACGTCCTTGATCCCCGCTTCCGAGCAGTTGCGCGGGCAGCCGGACACTGCCAGCTTGACCTTGTGGGGCGACCACATATTGAACAGGTCATGTTCCAGCTCAATCCCCAGTTGCGTCGAGTTCTGCGTACCAAAGCGGCAGAACTCGCTGCCGACGCAGGTCTTCACGGTGCGGATGGATTTGCCATAGGCGTGGCCGGATGGCATATCGAGGTCTTTCCATACGCCGGGCAAGTCCTGCTTCTTGATGCCGAGCAAATCGATGCGCTGCCCGCCGGTAACCTTGACCATCGGCACGTTGTACTTGTCGGCCACATCAGCGATGCGCCGCAGTTCCGACGGATTGGTCACACCACCCCACATCCGCGGGACTACCGAATAGGTGCCGTCTTTCTGAATATTGGCGTGGGCGCGTTCGTTGATCAGGCGCGATTGCGGATCGTCTTTTGCCTCGCCGGGCCAGGTGGAGATCAGGTAGTAGTTGAGTGCCGGGCGGCAGGTGGCGCAGCCGTTCGGGGTGCGCCAGTTCAGGTAGCTCATGGTGCCGGCGATGGTCAGCAGGTGCTGGTCGCGGATGGCCTGGCGGATTTGCCCGTGGTTGAGGTCGCTGCAGCCGCAGATGGCTTTTTCGCTTTTCGGTTTGACGTCCGCCGCGCCGCCCACGGTGTTGATCAGGATTTGTTCCACCAGCCCGGCGCAGGAACCGCAGGAACTGGCAGCCTTGGTGTGCTTCTTCACATCATCGACGCTGAACAGCCCGTGTTCCTGAATCGCCTTGACGATGGTGCCCTTGCACACGCCGTTGCAGCCGCAGACTTCGGCGGTGTCGGCCATGCTCATGGCTTTGTCCTGGCCTTGGTGGCCTACATCGCCCAAAGCATTTTCACCGAACATCAGGTGATCGCGGATCTCGCCAATGGCATGGTTCTCACGGATCTGCCGGAAATACCAGCCGCCGTCAGCCGTATCGCCGTACAGGCAGGCGCCGACGAGGATGTCGTCCTTGATCACCAGCTTCTTGTACACGCCGCCAATCGGGTCGGAAAGCGTGATGGTTTCCGTGCCTTCGCCGCCCATGAAGTCCCCGGCGGAGAACAGGTCGATGCCGGTGACTTTCAATTTGGTGGAGGTCACCGAGCCTTGATAGCGCGCGAAGCCCAGCTGGGCGAGGTGGTTGGCGCAGACCTTGGCCTGCTCGAACAGCGGTGCCACCAGGCCGTAGGCAATCCCGCGATGGCTGGCGCATTCGCCGATGGCATAGATGCGCGGGTCGTAGGTTTGCAGGGTGTCGTTGACCAGAATCCCACGGTTGCACGGGATGCCGGATTTTTCCGCGAGTTCGGTGTTGGGGCGGATGCCCGCAGCCATCACCACCAGGTCGGCGGGGATCACATCGCCATTCTTGAATTGCACCGAGCCGACGCGGCCGTTGCCAGCGTCATGCAGCGCCTCGGTCTGCTCCTTCAAGCGAAACACCAGGCCACGGCTTTCCAGTTCGGTTTGCAGCAACTGGCCGCTGGTCTTGTCCAATTGCCGTTCCAGCAGCCACTCGCCGATATGCACCACGGTCACGTGCATGCCACGCAGCATCAGGCCGTTGGCGGCCTCCAGGCCCAGCAGGCCGCCGCCGATGACGACCGCGTGCTTGTGGGTCTTGGCGGTGTCGATCATGGCCTGGGTGTCGGCGATGTCGCGGTAGCCGATCACACCCTGCAACGTATTGCCCGGGATCGGCAGGATAAACGGCGTGGAGCCGGTGGCGATCAGCAGGCGATCGTACTCGGCCTCGCTGCCGTCTTCGGCGATGACTTTGCGTTTGACCCGGTCGATCTGCACCACTTTGCGGTTAAGCAACAGCTTGATGTTGTTATCGAGGTACCAGCTCAAGTCATTGAGCACGATCTCTTCGAAGGTCTGCTCACCGGCCAGCACCGGCGACAGCAAAATGCGGTTGTAATTGGTGTGGGGCTCGGCGCCGAAAACGGTGATGTCGTACAGGTCGCTGCTCAGCTTGAGCAATTCTTCAAGGGTGCGAACCCCGGCCATGCCGTTGCCGATCATCACCAGTTTGAGTTTCTTCATGTCGTTCTCCGCAGTGGCTCGACAAATCGTGCGCAACAAAAAAAGGCGTCCCCGCTACGTAAGTAGCGAGGACGCCTTTGTCCTGGTCCCGTTCTCTCGGGAAGCCCGACCTTCGACGTTGAAGGTGCGGCTATATGTGTGTTGATGGGAAAGCTAATGCAGCGGTTGTGCCAAGTAGGATTTTGGCCGGTTTTGCTAAGTGAGGCGGCGATGTATCGAGAAAATTCGCCTCTTAGTGGTGCAACAGCCAGTACAACAGCACCAGATTGATCAGCAACGACAGCACGGCCAACGTTTGCCAGACCTTCAGCGGTTCGCGCTCCAGCAGCGGTTTTGGTCGCGTGCTCAACTCGCGGCGATCCGCCTGCTCCAGTACCAGCAACCATTCCTCGGCAGTTTCATAACGCTGCTCGGGTTGCGCGGCGACTGCGCGCTCCAGGCTCTGTTGCAGCCAGTCGGGCAGGTCGGGGCGGTAGCGGCTGGCGCCGACAGGCGTAATGAACCTGGGACGCTGGAAAGCTTCGATTTCGCCGTAGGGGTAATGCCCGGTGAGCAGGTAATACAAGGTCACACCGACGCTATACAGGTCCTGTTGCGGGGTAGGGCGTTCGCCATTGAAGGCTTCCGGGGCGATAAAGCTTGGCGTGCCAGGCAACAGGTGCGCGCGATCCTCCGAGAGCCCGGGGCAGTAGGCCAGGCCGAAGTCCAGCACACGCAATTCGCCATCCTCGGCCAGCAGCAGGTTTTCCGGCTTGATGTCGCGGTGCAGGATCTGCCGGCGGTGCAGCAGCCCGACGGCACGCAACAGGCGCTCTGCCAGGGTTTGCCACTGCGCCAGGGGCAATGGGCCCTGGTGCTTGAACAGTTCGGCCAGGGTTTGGCCGGAGTATTCACGCATCACGTAGTACAAATGCTGACGGCCACTGGCTGGATGGACTTCAGGAAACGCGCGGCCGGCGACCCGGCGCAGGAACCATTCCTCTGACAGCAATGCCTGGGCGGCGAACACGTCATCGTCGTGGCTGAGCGGCAAGGTCTTCAGCAGCCACGCCTGTTGATGGGCATCGCGCACCCGATAGAGCAAGGATTGGCGGCTTTGCCCCAACAGCGACTCTACGTGCCAGCCTTCGAAGCGCTGGCCGGGTTTCAGGGGGGGCGGCAGGGGCCATTGCTGCAACTGCACCAGCGCATCGCCGAGGGTGGCGGCGCCAAGCTGGTCGACGCGGACCAGCAGGGCGCTGGCGTTGTCCTGGCTACCGGCCAGGTGCGCGGCGCTGACCAGGGTGTTTACCGCGAGGTCCAGGTCCGACTGTTCCCGCAGGATTGCGCTGATGTTGTTGTCATCCAGGGTCGCCCACACGCCGTCGCTGAGCAGCAGGAAACACTCGCCTGCCCGCAACTCGCCGTCGAGGAAATCCAGCACCAGATGCTGATCCAGGCCCATGGCGCGCTTGAGCACATGCTGCATGCCCGGTTGCTCCCACACATGCTCCTGGCTCAGGCGCTGCAACTGGCCATCGAGCCAGCGGTACACCCGGCAATCACCCACATGGGCCAGGGTGAAACGCTGGCCGCGAAACACCAGGGCGCTGAGGGTGGTCAGCAACGGCTGGCCGCCGCCGTTGGCTTGCAGCCAGCGATTCTGGGCCACCAGCAAGCGTTCCAGGGCCTGGGCCACGCCCCAGGTTTGCGGCGTGGCGTAATAGTCCAGGGCCAGCGCTTGCAAGGTCGAGCGCGCAGCCAGTCCGCCATCGGCGCATTGGCTGACGCCATCGGCGATGGCACACAGGTAGCCTTTGCTGGCGGCCAGCTCCGGGGCGGGGGTGACCAGGCGCAAGGCGTCCTGGTTTTCCTGCCGTGGGCCGGTGGCGCTGGCTTGGGCGAAGCTCAGTTGCAGGCTCATCAGACCCGTGCAGCCGTCACCGCAGCCGAGCCCCAAGTGGTTCTCCAGCGACGCTTGACGCCGTACAGGCCGAACCAGGCCAGCACGCCCAGGCTGGCGAACAACCACAGCGCCAACTGATAGCTGCCGGTGCTTTGCTTGATCGCGCCCATGCCCGCCGCCAGGGCGAAACCGCCGATGCCGCCGGCCATGCCGATCAGGCCGGTCATCACACCAATCTCGCGGTGAAAGCGTTGGGGCACCAGTTGGAAGACTGCACCGTTACCGGCACCCAAACCGAGCATGGTGCACACAAAAAGCGCCAGTGCTGCGTAGGAGCTTGGCAGGTTGAACCCCACCGCCGCGATGCAGATCGCTGCCACGCCGTACATGCCGAGCAGGGTGCGAATCCCGCCGAAACGGTCGGCCAGGGCGCCGCCCAAAGGCCGCATCAGGCTGCCGCCGAATACGCAGGCGGCGGTGTAGTAGCCGGCAGTGACGGGGCTCAGGCCGTATTGGTCGTTGAAATAGCCGGGCAGGGCGCTGGCCAGGCCGATGAAACCACCGAAGGTCACACTGTAGAAGAACATGAACCACCAACTGTCGCGGTCGCCCAGGGCTTTGAAGTAGTCGGCCATGGACTTGGCCTTGGGTCGTTGCGGGGCGTTGCGGGCGAGCCAGGCGAAGACGATCAGCGTCAGGATCAGCGGGATCAGTGCGAAGCCGAACACATTGCTCCAGCCAAACGCGGCGGCGAGCACCGGTGCCAGCAGGGCCGCAAACACCGTCCCGGAGTTGCCGGCGCCGGCGATGCCCATGGCCTTGCCCTGGTGCTCGGCGGGGTACCACTGGGACGCCAGGGGCAGGGCGACGGCGAACGAGGCTCCCGCCATGCCGAGGAACATGCCCAGCAGCAGGGCTTGCTCGTAGCTGTGGATTCCGAGTTTCCAGGCGACGAACAAGGCGCCGATGACAATCACCTGGCCGATCAGGCCGGCGGTCTTGGGGGAGAGTTTGTCGGCGAGCATGCCCATCAGGAACCGCAGCACTGCGCCGGCCAGGATGGGGGTGGCGACCACCAGGCCGCGTTGTTGGGTGGTGAGGTGCAGGTCGGCGGCGATTTGTACCGCCAATGGGCCCAACAGGTACCAGACCATGAAGCTCAGGTCGAAATACAGGAACGCGGCGAACAGGGTCGGGGTGTGACCGGATTTCCAGAAGCTTGATTTCATCACGCACCTCAGCGGTAAGGGGTCTTATGAGAAGGCCTGGTGATGGAACGGCTGTGGCCGCCCCATCGGCCCCGGGCTATGGGGCCAAAACGAAAAAACGCCGCCACCGGGTTCGCTGGGGCAAACCGGGTGTGCGACGTCTTTGTCGTGGAGGGGGCAACCGCCGTTGGCTACCTGTGGGGATTCTTTAGCAAGAGGTGGGCCAACAGGGGGTGGGGGCGTTGTGGTGTGGTGTACATATCCGTTGCTGCGGTAACGGCGGCTTAGGGTTCCGCTCTTACAGCGGGTCACTTTTGGCAAACGCCCGGAATGCCGGCCCAGCCAAAAGTAAAAGGTCTTTGCCCCACCACTCGGTGCCTCGCTTAGGCTCGGCATGCCCGCACTCCGGCCATCGTGG
>NZ_JACAPY010000048.1:0-9086 GCF_013385455.1 Pseudomonas sp. G1002
AAGCCAAATCAAAAGCTAAAGCAGGCACGGTCCAAATGTAGGAGTGAGGGAACGCCGAGCCACAGCGAGGCGCCGACAGGCGGGGCAGAGCGCTTTGGTTACTTTGCCGCTTTTTGTACGGACCGCAACAACGGATATGTACACAAAGTGCTTCACCTACAGCACCCACTGCTGACCCAGTGTTGCTACAGACGCACCCCCACCCCCAAAAAAACCCACAACCCCCTGCCCCCGTTGGCCCAAGCCCCCATGGCATGCCCGTTGCAGTCCCAATCCCCAAAGGTCCCCGCACCCAACACGACTGAACCGGAGCACCCATGACCACTGAATTCTTCTGGCGCCTGCCGCTGGGCACCGACGGCCCCCAACTCACCACCGACAAACACAACCGCGGCAACCCCACCTACCGCCCCGGCAACATCGCACCAGGCCGCCTGCCCAACGGCCAACCCGACGACTTCACCTACATCGACTACATCGCTCAGGTCGCCAAAGCCGCCGAACTCGCCGGCTTCGAAGGCGCCCTGCTGCCCACAGGCCCCGAACCATGGATCGTCGCCGCCGCCCTGGCCCGAGAAACCCGGCGCATCAAATTCCTGATCGCCTTCCAGGCCACCTGGACCCTGCCCGCTTACGCCGCCCAACAAGCTGCGATCCTGCAAAACCTCAGCCGTGGCCGCGTGGAGTGGAACATCATCACCGGCGGCAACCCCGCCAGCCAGCGCGCCAACGGTGACTTCCTCGAACACGACCTGCGCTACAAGCGCACCGGCGAATTCCTCGACATCATCCAGGGCCTCTGGGAGCACGAAAAATTCTCCTACAACGGTGATATCTACCAACTGGAAAACGGCGCTCTGCCCCACGGCCTGCACCACGAACGCAAGCCCGGCGTGTACTTCTCCGGTTTCTCCGACGCCGCCCTCGCCGTCGCCGCCAAACACGCCGACGTGTACCTGAACTGGGCCGAACCCATCGACAAGCTCAAGCCACACATCGAGCGCGTACGCGAATTGGCCGACAAACAAGGCCGCACCGTGCGCTTCGGCCTGCGGGTAGACCTGTTCGCCCGGGAGACCGAGGAGCAAGCCTGGAAAGACCTGCGTCGCCAGTTCGACAAGCTCGAAGGCAAGAGCAGCCAGGTCGCCAAGGGCTTTACCAGCGGCTCGGATTCGGTCGGCGGCGCACGCCAGACCGCGTACCACCAGAACGTCGACCGCTTCGATGACCTGATCATCGGTCCCAACCTGTGGGCCGGTTTCGCCAAAGCCAAACCGGGTCCGACCGTGGGCCTGGTCGGCAGCCACCAGAACATCGCCGAGCGCCTGGTGGAATACCGCGACGCCGGCTTCTCGACCTTCATCCTCGCCGGCAATCCACACCTGGAAGAAGCGTTGCGCATTGGCCAGGAAGTCCTGCCGCTTGTGCACCAACGCCCGGCGATCCAACCTCTGAAAGCCAGCGCCTGAACGCTGTGGGAGAACTCCTGATGACCCAACCTCTCGATACGCTCTGGTACACCCGCTGCCCCGTGCCCACCGGCCTGGGCATTGCAGTGCAAAAAGGCTGGCTGCAAGACACCGTCGGTGCCCTGGGCACCGAGGTGCAGTCGCTGCGCGAGTCCGATGACAAGGCGGTGCGCGAATCGCACTTCGATCACACCCTGCGCAATTCGGTACGCCATGGCGGCAATATCCCGGCGATCTGGGCCCGCGCCCAGGGCCGGGAAACCCGAGTGATCGGCCTGTCGTGGGCAGATGAAGTGCAACTGATCCTGACCCGCCAGGACAGCGGCATCAAAACCGTCAAGGACCTCAAGGGCCGTACTTTCGGCTTGCCGGACTGGGCCGGCGCACAGATCGACTTCACCCGCGCCCAGGCCCTGCGCGGGCTGGAAAACGCGTTGTCACTGGAAGGCCTGAAAGTCGGCGACGTGAAGCTGAAGAACTTCCGCTACGGCGGCACCTTCAGCGATACCCCGGTGCGCAATATCGCCGATACGCCAGTCACGCAAAAAGTCAGCGAACGCAACCTGGAGCTGATAGGCCTGCTGCGCGGTGAAGTCGATGCGATCTTCCTCAAGGGCGCCCACGCCGCCCAACAGGCTCATGATTTCGGCCTGCACACGGTGATCGACACCGGCTCGCACCCGGACCCGCTGATCCGCAGCAACAACGGCACGCCGCGCACCCTGGCGGTGGACCTGAACCTGCTGGAAAACCACTTCGACGTAGCCACCGGCATTCTTGACTCGGTCCTGCGCGCCGAGCAATGGGCCCACACCCACTCGGAGGAAACCCGCCGCTACCTGGCCCAGGAAACCAACAGCAGTGAGTATTGGGTCACCGCCGCCTACGGCAACGACGCCCACTTGCGCCTGCGCACCGAACTGGATGAACAGGCAATTGCCGCGCTGCAGGACTTCACGCATTTCCTGCACCGCTGGCGCTTTATCCCGAAAAGCTTCGACGTGCGTGAATGGATTGATGGACGGCCGCTGGAAGCACTCTTGAACGGCAAAACCGCGCTGGCAGGCTAACCCCTGTAGAAGCCGGCTTGCCGGCGATGACGGCCTTGAATGGGGTATTGACCTTTCGGGCCTCATCGCCGGCAAGCCGGGCTCCTGCAAAGGTTTCCTATTTCATGGATTTGAACGAAGACCCTTATGAGCAAACCACTCGATACTCTCTGGTACACCCACAGCCCGGTTCCCACCGGCCTTGGCATTGCTGTGCAGTCCGGTCGCCTGGCCGAGGCGTTCCTGCCTTTTGGCACCAATATCCAGTCGTTGCGCGAGTCCACGGAACGGGAAGTTCGCGAGGCGCATTACGACCATCACCTGAAAAACTCGGTGCGCCACGGCGGTAATATCCCGGCGATCTGGGCCTACGCCAGTGGCGTGGAAACCCGGGTGTTGGGTTTGTCGTGGAGCGACGAGGTGCAGTTGATCCTGACCACCGCCGAGAGCGGTGTGCGCAGCGTGCGCGACTTGAAAAACCGGCGCTTCGGCCTGCCGAAATGGGCCAACGTGCAGATCGACTTCACCCGTGCCCAGGCCCTGCGCGGCCTGGAAAACGCCCTCAAGCTCGAAGGCCTGGAAGTCTCGGACGTAGAGCTGGTGGACTACCCCTACGGCGGCACCTACAGCGACAACCAGGTGCAATACGTCTACGGCTCCCCGGCGAGCCTGGGGGTGAGCCGCTTCAGCCGGCGCAACAACGAACTGATCGGCCTGCTGCGCGGTGATATCGACGCGATCTTCCTCAAGGGTGCCCACGCCGTGCACCTGGCCAACGAGTTCGGCCTGCATGTGGTGGTGGACACCGGTTCGCACCCGGACCCGCTGATCCGCTCCAACAACGGCACGCCACGCACCCTCACGGTGGACATCAACCTGCTGCAGAAGCACTTCGACGCCAGCGTGAAAATCGTCGACACAGTGCTGCGCACCGAGCAATGGGCCTGGGCCAATCCGGACGAGACCCGGCGCTTCCTGGCACAGGAACTCAACACCAGCGAGTACTGGGTAACCGCGGCCTACGGCGAAGATGCCCATCGTCGGCTGCGTACCACGCTCGATTCGCGCTCCATCGAAGCCTTGCAGGATTTCACCGATTTCCTGCATCGCTGGAACTTCATTCCACGGCGCTTCGATGTGCGCGACTGGATTGATTTCAGCGTGCTGGAAAAGGTCATCGGCTCCACCTCCCGCGTGGCTGTTTGACCTCCCCCATGTAGCAGCTGTCGAGCCCAGGCGAGGCTGCGTTTGCGGTGTGTCAGATACACCGTTTACGCAGCCTCGCCGGGGCTCGACAGCTGCTACGGCAACACCTCCCCTGCTGCTCCAGCAGCACCCTCCAAGCAACTTCTGCTGAATCTTCGACAGGCTTTTCAAGCGGCCTTCGGCTGCGCTTTCAATTGTTCGAAAACGTCCTCTTCTTGAATTTTTTAATCGTTATATATCAATATCTTACAATCATGTATCGACCCTGAAATCTGCTTGGCACGATCTCTGCTCTAACCCCTTCAAGGAAACTTTTCCGGGGGAGATTTCAATGCACACACTTAATCCAATCACCAAGGGCCTGTGGCTCGCTTTACTGCTGGCAGGCGGCACCGCCAGCGAACATCTGCTGGCCGCCGACGCTGCCGAAAACGATGCAGGCAAAACCGAACCGTCGCTGAAGACCGTGACCGTCACCGCACAACACCGGGAAGAAACCCTGCAAGAGGTTCCGGTCGCGGTGTCGGCGGTACAAGGCACCAGCATCATTGCCGACGGCGTGCGGTCGATGGGCGATATCACCACCTTCATTCCCAACGCCTCGGCGAAAAACCCCGACGGCGACGGGCGCCCGCGCTGGTACATCCGTGGCCTGGGCACCGGCGACACCGGCGCGGCCACTGTGTACCCGGTGGGCATCTACGCCGATGACGTGTACCTGAACGCACCGATTGCCGGTGGCGGCCCGCTGTTTGACCTCGAACGCATCGAGATCCTGCGCGGCCCCCAAGGCACGCTGTATGGCAAGAACACCACGGCCGGCGCGGTGAATATCATCTCGAAGAAACCGACCTTCAACACCGACGGCTATGGCACGATCGGCTTTGGCAGCAAGAACGAACGCATCGTCAATGGCGCCATCGGCGGCACCCTGGTTCCGGAAAAACTCGCGGCGCGGATCTCGCTGTACTCCGAGGAACGCGACGGTTTCCAGAAAAACCTGATCGACGATCACACCTACGGCGACGTCAACAAAAAGGCCGTGCGCCTGCAATTCTTCGCCCAGCTCAACCCGGACCTGGACGCGCTGTGGAAGATCCACAGCCGCGAGTTCAAGGGCGACGGCGCCAACGGTGCGCTGACCCTCGGCCGCTACTACAACGTGGGCTACACCCGCCCCGCCGGGCGCAATATTGCGCTGAACGTGGACGACGACTCCAAGCTCAACCATGACGGTACTTCGCTGACCCTCAACTGGCACCTGGGCGACTACACCCTCACGTCCATCAGCGCCTACGACTACATCCGCGGCCAGTCCAGTGGCGATGCCGACTACACGCCCTACGAGGTCAACGGCACCTCTACCGCCGACAACAAATACACCCAGTACTCCCAGGAAATCCGCCTGGCCTCGCCCCAGCAGGAAACCCTGCGCTGGTTGGCCGGCGCGCACTATTTCCATGAAGACCTGGACAGCAGCGCCGGACGCTTTATCGCCCCGGGCCCGACACCCAATGGCACCGGCTCGAACCAGGTCAACGGCGCGACGGACTTTCGCGACCTCAATTACAACCACACCACCGACAGCTACGCGCTGTTCGGCAACCTGACCTACGACCTCACCGACAACTTCAGCGTGACCGGTGGCCTGCGCTGGACCCAGGAAAAGAAAGACATCGACCTCAACCTCACTCAGTTGACGCGCGCCACCGCCAATGGCCCGCTGATTCCCCTGGGCGGCGTCGGTACCAACGGCAACCGCCAGGAAGACAAAACCTGGGAAGCCTGGACCTATGACCTGACCCCGGAATACCGGATCAACGACAACGTGCGGGTGTTCTTCCGCTATGCCCACGGCTTCCGCTCGGGCGGCTTCAACACCGGGCTGTCCACCAGCCTGTCGCAGCTGACCACGGTGGACCCGGAACAACTCGATGCCTACGAATTCGGCGTGAAGTCCGAGTGGTTCAACCATCGCCTGACGGCCAACGCGAACATCTTCTACTACGACTACTCGGACATTCAGGTCAACCTGCTGACCGTCAACAACGGCGTACTGACCACCGCGCTGACCAACGGCGCCAAGGGCAAGGTCAAGGGCGCCGAGCTGGAACTGGAAGGCCAACCCACCGACTACCTGCACCTGCGGGCGGCGATTTCGTTCCTGGATACCGAATACACCGACTTCAAAAACACCAACCCCAACACCGGTGCGGTCACGGGTGACTACAGCGGCAACAGCTTCGTGCGCTCGCCGCGCAACGTGGTGTCGCTGGGTGGCGACTACACCATCCCGCTGGAAATCGGCGGCAAGCTGGTGGCCGGTGCCGACGTGAGTTTTCGCGACAAGGAATACTTCCTCGCCGACCGCCAGAGCAGCGCCGACAAGGACTTGAGCCAGCCGCACTACACCTTGGCCAACAGCCGCCTGACCTGGTACAGCGCCGACGAAAAACTCAGCGTCACCGGGTTTGTGAACAACCTCACCGACCGCCGCTATCAGGTGCATGGCCGGCCGAACGGCGGGCTGGGGCAGTACGTGATCACTTACGGCGACCCACGCACCGTGGGGCTGAGCGTGACCAGCCGCTTCTAACTTCAGCCGCCGGACACTATTCACCAAACGCCGGAGATCAACTGTGGGAGCTGGCTTGCCTGCGATAGCGGTGGGTCAGCCAACCATTATGTGGCTGTGCCGCCATCATCGCAGGCAAGCCCGCTCCCACAGTTGACCTTCTTTGTTTGAGCCATAGCGCCCGGCCGCCATCGTCAACACGCTTCGAAAGGACCTTTCTATGTTCCAACGTACTCCGTTGGCCGGCGCCATCGCGCTGGTCATGGGCAGCCTTGCCGTGCCTGCTGTAGCCGCCGATGCGCAGCCCACTGCCAAGACCGACAAGCTCGACACCGTGGTGGTACTCGGCACCCGCCGCAGCGACGTCACCGCCCTGCAAAGCGCCGCACCGGTAGATGTGCTGAGCGGCGAGCAATTGCAGCAAACCGGCGCTGCCGACCTGTCCGGCGCACTGACCGCACTGTCGCCGTCCTTCAGCTTCCCGCAGTCGCCCCAGGGTGCATTTGCCGGTTCCATCGCCCAGGGCGCCTCGCTGCGCGGCCTGGCTTCCGACCAGGTGCTGGTATTGGTGGATGGCAAGCGCCGCCACACCAGCGCCAACATCACCCGCCAGAGCCTGGCCAACGGTCGTGGCGCGGCAGCGGTGGACTTGAGCCTGATCCCGTTGAGCGCGATCGACCACGTGGAGATCCTGCGTGACGGCGCCGCCGCTCAATACGGCTCCGATGCGATTGCCGGGGTGATCAACATCGTGCTCAAGCAAAAGGACGACGGCGGCAACGTCGGCTACCGTTTCGGTGGCTACAACAAGGGCGATGGCATGCAGCGCAAGTACAGCGGCTGGAAAGGCTTCGAACTGCCGAATGACGGTTTCCTGACTTTGAGTTTCGATGCCGGCAGCCAGGACCCGGCCAGCGACACCAACCCGGACAACCGAATCTTTTATCGCGGCGACACCAGCGTGAACACGCCGCGCGAGCAGAACAACCGCTATCGCACCTGGAACTGGGGCTCCAACAGTGTCTCCGACCAGTACAACTTCCTGGCCAACGGCGAGATGGGTGTGGGCGAAGGATTGACCGCCTACGGGTTCGCCACCTATTCCCACAAGAACAACGACTCCACCGGTTTTTTTGACCCGCCCACCGCGCTGTACAACAACTACGGCAGCGTTTCCTTGCAGCGTTATCCGGACGGCCGTTTGCCGATCACGCGCTACACCCTGGAAGACTATGCCGCCACCGGTGGCCTGCGGTACGAAAACGAGCAACTGGGCAAGTTCGACCTGGCGCTTAACCACGGCACCAACATCGTCAAGTCCACCGACTACAACGCGATCAACCCCAGTTGGGGCACCAACAGCCCGGCGACGATCTACACCGGCGAGCGCAAGAACGACCAGACCAACGTGACCCTGGATTGGGTGCGGGACTTCCCCACCGACTTGCTGTTCAAGCCGCTGACCGTCTCCGCAGGCCTGGCCTGGCGCCAGGAAAATTACCAGTTGAGCGCAGGCGCGCCGGCCGCCTCGCAGAACGGCCCGCTGTTCAACACCGTTGACCCGGTGACCGGACGCCGGCTCACCGGGTATTACTCGGGTATCACCCCGGTGGATGCCGACTCGCTGCAACGCAAGGTGCTGGGCGCGTATCTGGATGTCGAAGGCCAGGTCACCGAGAAGTTCCAGGCCGGTGTCGCAGTGCGTACCGAGCACTATTCGGACTTTGGCGACACCACCAACGGCAAGCTGTCGCTGCGCTACGACTTCACCCCGCAGATCGCCGCACGGGCCAGCGCCAGCACCGGCTATCGCGCACCGTCCCTGGCGCAGAGCGGCATGTCGTCGTTCAGTGTGCAGGTGGTGGAACAGCCGCCGGGCAGCGGCAACTACGTCGAGGTGCAGCAGCGCACCTTGCGCGCCAACAGCCCGGAAGCCCAGGCCCTGGGCGGCACACAGCTCAAGCCCGAGGAGTCGACCAACTACTCGCTGGGCCTGGTCTGGCAACCGCTGGACAACGCATCGGTGACGGTGGATGCCTACCGCATCAACATCAACAACCGCATTACCCTTTCCGACCAATTGCCGGCCTCGGTGGTCTCGCCGATCTTCGCCGGGACGCCTTACGCCAATATCCAGAGCGCGGCGTTCTACACCAACATCGCCGACACCCGCACCGACGGTATCGAACTGACCGGCAACTACAAACTCGACCTGCAGCAATGGGGCCGGGTGAACTTCAACGCCGGCTATGCGCGTAATCGCACGCAAATCACCGACCTGCGCAACGTCGGCAACATCGCGGGCAACCAGATCATCGGCCGCACCACCCAAGGCCTGATCGAGCACGGCACCCCGGACTACAAGCTGACCCTCAGCGCCAACTGGGCCTATGAAAAGTGGGGAGTCACCGTGGCCCAGCGCCGTTATGGCGAATGGAAAAGCCTCAACGCCGCCAACCCGAACCTCGACCAGACCTTCAGCCCGCAATGGGTCACCGACCTGGACGTGTCCTACAACCTTGGCAAGGGGATCAAGCTTTCAGCCGGTGCGACGAACCTGTTCAACACTCACCCGGACAAGGCTTCCGGCGCGCAGTTGTACGGTGTGCCGATCTACTCGATCACCAGTCCTGAAGGCGCCCAGGGTGCGTTCTACTACACCAGTGTGAGCTACGACTTCTGAGGTAATTGCTGATGGGGTGTTGCTGCAGCAGCACCCCATTGTTGGCCAGGCATCATTCGGGCATTCGGATGTACACCCATCCATTGTGGGAGCTGGCTTGCCTG
>NZ_JACAPY010000048.1:9102-16395 GCF_013385455.1 Pseudomonas sp. G1002
GCAAGCCAGCTCCCACATTTGGCCTTCATTGTTCTCCCCTGTTGTGTTCACTGGCACATGTCTTGCGATAGCCCCCGGGTACTTCGCTGAAATAAGACCCGCCATGCGCCCTTACCGATTGCTCACTGCCCTGACCTGGCTCATCTCGCCGCTGGCCCTGCTCGCCACCTGGACGCTGGTGGCGCACCTCGGGATCTTCCCGCGCAACCTGCTGGTACCGCCGGCCCAGGTCCTGCAAACCTTTGAAGAACTGCTCGCCAGCGGCGAACTCGCTGAACACCTGGGCAACAGCCTGTCCCGGCTCGGTCTGGGCTTTGGCATCGGCTCGCTGTGCGGCCTGGCCTTCGGGGTGCTGATGGCCCTGTCAAAGAACGTCGAGGTGTATTGCGCCCCGCTGTTCCACACCTTGCGCCAGATCCCCAGCATCGCGCTGATCCCGATGTTCGTGCTGCTGTTCGGCATTGATGAAACCTTCAAGATCATCATCGTCGCCAAGACCGCATTTTTCCCGGTGGCCCTGGCCGCCAGCGAAGGCGTCAAGGGCATTCCCCGCAGCTACTTCGAAGTGGCCGACGTGTATCGCCTGCGCTGGCCGACCTTCGTCTGGCGCATCGCCCTGCCCGCTGCCGCGCCGCCGATCATCACCGGTTTTCGTATCAGCCTGACCCGCGCCTGGGTGGTGCTGGTGGCCACCGAACTGCTGGCGGCCGACAGCGGCCTGGGGCAGATGATCGAGATGGCCCGGCAGATGCTGCGCATCGACGTGGTGATGGTGGGTGTGGTGGTCACCGGGCTGATTGGTTTTGCCCTCGACTTTGGCTTTCGTTCACTGGAACAGCGGCTGTTTCGCTGGCAGACCCGCTAGGAGCCCGGCATGACCCTCTTGAAAAAATCCCGCGGCCTGTTGCTGCCGCTGCTGTTGATCCTCGCCTGGGAATACGCCTCGCGCCAGGACGCGGCCGGCGCCTACGCCTTTGTGCCGCTGTCGGCGATCGGCTCGGCGTTGCTGGAAATGCTCGGTAACGGCGAGTTGCTGGTCAACCTGCTGGCCAGCCTGGCCCGCACCAGTGGCGGCCTGGCCCTGGGCATCCTGTTCGGCGTGGTGCTGGGGGTGCTGATGGCGCTGTCGAGTGTGGCCAACCGTTTGATCGGCCCGCTGTTCCATTCGATTCGCCAGGTGCCGATGCTGGGCTGGATCCCGTTGATTGCCATGTGGTTCGGCAACGGCGAGTTCTCCAAGGTGCTGATCGTCAGCCTCGCGGCGTTCTACCCGATGGTGCTCAACACCTACCAGGGCTTCAGCCATGTGGAGCAGCGTTATCGTGAAGTCGGCCAGGTGCTGGTGCTCAGCCCGGTGCAGCAGTTCGTGCACGTGCTGTTGCCGGCGGCGTTGCCGAGCATCGCCACCGGCGTGTTGCATGCCCTCGCCTTCGCCTGGGTTACGGCGATCGGCAGTGAGCTGTTCCTGTCCTCCGGCGCCGGCCTGGGCAACCTGATGATGAATGCCGAGGCTGGCTCGCGCATGGAAGTGATCGTGCTCAGCGTGCTGTGCATCGGCCTGCTGGGCTACCTGATGAACCTGCTGTTTACCCGCCTCAGCCGCCACGTGCTGCGCTGGCGCAATATTCGTTGAAGGCCATGAACATGAACGCAATCGCCCACCACGCCCTCCACACCGCCGTGCAGACCGGCGCCCTGCAGATTCGCGGCCTGAACAAGGCCTATCGGATCGAAGGCAAGCCGCTGCCGGTGTTGCACAACATCAACCTCGACGTGCGGCCAGGGGAGTTTGTCAGCATCGTCGGCGCCAGCGGCTGCGGCAAATCCACCTTGCTGCGCCTGATTGTCGGGCTGGAGGCCGAGTACGAAGGCGATATCCTGCTGGACGGCCAGCGCATAGCCGCCACCAGCCTGGAGCGCGGCATTGTGTTCCAGGATCACCGCCTGTTCCCGTGGATGACCGTCAGCCAGAACATCGCCCTGGCCCTGAAAAACCACAACCTGCCCCAGTCCGAAAAGGATCGGCAAGTGGCCGAACATATCGCTCTGGTCAACCTCACCGGCTTTGAAAACGCCTACCCGCACCAGCTCTCCGGCGGCATGGCGCAACGTGCTGCAATCGCCCGGGCACTGATCAATAAACCCAAGGTACTGTTGCTCGATGAACCACTGGGCGCCCTCGACGCCCTGACCCGTGTGCACCTGCAGCGGGAGCTGCAACGGATCTGGGTGCAACAGCGCTGCACGGTGATCATGGTCACCCATGACATCGAAGAGGCGCTGTACCTGGGTGACCGGGTGATCGTGATGGACGCCCACCCGGGGCGGATCAAGCATGAAATCCGGGTGGACTTGCCACATCCGAGGGAGCGCAGTTCGCCGGTCTTGCAGGGCTACAAGGACCGGTTGCTGGAAGAGCTGGTCGGGCACTGAAGACAGTGGGCATGCCGAGCTTTACATTTTGTATAGTTATGGATATTTTATCCAAACAGCAAATGCAATGCGCTCGTGCACGGTTCATTTTCAGAGGTCCTTTCCATGCAACTGTCTTCGTACCATGACGTGATCAAAGCCGCCGAACGCCTGGAGGGCTTCGCCAACCGCACGCCGGTGTTCACCTCGCGCACCCTCGATGCCGAGACCGGCGCCCAGGTGTTCATCAAATGCGAAAACCTGCAACGCACCGGTTCATTCAAGTTTCGCGGTGCGTTCAATGCGCTTTCCCGGTTTGACGAGGCGCAGCGCAAGGCCGGTGTAGTGGCGTTTTCCTCGGGCAATCACGCCCAAGGCATCGCACTGGCCGCCCGCCTGTTGCAGATGCCGGCCACCATCGTAATGCCCACCGACGCCCCGGCTGCCAAGGTCGCCGCCACCCGGGAATACGGCGCGACCGTGGTGTTCTACGACCGTATCACCGAAGACCGCGAGCAGATCGGCCGCACCCTGGCCGAGCAGCACGGCATGACGTTGATCCCCTCCTACGACCACCCGGACGTGCTGGCCGGCCAGGGCACTGCCGCCAAGGAGCTGCTGGAATTCACCGGCCCACTGGATGCCTTGTTTGTCGGCCTGGGCGGTGGCGGCATGCTCTCCGGTACGGCATTGGCCACCCGTGCGTTGTCGCCTGATTGCCTGCTGTACGGGGTCGAGCCCGAAGCCGGGAATGACGGCCAGCGTTCCTTCCAGACCGGCAGCATCGTGCACATCGACACGCCAGCGACCATCGCAGACGGCGCCCAGACCCAGCACCTTGGCAATCACACCTTCCCGATCATCCGCGAGAACGTGAATGACATCCTTACGGTCTCGGACGCCGAGTTAGTGGAGTCGATGAGGTTCTTCATGCAACGCATGAAGATGGTCGTGGAGCCCACCGGTTGCCTCGGCCTTGCGGCCTTGCGCAACCTCAAGCAGCAGTTCCGGGGCCAGCGCGTAGGCATCATCGTGACCGGTGGCAACGTCGATATCGAGAAGTACGCGAGCCTGCTAAAGGGCTAAAACCTCTAACAAGAAAATACTGTGGCGAGCGTGCTTGCCACATGGCTTCCTGCTGCCTGCAATTTCTGCCGCCTATAAAAAATGCCTGGGTGTTCCCTGAGCGTTAACAACAAGAGGTGCTTATGAAAAATCGTTACCTGGCCCGGGCCATTGTGATTGCGATCATCCTTGGCGTGCTGGTGGGGGCCGTGCTGCATGCCCAACTGGACGCCGACACCGCCAAGACCATCGCGGGTTACTTCAGCATGGTCACCGACGTGTTTTTGCGCCTGATCAAGATGGTCATCGCGCCGCTGGTGCTGGCGACGTTGATCAGTGGCGTGGCGAGCATGGCCGACAGCGGTTCCATCGGCCGTGTCGGGTTGAAGGCGATGACCTGGTTTTTGATTGCGTCCGTGGTATCGCTGCTGATCGGTTTGACATTGGCCAATCTGTTTCAGCCAGGCGCGGGGCTCAACCTGAGTGTGGCGGCCAACGGCAACAGCGGTTTGAACACCGCCAGCTTCAACCTGTCGGGTTTTTTGTCCCATGTATTCCCCCGCAGCATCGTCGAGGCCATGGGCAACAATGAGGTGCTGCAAATCGTGGTGTTTTCGTTGTTCTTCGGCGCAGCGCTGGCGTTCGTCAAGGGCAGCGCCAGGTCGCCGATCCTGCACGTGCTGGAAGAACTGACCCAGGTGATGTTCCGCATCACCGAATACGTGATGGTGATCGCGCCGCTGGCGGTGTTTGCCGCAATTGCCGCCACCATCAGCCTGTACGGGCTGGGGATGGTGGTCAGCTTTGGCAAGTTGATCGCGCAGTTCTACCTGGGCCTGGCGGTGCTGTGGCTGGTGATCAGCGGCGTGGGTTACCTGGCGCTGGGCGCACGTTTCAAACAACTGTTGCAGTTGCTGCGCAGCCCGGTTTTGCTGGCGTTCTCCACCGCCAGCAGCGAGGCGGCCTACCCCAAGACCATCGCCGCCCTGGATAGCTTCGGCTCGCCCAAGCGCATCAACAGTTTTGTGCTGCCCCTGGGTTACTCGTTCAACCTCGACGGTTCGATGATGTACCAGGCGTTTATCGTGATGTTCATCGCCCAGGCCTATGGCATCGAAATGAGCTTCGGCCATCAGGTAATGATCCTGCTGACCTTGCTCGTCATCAGCAAAGGCACCGCCGGCGTGGCGCGCGGCTCACTGGTGGTGCTCGCGGCGGGCCTGCCGATGGTCGGCCTGCCGGAAGCCGGTTTGCTGCTGATCCTCGCCGTGGACCCGATCCTCGACATGGGCCGTACCGCCACCAACGTGTTCGGCTGCGGCGTGGCCACGGCGGTGATTGGCCACGGTGCCACCGATGAACAACCTGCTCCCCTTCCCTCCCTTGCTTGAGAACTGCCGATCATGAAGATTCACCACACAGCCACTGCCTCCCAGCCTGCCGGGCACTACTCCCAGGCCCTAAGCCACCAGGGCACGCTGTACATCTCCGGTCAATTGCCGGTGAGCCCTGACGGGCGTCATAACCTCGAGGCTTCGTTTGCCGAACAGGCTCAAGTGGCCCTGGACAATCTGTTGGCGATTTTGAAGGCCGCAGACGGCTCACCCGCAGACCTGGTGAAAGTCACGGTGTACGTGGTGGGGGTAAAACACTGGCCTGAATTTGATGGCTTGTACGCCGCTGCGCTGGGGGATCACCGCCCCGCCCGCGCGGTGGTGCCGGTGCCGGAACTGCACCACGGCTATCTGATTGAAATCGAAGCCGTGGCGCGCTCGGCATAGGTCATTTGGCGTAGGTGTAGACCGCCGCCCGCGAGACCCCAAGGTGTGAGGCAACCGTTTCCATGGCACGCCGGATGTCCATCACGCCGGCTTCTTTCAGCTCTTGCATCAGCAGGCGCCGGTCGGCGGCCTTGAGGGCACGTGGGGTGGTCGCCAGGCGTGCGGCGAACTGGTCGATGCGCGCACGAATGGCGTCGGCACCGGACGGGTCGAGAGACTCGGCGGGCCGGTCGCCGCTGACCGAGCCGAACTGTTCCAGCATGCCCTGCAAGCCACGGAACAACGAGAGGTCGACGTTCATGCACAAGGCCGCCACGTACTTGCCGGTGGAGTCCTTGATGCCGATGGAAGTGCTCTTGACCTGACGCCCGTCGGCGAACTGGTTCTGGTAGTTGGCGATCACCTGCGGGTACTCGGGATCGGCAATCCGCGCCAGGCCCAGCTCGGTGGCCGGGTCACCCGGCTGGCGCCCGGAGAGGTTGTTGTGGATGGCCATGATTGCGTGCTGCGGGTCGCGCAGGTCGTGCAGCACGACCTCGCAAAACGGGCTGAAGGTCTTGCTCAGGCCTTCGGCAATCTGTTCGAGCTGGCTGATCAAGGCCGCTTGTTCGGGAGTGTGTTTTTTCATTCAGACAACATATCCAGTACTGGATAGACCGTCAATTTACCTTTTGGAGTGTGCACGATGGAAACCCCGACAGCTTTGCTGGATGTGAGCCGGATGCAGCGCAATATCCTGCGTATGCAGCAGCGTGCCGATGACTTGGGTGTGCGCTTGCGGCCCCATGTGAAGACCCATAAATGTGCCGAGGTGGTGGCGGCGCAAATCGCTGCCGGGGCCACGGGGATTACGGTTTCGACGTTGAAGGAGGCCGAGTATTTTTTCGACCTCGGCATTCGGGACGTTCTGTATGCGGTGGCGATGGCGCCGCATAAATTGCCTCAGGCGTTGGCGTTGCGTCGTCAGGGGTGTGCGCTGACGCTGATCACCGACAGCCTTGCCGGGGCCCGGGCGATTGTCGAGTTTGGTGCGCTGCAGGGTGAGGTTTTTGCGGTGCTGATTGAGATTGACTGTGATGGGCACCGGTCCGGGGTGAAGCCTCAGGATCCGCTGTTGCTGGAGATCGCCAGGCTGCTGTATGGCGGCGGGATGCTTGCCGGGGTGTCGACTCATGCCGGGGAAAGTTACGGGCTGGATACGCCTGAGGCGTTGCGGGCGATTGCCGAGCAGGAACGGGCGCGCTGTGTTGCAGCGGCCGAGGTGATTCGGGGGGCGGGGTTGCCTTGCTTGCAGGTGAGTGTGGGTTCGACGCCCACGGCGCTGTCGGCGGTGAGCCTGGAGGGTGTGACTGAGCTGCGGGCTGGGGTTTATGCGTTTTTTGATTTGGTGATGCATAACGTTGGGGTGTGCCGCATTGATGAGCTGGCGTTGAGTGTGCTGACTACGGTGATCGGGCATCAGGTGGAAAAGGGCTGGATCATTACCGACGCGGGGTGGATGGCGATGAGTCGGGATCGTGGGACGCAGTCGCAGAAGCGGGATTTTGGTTATGGGCAGGTGTGTACCGAGGGTGGTGAGGTGATTGAGGGGTTGCTGGTGGGCAGCGCGAATCAGGAGCATGGGGTGGCTTGGTTCGACGGGGTGGCGGTGGATGTGGTTGAGCGGTTTCCGCTGGGGACGCGGCTGAGGGTTTTGCCTAACCATGCGTGTGCTACGGGGACGCAGTTCGGCAGCTATGGCGCGCTGCTGGAGAATGGTGAGGTGCAGGTTTGGGAGCGGTTGCGGGGGTGGTAGATCGGGGGCATATCCGTTATTTGGGTGATGGCCGATATTGGTTCCGCTCTTACAGCGGCCTGAAAGCCGGCTTGAGTGTTAAAAGCCAAATCAAAAGCTAAAGCGGGCACGGTCCACTGTAGGAGCTGGCTTGCCGGCGATGGCATCAACTGGGTGTACCTGATGCACCGAGGTGTCTGCATCGCCGGCAAGCCGGCTCCTACAGAAAAGCGCTTGGTTTTTAACACTCAGGTCGGCTTT
>NZ_JACAPY010000048.1:16400-75381 GCF_013385455.1 Pseudomonas sp. G1002
TGATCTGACTGCCCCAATAAGCTCGAGGCCGAACGCAGGTATTGCGCAGCGGCCCTCGCTGTAAGAGCGAAACCATAGGTAGCCGTTACCCAGATAACGGATATACACCCATACCAAAAGAGTATCAAACCATACCAACCCGATATTAGACGAAAGCAAAACCAGCAGAGGAAACTACCCACAATTACAAAAATACCTAAAGAGTATAAAAAATGCCCACCCACTCCTCATGGATCGTACTGTCCATCACCGGCCTGTACATGCTCAGCCTGGCACTGATCAGCTACGGCGTGCGCCGCCACTCCCGCAGCGCCAACAACTACACCACCGGCGGCGGCCACTTCCCGGCGTTCCTGATCGGCTTCCTGATGCTCTCGGAATTTATCGGCACCGCAGTCAGCATCGGCACCGCCCAAACCGGCTTCAAGGTCGGCATCTCCGCCGCATGGAACCTGTTCGCCCTGGCCCTGGGCTTCGTACTCTTCGCCTGGCTACTGGCGCGCAAATACAAGGACCTGGGCGACAACACCATCTCCGGCGTACTCGCGCGCAACTACGGCCAACGCACCCGCTTCGCCACGTCGATCATCACCATCTTTGCCCTGGAGATCGTCGCCGTCTCGATCTACGCCAGCGGCGGCGCCGTATTGGCCAGCGTGATGCAAGTAGACCGAACCCTGGCGATCGTGATCGTCGGCGTAGTCTCGGTGGCATACGTCAGCATCGGCGGCATGCGCTCAGTGATCTACACCAACTTCGTCCACGCCGCCCTGAAATACCTGGGCGTCGGCTTGGCCTTGTGGTTCGGCTTGAAGCAGGTGGGCGGCATCGGCCAGCTGCAAGCGCAATTGCCTGCCAGCATGTTTGACTGGACCGCCGTGGGTTGGGGCCAGATCATCGCCTGGATGATCGCCGGGATCGGTTCGATCTTCTCCACCCAATACGTAATCCAGGCGGTGAACACCGTCAGCCACGCAGGCAAGGCCCAGCGCGCCTGCTTCTACGTGGCGGTGCTGATGGTGCCGTTCGGCATCGGCGCAGCACTGATCGGTATGTGCAGCGCGGTGCTGTTCCCCCATGTCGACTCCCTGCAAGCCTTCCCCACCCTGATCGCCAGCATGGACCAACTGACGGCCGGGCTGGTGGTGGCAGGCCTTGCCGGCTCGCTGTTCGGCACCATTTCGGCGGTGAGCATGGGCTCGGCGACGTTGTTGCTGCGGGACTTCTACGAGCCATGGTTCAACCCGGAAAAAAGCGACGCCAAGTCCCTGCGCTTCGTGCGCCTGGCGACCATCGCTGTCGGCCTGTTGCCGATTGCCCTGGCACTGACCTCGGACAAGGTGCTGATGATCGCCTTCCTCGGCAAGGCGTTGCGCGCCTCCCTGGCCGTGCTGGTGTTGATGGTGTTCTACGCGCCGAAATTCGGCACGGCGGCCGGGGCATTCCTGAGCATCATTGCCTCGTTGCTCGCGACCGTGGGCTGGTTCCTCGCCGGTAATCCGTGGGGCATCGACAACGCCTACATCGCCCTGTTCACGCCGTTGATCATCATGGGCATCAGCCATGTGACGCGCCGCAGGACACCGGCCGCCCCCCTGGTGGCAGCCACGAGCTGAGGTAGGATGGCAGCCTCACCCAAAAGGAACTTGTGAAATGCTGCCGATTCGCACCCCGTTGATCCTGCACCCCGGCTTGTCTACCGCTACCCGGCGGGTCTGGCTGAAGCTCGAGAACCTGCAACCCTGTGGCTCGTTCAAGTTGCGCGGCATGACCACGCTGTGCGCCTACGCGGCGAGCCAGGGCAAGACCACGGTGGTATGCCCCTCCGGCGGCAATGCCGGGCTGGCCACGGCCTTCGCGGCGCGCGGCCTGGGGTTGCAGGCGCGGATCGTGGTGCCGACCACCACCCCCGAAGCCACCTGCGCACGCATCCGCCAGGCCGGGGCCGAGGTGGTGGTGCACGGTGATCTGTGGGATCAATCCAATGAGCTGGCGCTGCAACTCTCCGAATCACCTGAGGCACTGTATGTGCCGGCCTTTGATCACCCGCTGTTGTGGGAAGGCCACAGCAGCATGATCGATGAGATTCTCGAGGACTGCCCTCAGGTGGGCGCCATCGTGACCTCGGTGGGTGGCGGTGGACTGCTCGCGGGCGTTCTGACGGGCCTGGAGCGTCATGGGCGGTTCGGCTGCAAGGTGATTGCGTGTGAAACGGCGGGCGCGGCTTCGTTTGCTGCTGCCGTAGAGGCTGGAAAGCCCGTGCGGCTGGCGAAGATCGATACCGTGGCCAAGTCGTTGGCCGCGACCCAGGTGGCGGCGTGGCCGGTGCAGCATATCGGCAGGTTTGCCCATCAATGCGTGGTGTTGAGTGATGCCGACGCGATGATGGGCGTGGCGCGGTACGCCGATGATTTACGCCAGTTGGTGGAACCGGCATGTGGGGTTTCGTTGGCCGTGGCGTATCTGGAGCATGGGGCGATTGCCGGGATTGAGGATGTGGTGGTGATTGTGTGTGGTGGGGTAAGCATCAGTGCCGAAACGGTTGCCCAGTGGCAAAACACGGTCTCTCTATGATCGTTCCCACGCTCCGCGTGGGAACGCCGCCCTGGACGCTCCGCGTCTGCTCTTGAAGTCGTGACGCGGAGCGTCACAGGATGCATTCCCACGCAGAGCGTGGGAACGATCAATTCAGGCATCCTGCAGGATCAGATCCGCGCCCTTCTCCGCCACCATCAACACCGCCGCATGGGTATTGCCCGAGGTCACGTTGGGGAAAATCGACGCATCGACAATCCGCAGCCCTTGCATCCCGTGCACCTTCAGGCGCTTGTCCACCACCGACACCAGCGGGTCCGAGCCCATGGCGCAAGAGCCACACAGGTGATAGATCGAGCCGCTGTTCTCGCGGAAGTACTGCAGCATCTGCTCATCGGTTTGCACCGCCGGCCCCGGCAACACCTCGGCCACCGTCACGCCCTTGAGCGCCGGCGCCTGCATGATCTTGCGCATCAGCCGGCTGCCCTGGATCACCTCGTCGATGTCCTTTTGGGTGCTCAGGTAGTTGGGGTCGATCAAGGCCGCGTCCCGTGGGTTTTTCGAGGCGATGCGGATCGTCCCGCGGCTGGTAGGCCGGCACGGGTTGAAGCACAGCAGGAAGCCTGAATACGGCTCGGGCTTGAGGCTGGCCTTGTTGTTTTTCGGGATCTGGTACGACAGCGGGTTGAAGTACAGCTGCAGATTGGGGTGCGCCTGCCCTTCGTTGCCGCGAAAGAACCCGCCGGCCTGGTTGACGCTCATGGCCAGCGCGCCCTTGCGGGTCAGCAGGTATTTGAGACCGAGTTTGACCTGGCCAAACAGCGAGCTGAGCTGGTCGTTCAAGGTCGGGATATTGGCCTTGTAGTAATAACTGGCGCAGAGGTGGTCCTGCAGGTTCTGCCCCACTGCAGGCAGGTCCTTGACCAGCGGGATGTTGTGTTCGGCGAGCAATTGCTTGTCCGCCACACCCGACAGTTGCAGGATCTTCGGCGTATCCACCGCCCCGGCGCACAGGATCACTTCCTTGCGCGCGCTGAAGGTGCGAACCACGCCGTGCTGGGTCACGCTGATGCCGGTGGCGCGTTGTTGATCGTCGAACAGCACGCGGTCTACCAGCGCATGCAACTCCACGGTCAGGTTCGGCCTACCCAACGCCGGGTGCAGGTGCGCAAAGCTGCTGGAGCAGCGCTCACCGTTGCGGGTGTTGACGTCGTAGAGGCCCGCACCTTCGAAGTTCGGCCCGTTGAAGTCATCGCTCAGGCCATAGCCCAATTGCTCGCAGCCCTTGAGAAATACATCGCAGATGGCATGGGTCTGGCCCTTCATCGGGGTGATGCTGATGGGGCCGCTGCTGCCGTGGTATTCGGTGTCGCCCAGGGGGTGATTTTCCAGCTTGCGGAAGTACGGCAGCACGTCCTTGAAGCCCCAGCCGTCGTTGCCATTGGCCGCCCAGTCATCGAAATCATGGGCCTGGCCGCGCACGTAGATCATGGCGTTGATCGAGCCGGAACCGCCCTGCACCTTGCCCCGCGGGGCATAGATGGCACGGTCGGCCAGTTGTTTTTGCGGCTGGCTGTAGTACATCCAGTTGAAGGTCGGGTTGTAGTACATCTTGGCGAAACCGACCGGGATCTTGAACCACCAGGAGCTGTCCTTGCCGCCGGCTTCCAGCAGCAATACCGAATGCTCGCCCGAGGCGGAGAGTCGGTTGGCCAGGACGCAACCTGCGGCGCCGGCGCCGGCGATGATGTAGTCGTATGTCATTCACGGTTACCGCATAAGTCGTTTTTTTTAGCCCTTGGCGGGCGAAGTGTCTTTCACGTCAGCAGGCGTGGGCGCCATTTGCAGGTGCAGCCGCTCGCCGGTGTACGGCGTGTGCTTGCGCACCACGTCCATGTTCAGCTCCACCCCAAGGCCCGGCTCGGTGGACGGGATGATGTAGCCGTCCTCCCATTGCAGCGGCTTGGTCAGCACTTCGGCATGGAAGCCGCCCCAGGTCATGATGCTTTCCTGGATCAGGAAGTTCGGCGTGCACGTGGCCAACTGGAAACTCGCCGCTGCGCCGATCGGTCCGTTGTACAGGTGCGGGGCGATCTGCGCGTAGTAGGCCTCGGCCATGCTCGCGATTTTCTTGGCTTCCAGCAGGCCGCCGCAGCGGGCCACGTTCATTTGCAGGATCGATGCACCACCGGCCTGCAAGAGCTTGAAGAACTCGTACTTGGTGGTCAGGCGCTCGCCGGTGGCGATGGGAATGCTGGTCTTCGCCGCGACCTGGGCCATGGCCTCTTCCTGGCCTGGTGGCACCGGTTCTTCGAACCACAGCGGGTCGTATTTCTCCAGGCGCTTGGCCAGGCGAATCGCCGACGACGGCACCATCTGCCCGTGGGTGCCGAACAGCAGGTCGCACTTGTCGCCCACCGCCTCGCGAATCTTGCGGCAGAAGGTTTCGCAGCGTTCCAGCACTTCCAGGGAGATCTGGTGGCCGGAGTACGCGGTGTACGGGCCTGCCGGGTCGAACTTCACGGCGGTGAAGCCCTTGTTCATGTTCTCGATCGCGCATTCGGCGGCCAGGTCCGGGTCGTCATAGTCGTACTCGCCCTTGCTGTTGACCGGGTACAGATAGGTGTAGGAACGCAGGCGCTCGTTGACCTTGCCCCCCAGCAACTCATAGACCGGCTTGTTGGCGGCCTTGCCGATGATGTCCCAGCAGGCCATTTCCAGGCCGCTGACCACGCCCATCATGGTCAGGTCGGGGCGCTGGGTGAAACCGCTGGAGTACGCCTGGCGGAAGAAGCGCTCGATGTGGTGCGGGTCGTGGTTGAGCAGGTAGCGCTCGAACACGTCCTCGATGATCGGCAGCATGGCCTTGGGGCCGAAGGTGGCGGCGTAGATCTCGCCCACGCCTTCGATGCCGCAGTCGGTTTTCAGTTTGACGAACAGCCAATACATGCCGCCGATGTGCGGTGGCGGTACGGCGACAATATGGGTTTCAAGGGCGACGATTTTCATCTCAGGCACCTGTCTGGTTGAATTTTTTACGATTGATCCGGGCGCGCAAGGTCAGGGCCGCGAGGGTCCCGAGCACGCCGATGAAGGCGATGTAGCCGAAGTACAGGTTGTAGCCGACCTGCCCCGGGTATGTGTCGGTGAGGTAGCCATTGATCAGCGGGATAAAGGTGTCCGGCAGGTAACCCACCACCGAGACGATGCCGATGGCCAGGCCGGTGATGCGCAGCGGGATGTCGCAGCTGTCGAGGATCGCCCAGTACAGGCCGCGAATCGCGTAGGTCATCAGGCCGATAAAGATCACCGTGCCGATCAGCAAGCCGAGGCTGCCAATGGCCGGGAACACGATCAGGCCGACCATCGCCAGGGTCACCAGCAGCAGCGCGACGATCAGCACCGAGATGTTCGAAAACTTGTCCCCCAGCCAGCCGCCGCCGATCCCGCCGATGGGTCGCATCCACAACTTGATGGTGGTGATGGTGCCGGCCATCACGGCGGTCATGCCGCTGCCTTGCAGGTAATCGGAGAAGCTGTAGGTGGCCCAGAACATGTGGTAACCGCAGAACACGATGGCGGTCACCAGCCACAGCTCGGGGATTTTCACCAGGGTGGTGAGGTCGGCGATCAGGTTGAACTTGCCCTTCTCGACCGCCGCAGTTTCGGCCATGGACTTGGGGTCCTTGAGCAGCACCAGCACACAACCAATGGCGATACACACGAACGAATACAGGTAGACCACGTGCTTGAAGCCTTCGGCCGCAGTTTGGCTGCGGGTCTCGGTGGCGTAGGCGAACAGCCCCAGGGCCACGGTCGCCAGCAAGGCTTCCACCAGGCCACGGCCGCCGTCGAGGATGCCGAAGAAACGGCCCTGCTCACTGTGATGGGCGATCATCTTCACCCGCTTGAGCACCGAAGCCCAGAAGGTCAGGCCGGTGGTCAGGCCCCAGCAGCCGAAGATGATCATCAGGCCGGTCATCGACGGCACAGTGGAGTACCAGATACCCAGGGCCCCGGTGGCCACCAACGAAAAGAAGATCAGGAAGCGTGGCGGCAGGCGATCGGCCAACCAGCCGCTCGGCAGGTAGCTGAGCAGGAAGATCGTACCGAGCATCGAGTACAGATAACCCAGCTGGCTGTGGTTGATCTGGAACACCTCGAGCATGGTGGTCTGGTAGACCTGGCGCAGGTAGAGGATCGGGTAGATCGCCCCGGCAGCCAATACCAGCAACATCAATTGGAAGTAGCGACTGGCTTTGTCGCTTTTAGCCGCGGACACGGCATCGAAACCCTGGGCAACGGGTGCAGGCTTGGACATCTTGTAGACCTCGGGCACCCACTGTGCAGGTGCCCCGATAATTGTTTTTATTGAGGTGAAGCCGGTGGTCGGTGAATCAGTACTTCATGACCACCAAACGGGTCTGGGTGAATTCAAGCATCCCGTGCTTGCCGTCATCGCCGCCCAGCCCTGAGCGTTTCCAGCCGGCGTGGAAACCCTGGTAAGGGTCGGCCGGGGTGCGATTGACGTACAACTCGCCGGCCTCGATGGCGTTGGCGACTTTCATGGCCGTGCGGTAGTTCTCGGTATAGAGCACCGACGACAGGCCGAACTGGTGATCGTTGGCCATAGCCAGCGCTTCGTCGATATCGCGGTACTTGAGCACCGGCAGCACCGGGCCGAAGATTTCTTCCTGGATGATTTCCATGTCCTGGCGGCAGGCGCTGAGCAGCGTCGGCGGGTAGAAATGGCCCGGGCCGTCGGGGCGTACGCCGCCTGTTTCCAGTACAGCACCGTCGGCGATGGCGCGCTCGACCATGGCGTGAATATTCTGCCGGGAGCTGGCGTTGACCAGTGGGCCCATCAGGCCCGCATCCGTGGCACGGTCACCGAATTTGACGGCGCCGATCTTGGCCTTGAGCAGGGCCAGGAATCGGTCATAGACGCTTTCCTGCACATACACCCGCTCGACGGCCGTGCACAGTTGGCCGCAGTGGGTGGTCTTGGAAGCGATGATGTCGCTGGCGGCTTTTTCCAGGTCGGCGTCGGCCTCGATGATCGCCGGGGTCTTGCCGCCCAGCTCCAGGGACGGCTTGGCGATGTTGGCCTTGCAGTAGTCGAGCACGATGCGCCCGGCGTTGACGCTGCCGGTCAGGGTGATCAGGCCCACGGCCTTGTGGGTGCACAGGGCGGCGGCGGTGGCGTGGTCCATGGTCAGGATGTTGATCACGCCGGCCGGCATGCCCGACTGCTCGACGGCACGGGCGATTTCAAAGGCGGACAACGGCGTGTTGTTGCTCGGGCGCACCACCACGGTGTTGCCGGCAATCAGCGCCGGGGCGATTTTGCGCAGCAGGGTATAGACCGGGTAGTTGAACGGAATCAGGCAAGCCACGACGCCAATCGGCTCGCGTTGCAGGAACAGGTTTTCGTCCGGGGTGTCGCTGGGGATGATTTCGCCTTCGATGCGGCGTGCCCATTCGGCGTGGTAGCGGGTGATCTGGGCGGCGTAGCGCGCTTCGTTGCTGGCGTCGTCGAGGCTTTTGCCGGATTCGCTGGCCAGCGCCCGGCCTATGCTTTCAGCGCAGGTTTCGAGGGCGGCGGCGAAAGCCCGCAGGTGTTCGGCGCGCTGGATGCTGGTGAGCTTGCCCCAGGTTTTCTGTGCGCTGGCGGCGGCATCGACGGCCGCAATGGCTTCATCAGGGGTGGCGGCGGACACCCGGCCTACCTGGGCCTCGGTCGCGGGGTTGTAGACCGCGATTTGGGCGGTGCTGGCAGGTTCGGCGAAGTGGCCGTTGTAAAAGTTGCGCTCGATTTGCATATGGTTTTTTGCCCAATCGTTGTTGTTTTGCGAGTGACTTGCAGTTTTGTCATTGGGCGGGGGTTGGACAAACGATTTATTGACGGGGGTAACGTGCGAAAAATGCAGGTTAGTGGCTGATCCGTAGTAATGACCCGGGTCTGAGTCTGTATTGTTCTACCCATACTTCCTACAGTGCCGCCCACTTGGAACCGTGGGAGGACTAAGCATGCAACCACCATCAACCGCACAGGCCTACAACTACAAGGTCGTGCGTCAATTCGTCATTGCAACTATCGTCTGGGGCGTGGTCGGCATGGCCATGGGCGTGTGGATCGCCTCGCAACTGGTGTGGCCCGAGATGAACCTCGACCTGCCGTGGACCACCTTCGGCCGCCTGCGCCCGCTGCACACCAGCCTGGTGATTTTCGGCTTTGCCGGCAGCGCGCAATTCGCCGCCAGCTACTACGCAGTACAGCGCACCTGCCAGGTACGGCTGTACTCGGACAAGCTCGCTGCCTTTACCTTTTGGGGCTGGCAGTCGGTGATCGTGATCATGCTGGTCAGCCTGCCACTGGGTTACACCACCACCAAGGAATACGCCGAGATCGAGTTCAGCGGCGCGGTGTGGATGACCGTGGTGTGGGTGGCCTATGCGATCGTGTTTTTCACCACTGTGGTGCAGCGCAAGACCCAGCACATCTACGTCGGCAACTGGTTCTTCGGTGCGTTCATCGTGGTGATCGCCATGCTGCACGTGGTCAATCACCTGTCGATCCCGGTGGACTGGTTCAAGTCCTACCCGGTGTACTCCGGGGCCACCGACGCCATGGTGCAGTGGTGGTACGGGCACAACGCCGTGGGGTTCTTCCTGACCACCGGTTTCCTGGGGATGATGTACTACTTCGTGCCGAAGCAGGTCGGGCGGCCGGTGTATTCCTATCGCCTGTCCATCGTGCACTTCTGGGCGCTGATCACCCTGTACATCTGGGCCGGTCCGCACCACCTGCACTACACCGCGCTGCCGGACTGGGCGCAGTCGCTGGGGATGGCGATGTCGCTGATCCTGCTGGCGCCGAGCTGGGGCGGGATGATCAACGGCATGATGACGCTTTCCGGGGCCTGGCATAAATTGCGCACCGACCCGATCCTGCGCTTCCTGGTGCTGTCGCTGGCGTTCTACGGGATGTCGACCTTTGAAGGGCCGATGATGGCGATCAAGACCGTCAACGCCCTCTCCCATTACACCGACTGGACCATCGGCCACGTCCACGCCGGCGCCCTGGGCTGGGTGGCGATGATCACGTTTGGCTCGCTGTACCACATGATCCCGAAAATCTTCGGGCGCGCGCAGATGCACAGTGTGGGGCTGATCAATATGCACTTCTGGCTGGCGACCATTGGCACGGTGCTGTACATCGCGTCGATGTGGGTCAACGGCATCACCCAGGGCCTGATGTGGCGGGCGGTGAACGATGACGGCACCCTCACCTACTCGTTTGTGGAAGCGTTACAGGCCAGCCATCCGGGATTTGTGGTGCGATTCGTCGGCGGGGTGTTCTTCCTCAGCGGCATGTTGCTGATGGCGTACAACACCTGGCGCACGGTGCGAGTGGCGGATTTGAAGGTGGCGCAGCTTGACGCGCAGATCGCCTGATGTGGGAGATAGCGCTGAACCTGGCGGCGGTGATCAGTCTGTATGGCGCGGTTGAGTATTGCCTGCGGGGCCAGTCGAAGGAGAGCCTGGATGAGGCCAGCCTGATGCCGTTCGCCGATGACCCGGAGGTGGCACGGCGGGTGGAGCTGGCCACGGGCAAGCGGGTCAACGCGGTGGCGCCTGAGGAAACAAAGCAGGACTGGGGCAATATAGAGATCTAATTGTGGGAGCGGGCTTGCTCGCGAATGCGGTGGTTCAGTCAACATATACAGCGACTGACACACCGCTTTCGCGAGCAAGCCCGCTCCCACACAAGCACCACATTGAGCGACTAGCCGCGTTCGCGGGGAATCAGGCTCTGCAACTGCAACGCCAGGAAGTTGGCATCGAAGCCGAACGTATCCGGGTCTTTCAAACCATTGGTTTTCTTCCACAGCCAGTCGTTTTTCCCCGGCAGCAATACCAGGGAAATGCTGCCGTAGCGGGCGGCGGTCAAGCCCATCACCGACAGCGAAATCAAACCGCCGGCGCCCATCACATCCGGCACGAACTCCACCGGTTTGCCGGCGATATGGATGGTCAGTTTCTCGGTCTTGAAGGTGGAGGTCTCCACCGGCACGCTGGGACCGGAAGCCACGTACGCCTCGCGCTGCACTTCCAGCAAACCGACCGTCTTCACAGGCGCAAGCCACTGCTCGATCTGGCCGAACAACTCGCCGATCTTCTGCGCCCAATGGGCCGACTGCACTTCGAACTGCTGTTTCTTGTGAGCTTCGCTGTCGGCGTAATGACGCAGCATCTCGCCCAGTTGTTGTACATCGTCCATTGCCGTGTTCCTTGGGTGACCCATGTTGCGAGCCTTGATCATGGCAGATGCCGCACACCGGCGTATGACTAAAGCGCAGCGCGCGGGTAATGTGGTGCCCTCGCCCGTCCAATTCAGGAGCATCGCATGCGCACCATCGGCCTTATCGGCGGCATGAGCTGGGAGTCCAGCGCCGAGTATTACCGCATCATCAACCAGAACGTGCGCGACCAGCTCGGGCCGCTGCGCTCGGCACAACTGTTGATGTACAGCGTCGACTTCGGCCCGGTGGAGCAGGCCCAGCACGCCGGGCGCTGGGACGACGCGGCGCTGATCCTCGAAGACGCCGCCCGCCGCCTGCAAGCCGGGGGCGCCGAGTGCATCGTGCTGTGTACCAACACCATGCACCTGGTAGCGCCGCAGATTGAAGCGGCGGTGTCGATACCGTTTCTGCATATTGCAGACGCTGCCGGCGCGGCGGCCGTGGAAGCTGGCACCCTGAGCGTTGGCCTGCTGGGTACCGCATTTACCATGGAGCAGGAGTTTCTCAAGTCACGCCTGGCGGCGCAGGGGCTGACCGTGCTGGTGCCGGACGCTGAAGAGCGCCAGGCCGTGCACCGGATCATTTACGAAGAGTTGTGCGTCGGGATGATCAGCGACGCATCGCGCGAGGTGTACCAGCGGGTGATCGAGTCTTTGGCCGCCCGTGGCGCCCAGGCCATCATCCTCGGCTGTACGGAAATCAGCCTGTTGATCAAGCCGCAGCACAGCAACCTGCCCTTGCTGGACACCACCGAGCTGCATGCGCAGGCTGCGGTGGCGTTTGCGTTGCAGGACGACTAGGCCGGCTTGCGGATGCGCGCCATGGTCAGGGTGTCGACGAACGCGCCGTCACGCACGGCGTAGTCGCGCAGCAGGCCTTCGGTCTCGAAGCCGAACTTGTGGTACAGCCGGTGGGCGGCTTCGTTGTCTGCGTACACCGTGAGTTCCACCCGGTGCAGGTTCATCCAGTTATCCGCCACCTCCAGCGCCGCGCCCAGCAGCCGGGAGCCCACGCCCTTGCCCTGCCAGGCGGTGGCGACGCCCATGCCGAATGAACCGACGTGGCTTTGGCGCACGCGCAAATACTGTTCCAAACCCAGCTGGCCGATCACTTCACCGGCATGCAGCGCCACCAGCTGTAGCCGCCGCTCGTTGTCCTGCACCAGGCGTTTGCGCCAGGCCTCGACTGACTGGAAAGGCATTTGCAGCACCTGACGGCAGACAGCCGGGTCGTTGTAGAGCGCAGCGACGCCTTCAAGGTGGGCCTCGGTGAAGCGCGTGATAACGATCTTGGGTTCAGGTGTGTGCATGGTGTTTCGTCCTTTGAAAAACACGTGGCCGACCAGTGTAGGCGGCAAAGCCTCAGAATGGCGAGCCCTGCACTGCACTCATCGGGAACGCGAAGCCACCAATTTCCAGACCCGCGCGATGTCCGAGGCGCGCTCGCGCAACAGGCGCGGTGCCTCGCTGCAGGCCTGCTCCAGGGTAGTCGGGCCGGACGGCAAGGCGAACGCGGCATCCACACCGTGGGCGTACATCTGCTCATAGCCATCACCCAGGGTGCCGGCGATCACGATCACCGGCACGTTGTGCTGCCTGGCGATTCGCGCCACGCCAAACGGGGTCTTGCCGCGCAGGGTCTGGGCATCAAACCTGCCTTCGCCGGTGATCACCAGGTCGGCGCCACGCACGGCTTGCTCAAGCCCAACAAGCTCTGCGACCACTTCAACACCCGCGCGAAACTGCGCGCCAAGGAACGCCTTGGCGGCGAAACCCAAGCCACCGGCGGCGCCGCTGCCGGGTTCGTCGCGTACGTCTTTGGGCAATACCCTGGCGCAGTGATCGGCAAAATGGCCGAGGGCCGCATCCAGTTGCTCGACTTGCTGGGGAGTGGCGCCCTTTTGCGGGCCGAAAATCGCCGAGGCCCCGTGAGGACCGCATAGAGGGTTGTTCACGTCGGCGGCGATTTCGAAGCGCACTTCGTTCAGGCGGGGGTCCAGTTGCTCAAGGCTGATGCGCGACAGCTTGCCCAGCGCCAGGCCGCCAAGGGGCAGCGCTGCTCCCTCGGCATCAAACAACTGCACACCCAGGGCTAGCATCGCCCCGGCGCCGCCGTCGTTGGTGGCGCTGCCGCCAATGGCCAGGATGATGCGCTGGGCGCCGGCATCCAGGGCGGCGCGGATCAGTTCGCCAGTGCCGAAGGTGCTGCTGGAACACGCATTTCGCTGACCCGGTGGCACGAGTTGCAGGCCGCTGGCTTCGGCCATTTCGATGATTGCGGTGTGGCTCTCGGCCAACCAGCCCCAATGCGCGTCGACACTGCCGCCCAATGGCCCTTGCACACGGCTGGTGCGCAGCTCGCCCTGGCAGGCGGCGAGTACCGATTCCACCGTGCCCTCACCACCGTCCGCCATTGGGCACTTGATCAGCTCGGCGTCGGGCCACACGCTGGCCAACCCCTCGGCAATGGCATTCGCCACGCCTTCAGCACTCAGGCTGTCCTTGAACGAGTCGGGGGCGATGATGATTTTCATGGGCTTTCTCCGGTTTTTATAACGCCCATGCTGCCAGTTGGCACCGGCAATGACGCCGGTCCATTGCACAAGAGTGGCTGGGGTTTGTTGTTCATTTGGACAAAGCTTGCGGCAATAGCTGCACGCCGAGGTACAACGCGAGCATGCCGTCGAGGGTCAGCGGGTCGACGCCGCTCAGCTCGGCGATGCGTTCCATGCGGTAGCGCAGGCTGTTGCGGTGGATCCCCAGGGCATCGGCGCACGCCTGGCTTTGGCCGTCGTGGTCGCACCAGCTGCGCAGGGTCGCCAGCAACTGGCCGTTGCTGTCCTTGGCCAGTACCTTGCGCAGCGGGTTGAGCAATTCATCGAGGGCGTCGTCGTTGCGGTGGCGCCAGAGCATGACCGGCAGGCGGTAGCGATTGAGGGTCAGCAACCGCGATTCGGGCAGCACATCACGGCCATAGGCGAGCAGGTCGCCGACTCGCCGGTAACAACGGCGCAGGCCGGCCAGCCCGTCCGCTTGCCCGCCGACGGCGACCCGCAGGATGTTCCAGCCCAGGCCGTCGAGCTTTTCCAGCAGGCGCGGGTTATCGACTTGCACCGACGCCGGCCGGCACCACAGCAGGGAAAACTGCGCGGAGCTGACGCACCAGCTGTCGGGGTAGCGCGAGGTCAGCCAGGCGCTCAAGGCCTCGGCCGACTGGCCGCTGCCCAGCTCGAACAGGTACGGCGTGCGCGCCAGCTGCGGCTTGAGGCCCAGTTGCTGGGCTTCATCCACCAGGCGCGGCGAATCGCCGGTCTCGGCCAGCAGCAGTGCCAGCAGATCATCGCAGCGCTGGCGCCGCCATTGTTGCTCGGCTTGCTGGTGACGCTGGCTGACCAGCATTTCGGCGGTCATGCGCACCAGTTCGGCATAGGTGCGCAGCAATTCCGGCTCACCGGTAATGCCCAGCACGCCGATCAGGCGCTGGTCGTGCAGCAGCGGCAGGTTGATCCCGGGTTGCACGCCCTTGAGGTGCTTGGCGGTCTGGCCGTCGATTTCCACCACCCGCCCGTTGGCCAGCACCAACTGCGCGCCTTCGTGGCGGGTGTTGATCCGCTCGGGTTCGCCGCTGCCCAGTATCAGGCCCTGGCTGTCCATGACGTTGACGTTATAAGGCAGGATCGCCATGGTGCGATTGACGATATCCTGCGCCAGGTCATGATCCAACTCGAACATGGGGCTAAATTCCTGAAAAAAACCGGTTGTTCATAGGCACAGCGCAAACCATGCTTCACTGTGCGCGAGCACAAAGACAGCACCCCTTGAGGTGGCCGAGACTCGTTGGGCGATCAACGTTACCCTCGCATCGCGAAAAATCATAATAAAGAGAGACTGCCATGTCACAGAGCGCCGCTGTTACCCAGGCCACCGATGACGATAAAAACGCCGTATACAAGCGCATCACCCTGCGCCTGATCCCCTTCATTTTCATCTGCTACCTGTTCAACTACCTCGACCGCGTCAACGTCGGCTTTGCCAAGTTGCAGATGCTCGACGACCTGAAATTCAGCGAGACCGTGTACGGCCTCGGTGCCGGGATCTTCTTTATCGGCTACGTGCTGTGCGGCGTGCCGAGCAACCTGGCGCTGACCAAATTCGGTCCACGGCGCTGGATTGCGCTGATGATGATCGTCTGGGGCGCCCTGTCCACCTGCCTGTTGTTCGTTACCACACCGACGCACTTCTACGGCTTGCGCCTGCTGACCGGCGCCGCTGAAGCCGGGTTCTTCCCGGGCGTGGTGCTGTACCTCTCGCAGTGGTTCCCGACCTTCCGCCGTGGGCGGATCATGGCGCTGTTCATGTCGGCAATTCCGGTATCCGGCCTGCTCGGCAGCCCGTTCTCCGGCTGGATCCTCAACCACTTCGCCGCCGGCCAGGGCGGGCTTGCGGGCTGGCAGTGGATGTTCCTGCTGCAAGGCGTGCCGACGGTGATCCTCGGCGCCCTCGCCTACTTCCTGCTCAGCGACAGCTTTGCCAACGCCAAGTGGCTCACGCCCCATGAGCGCGCGGTGCTGGAAGCCGACCAGGCGACCGACCTGGCCAACAAACCGAAGACCACCAGCGACTCGCTGCTGGAAGTGTTCAAGAACCCGGCGATCTGGGCGTTCGGCCTGATCTACTTCTGCATTCAGAGCGGTGTGTACGCCATCAACTTCTGGCTGCCATCGATCATCAAGAACATGGGCTTCAGCGATAACCTGGTGATTGGCTGGCTGAGTGCGATCCCGTACCTGCTGGCGGCGGTGTTCATACTGCTGGTGGGCCGCTCTGCCGACTTGCGCAAGGAGCGTCGCTGGCACCTGGTGGTGCCGATGCTGATGGGCGCGATCGGGCTCGTGATTGCGGTGAACTTTGCAACCACGCCGGCCATTGCGATCCTCGGCCTGACCATCGCCACCATGGGTGCCCTCACCGGCCTGCCGATGTTCTGGCCGGTGCCAACCGCGATGCTCAGCGCAGGTGCGGCAGCGGGCGGTCTGGCGTTGATCAACTCCATGGGCCAGATGGCGGGGTTCCTCAGCCCGTATATCGTCGGGTTTGTGAAAGATGCCACCGGGTCTACGGACCTGGCGCTGTACCTGCTGGCGGCGGTGATCGTCGCGGGCAGTGTGTTGGCGTTGCGCATGACGCGCACACTCAAGGCTTGAATCAGCGCTGACCGGTGCCGCGATATCGAGGGCGGCGCCGGTCATCTATCTGCTCATATAAAGGCGTGTTTTTATAGGCAAACAACTGCCTGACAGCCGTATTAACCTCTACGCCCATTCCAGGTAACAAATAGGCTACAACCTTTACCCAGCCTTTACTTTCGTACTCCATCATCCCGTCCGAAACCGCTGTCTGAAGCCTATGCCCGGGGATATTATCAAGACCGGTTCGGTGCATACGTAGAGGACTTATCATGATCAGTCGACTCTCAAAAATGAAAGTAGCCATGTTGCTCATTGCCACCCTCGCCATCGCAGGGCAAGCAGAAGCCCGTGGAGGATATGGCTATGGCTGGGGTCACGGTTATGGGTACGGGCATGGCGGTGGTTGGGGCTGGGGTGGCCCGGCTTTGCTGGGTGCGGTTGTCGGCGGTCTCGTAGTGGGTTCGGTGGTCGCCAACTCCCAGCCTCCGGTCTATGTGCAGCAGCAACCGGTTTACGTGCAACCGCAGCCGGTGTACATCCAACAGCCGCCACCGGTCTATTACCAGGCGCCGCCTCCAGGCTATTACTACCCGCCACAACCGGTTCCGGTGCCACGTTATTAAGCACGGCCCTATTACTGATAATGCAGGTCCCGCCTGAAAGCGGGACCTTTTTTATTCAGCTGCCTTTAGAGTAATCCGCCGCCGTCGACATCAATCACGCTACCGGTGATAAACCCGTTCTCCATCGCCAACACATACCCGGCAGCCACTTCTTCGGCCTGCCCCACGCGCCCCACCGGCAACGCCCCGCCCGCCTTGGCAAACATTGCCAGTCGCTGCTCATCGGACAACCCGGCATACGCCTCGGTGTCGATCACCCCCGGGCTGACCACATTGACCCGCCGTGGCGCCAGTTCCTTGGCCAGTTGCTTGCCCAGCGCTTCGGTCGCCGCATTGATGCCGGTCTTGATGAATTGCCCCGCAACCGTTTTGCGCCCCAACTGCCCCGACGTCAGGGTGATGCTGCCGCGCTCGGCGAGAAATGGCAGCGCCGACTGGATCGCCCGCAGCGAACCCCAGAGCTTCACGTTGAAGTTGTCTTGCGCCAGGTTCAGGTCGGTCTCGATCAACGCCTTGGCCTGCACCGCAGGCCCTGCGGTGTAGACCAGATGGTCAAACGGCCCCACGGTTTCGAACAAGCGCTGTAATGAGGCTGCGTCGGTCACGTCCACCTGCTCGCTGCGCACCCCGTTCTCCACGGTTGAAGACAAGCGCCGCCCGGCCAGCACCACATGGGCACCGCGTGCCACGGCCTGCTTGGCCACCGCGGCACCAATGCCGCTGCTGCCGCCAATGACGATGATGGTTTTACCGTTGAGGGGAGATGTCATGGGGAAATACCTGGCTGAGAAAATGAGCTTTCATCTTCCCAGCTTGGCAATCGTTGAAAAATCCCGGTAAAACGACAAGATCTTTAAAGGATTTTTACAAATGAGCTCAATCCTCGACCTTGAAGTGTTCGTGCGCACTGCTGACACCGGCAGCCTGTCGGCAGCCGCCCGCAGCCTCAGCCTGACCCCGGCCGCAGCGAGCATTGCCCTCAAGCGCCTGGAAACCCGCCTGGGCATCCGGCTGCTGGCGCGTTCCACCCGCAGCATGCGCCTGACCGAAGAAGGCCGGCGCTACCTCGACAGTGTGCGCGTGGCCCTGGAGGCGCTGTCGGAAGGCGAACAGGCGGTCAAGCAGCAAGGCCAGAGCCTGAGCGGATTGCTGCAATTGGCCGCGCCCTCGGATTTCGGGCGCAATGTGCTGCTGGGCTGGCTGGATGAGTTCAAGCTCGAACACCCGAACGTGCGCCTTCAGTTGCTGCTCAATGACAGCAATGCCGACCTGTTCCGCGAAACCGTCGACATCGCCCTGCGCTTCGGCGTACCACGGGACTCCAGCCTGGTCGCGTTGCCGGTGGTGCCCGACCACACGCGGGTGGCGTGCGCCAGCCCCGACTACCTCGCGCGCCACGGTACGCCACGCCTCCCCCAGGACCTGGCACAACACAGCACGCTGCGCTATATGCGCCAGGGTCGGGCGAACAACACCTGGTACTTTCGCCAGGGCGAGGTGCTGCAGGAAGTCGAGGTCGGCGGCGACTACCTCAGTGATGACGGCGAGATCGTGCGGCGCTGGGCATTGGCCGGGCACGGCATCGCCTATAAAGCGCGGCTGGATGTAGCGCGCGATATCAAGGCCGGGCGACTGGTGCCGTTGCTCACCGATTGGCAAGGCGAACCGACCCCGTTCAATCTGATGTGTCCCCATCGGTTGCAGGTGTCGGAGCGGGTCAAGGTACTGCACCGCTTCCTGCAACTGCGCTGCGCCGAACTATTACCGCAATAACCGTCGCGGGGCTTGTTCCAGAGCCTTGCTCTCTGGTATTGGATAGGGCCTGTCTCCCCCTTTTGAGGTGTTCACGATGATTTACCGCACACTGGGCCGGTCCGGGTTGAAGGTCAGCGCACTGACCCTGGGCAGCATGATGTTTGGCGAGCAGACCAACACCGAGGACTCGCTGCGCATCATCGACAAGGCCTGGGATCAAGGCATCAACTTTATCGACACCGCCGACGTCTACACCGCAGGGCGCTCCGAGGAAATCGTCGGCGAAGCCATCGCCCGCCAGCGCCAGGATTGGGTGCTGGCCTCGAAGGTCGGCATCGGCCCGGCGGATGGCCTGCCGAACCGCAGCGGCCTGAGTCGCAAGCGGATTTTCAATGCGCTGGAAGCCAGCCTGACGCGCCTCGACACCGATTACCTGGACATCTATTACCTGCACCGCGAAGACCACAACACGCCACTGGAAGTCACGGTTTCAGCGATTGGCGACTTGATCCGCGAGGGCAAGATCCGCCACTGGGGCCTGTCCAACTACCGCGGCTGGCGGATCGCCGAAGTGATCCGCGTGGCCGAGCGCCTCGGGGTGGACAAACCGATCATCAGCCAGCCGCTGTACAACATCGTCAACCGCCAGGCCGAGGTGGAGCAGATCACCGCCGCCGCCGCGTATGGCCTGGGCGTGGTGCCTTACAGCCCGCTGGCCCGTGGCGTGCTCAGCGGCAAATATGCGCCGGACGTAACGCCTGAAGCCGGCAGCCGTGCCGGGCGCCAGGACAAGCGCATCCTGGAAACCGAATGGCGCGTTGAATCCCTGCGCATCGCCCAGCAGATCCAGCAATACACCCAGGGCCGTGGCGTGGGGATTGTCGAGTTCGCGATTGCCTGGGTCCTGAACAACTCGGCGGTCAGTTCGGCGATTGTCGGGCCGCGCACCGAGGCGCAGTGGGATGCCTACACCGGCGCGCTGGAGGTGGAGATCACGGCGGAGGACGAAGCATTCATCGACTCGCTGGTCACGCCAGGGCATGCGTCGACGCCAGGGTTCAATGATGTGAGCCACTTTGTGTCGGGGCGAGTTGCCCGGCCATAAGTCCCTTTTATGGGGGGACCTGAGAAATCCTCCCATAAACCGCTCCAAAACAGAGCAAACATCTCACCTCAAAAGCACTATATTCCCTCCCTGAAATCCCCCCTTCTTTTGTATCAATCGGCTTTCGTGAGGACAGTGTGTCTAAAGGTGTTGTGTTATCGGTCTTGGCCTCGGTGTTGTTTGCCGTGATGTATTACTTCACGTCGCTGCTTACGCCCTTGAGCGGCCTGGAGATCTTCGGCTGGCGCATGTTGTTGACGGTGCCCTGCATGACCGTGTTCATGATTGTCAGCGGCGAGTGGCGACGGGTGTGGGAACTGGTTCGGCTGGTTGCGGCCAAACCCGCGCTGATCGGCGGGGTCGTGGTGTCTTCGGCCCTGCTGGGGGTGCAGTTGTGGCTGTTCATGTGGGCGCCGCTCAACGGTCGCAGCCTGGATGTATCGCTGGGCTATTTCCTGCTGCCATTGACGATGGTGCTGACCGGTCGGCTGGTGTATGGCGAACAATTGTCACGCCTGCAAAAGATTGCGGTGTTCTTCGCCGGTGCTGGTGTGCTGAACGAGTTGTATCAGGTGGGCGGATTCTCCTGGGCAACCCTGGTAGTGATCATCGGCTACCCGGTTTACTTCGTACTGCGCAAACGCCTGAAGACCGACCACCTCGGCGGGCTGTGGCTCGATATGGCGCTGATGTTGCCGGTGGCACTGTGGTTCGTGCAAAGCGGCGAACAGGGTTTTGCCGTGCTCGACGCCCACAAGGGCTTGTACGCCTTGATCCCGATGTTGGGCTTGATCAGTGCGTCGGCGCTGGTGTGCTACGTCGTCGCCAGCCGCTTGTTGGCCTTCAGCCTGTTCGGGCTGCTCAGCTATGTAGAACCGGTGCTGCTGCTCGGCGTGGCCTTGTTGTTGGGCGAAAGCATCAAGGCGGGGGAATGGCTGACGTATCTTCCGATCTGGCTCGCGGTGATGGTGCTGGTGTTTGAAGGCTTCAAGCATTTGGTGCGTCAGCAGAAGGCCTGACAGCGCTTTTTTTTGCTGCCATTTCGAGCATTACAGCCGTTTGCGACAACCCCCCTCGGATGGCCCCGTAATACGGAATCCTGCCTTGGATTTCGTCGCCTATTTGCGTCAGTGCGGCGTCCATTTGCGCCTTTTCAACGCCAAACAGCTTACCGAGCCGGTTGTCCTGGTTGAGTTCAAGCAAGGTGCCGGTGACGGGGTTTTTGACGATTTTTTCGATGGACTGCGCCACATCCTCAGGCACGCCCAGCGCGATCAAGGCCGTCCCAATGCCTGAACCCGGATTCTTCAGTTGGCGGATGAACTCGTCGAACAGCCCCCATAAATCGTTGGCACCCACATTATCCAGGCTGACACTGACGACCGTTTTCAAGTATTGCTCTCGCGAAACAGGCGACAGCGGCTGGTCATTGTTCAGGCCGTTTTTCACAAAGTAGAAGTTGCCCTTGTTACCTCCTCCATGGAAGTTGCCGTAGGCATCGTACTGATAGAGTACGGTTTCTCCGTCCGGACGTGTGCCTGCGAAAGTCACCCGGCCATCACGGGTCTCAACTTTCAGGTAGGTCCCCGTCAGCCCGTTGACCGGTACCGGCGGCACGCTTGGGTGCTTGTCCAGGCGATTGAAAATATCGCCCTTTTCGTAGCCAAAAGGCCCGACCACGGCATTGATATCGCCTGCGGCGAAGCGCGTCATCGTGTCTTTTACCCGCTTTGTCTGATCGGCAGGCGCATTGCGGGAAAAATGCCCGGCAAATACATCCAACGTGTCAGGGTCGGTGGCGACCTCTTTGAGCCAGGCGTTCATTTCTTCAAGGTTATTGAATTCGAAGAACGAATTGCCCTCCTCGTCAGGAATGTACAACAGGATATTCGTTCCGGTTTCAGAGGCGGGTACGCGTTTGACCACCAGAATGTCGCTCGACTGGATCCCGTCCACCGCGAACGTGCAGACCTGCGCGCCGACGGTTGATGAGGTACCCGGGGCCAATACGGCATTGGCCAGTTCGACGCCTGCGGCGGTCAGTTCGCCCTGCGCACTGCTCCATTCCACGTTCGAGGAAAACGTCACGCGGGCGACAGTGGCAGGACTTAATGGGGAGGGAACAGTTGGGGCCAAGGGACTGATGGCCGGTTCGTCGTTGACGGCTGCTGCCTGATTCAAACCTGGAGGTGGACTACCGGTGTGCGCAATGACTGTCATACATGAACCTCAACTGGGCATATGACACTGAGTAACGCTGGCAGTGAATTCCGTTCCTGGCCGCTAGCAACCGCCTGTGTCCCGATGTTTCTGCCGGGCAACAAAAAGCCCGGCCGGGTGCAATCCCGGTCGGGCTTTTTTGTGTATCGCCCAGGCGATCAGTCAGCGGTCAACACACCACGACGCACTTGGTCGCGCTCGATGGATTCGAACAGCGCCTTGAAGTTGCCTTCACCAAAGCCGTCGTCACCCTTACGCTGGATGAACTCGAAGAACACCGGGCCCATCAGGGTTTCCGAGAAGATCTGCAGCAGCAGGCGCTTGTCCCCCGCCACTGACGAGCCGTCCAGCAGGATGCCGCGTGCCTGCAGTTGATCCACCGGCTCGCCGTGGTTCGGCAGGCGGCCTTCGAGCATCTCATAATAGGTGTCTGGCGGCGCGGTCATGAAGCGCATGCCGATCTTCTTCAACGCATCCCAGGTCTTGACCAGGTCATCGGTGAGGAAGGCAACGTGCTGGATGCCCTCGCCGTTGAACTGCATCAGGAACTCTTCGATCTGCCCGGCACCCTTGGACGATTCTTCGTTCAGCGGGATGCGGATCATGCCGTCCGGTGCGCTCATGGCCTTGGAGGTCAGGCCGGTGTATTCGCCCTTGATGTCGAAATAGCGCGCCTCACGGAAATTGAACAGCTTCTCGTAGAAGTTCGCCCAGTAGGCCATGCGGCCGCGGTACACGTTGTGGGTCAAGTGGTCGATGACCTTGAGGCCCGCGCCCACCGGGTTGCGCTCGACACCTTCGAGGTACACGAAGTCGATGTCATAGATCGAGCTGCCTTCACCAAAGCGGTCGATCAGGTACAGCGGCGCGCCGCCAATGCCCTTGATCGCCGGCAGGTTCAACTCCATCGGGCCGGTTTCGATATGGATAGGCTGGGCGCCCAGTTCCAGGGCCCGGTTGTAGGCCTGTTGCGAGTCCTTGACGCGAAACGCCATGCCGCACACCGACGGGCCGTGCTCGGCCGCAAAGTAGGAGGCGATGCTGTTGGGTTCGTTGTTGAGGATCAGGTTGATCTCGCCCTGCCGGTACAGGTGTACGTTCTTGGAACGGTGGGTCGCGACCTTGGTGAAGCCCATGATCTCGAAGATCGGCTCCAGGGTGCCCGGGGTTGGCGATGCGAATTCGATGAACTCAAAGCCCATCAGGCCCATTGGGTTTTCGTACAGGTCTGCCATTTTTGGTGCCTCATCATCATTCTTGTAATTAACAAATGTTTATTTGCGAGCAAGGATGAGGTCAGCGGGTGGCGCACAGGAGATACCCCGCACGCTGCGGGCGAGGAAGTCACCAAAGATGAGGGGGGACCCGAGTAGCTTCATGGTTACATCAGTCTCTGACGGGCGAGGCTTGCGTTAGCGCAAGTCCTTATTCTTGTATGCGTAAATCGATTCTACACAGCGTAAACAGATTTGTCCGTACTCTTATCAAATCCCCATTGCCCTGGCCCGCGCAAGGGGTTTGTTGCACAGATAGATGCCCAGCAGAATGACCGCCCCACCCAGCAGCATCGGCACGGTCAGTTGCTCGCCAAGCAGCAATGCGCCGCAGATCACTGCCGTCAGCGGATTGAGGGCGATAAATACACCCGCACGGGTGGCGCCGATGCGGCGCAGGCCATCGTAGTAGCCGATGTAGGCCAGTGCCGAGCCCAGCACGCCCAGGTACAGCAAACTCATCAGTTGGGGCAGATCAATCCGGCCCAATGCGGCCATCGTTAGCCGACCCGTCACCAGCGTGGTGATCGTCAGCATCAGCGTGCCCAGCAGGATCGACCAGGTCACGGTTTGCAACGGCCCCAGGCGCTGGTTGAGACTCCGGGAAAACAGCGAGTACACGCCCCACCCCACCACGCAGCCGAAAATCAGCAGGTCACCGACCCACGCATCTGCCGTGCCCTGCAGCAACTGCGGGTTGCGACTGACGATCACCAGCCCTGCGCCACCCAGGCACAGCGCGATCCCCACCAGCTTGAAGCAGCCCAGGCGTTCCTTGAACAGCAGCCACGAGGCCAGGCCAATCACTGCCGGGTTCAGCGCCACGATCAACGACGCCCGGGACGCATTGATGTAATGCAGGCCGTAGAAAAAACACAGGTTGTAGAAAAAGATCCCGAAAAAGCCCAGCACCATCAGTTGCACCCATTGCGCGGTGGTCGGACGCACCAGGCGAATACGCGCGACGCCCAGGAAGGCCAGCAGCGCCAGGCTGGCCAGTGCAAAGCGCACGGTCGCCGCCAACAGTGGGTCCAGGCCTGCCGCCAGATAGCGCCCGGCAACGAAGGTGCCGCCCCAGATCATGGTCACGGCCGCCAGCTTCAGATACGTCAGACGGTCAGGGCTCGGGTTCATCAGATTTCTACTCACAAGACACGGGATTGGCTTATTGTTGGGCTAATCCCCGATCATCGTAAAATGAGTAAATACTCATGACCCTTACCCAACTGGAAATCTTTTCCCTGGTGGCCGAACTGCAAGGTTTCACCAGCGCCGCCAATCGCCTGGGCATCAGCCAATCGGCGGTGTCCCATGCGATCAAATCCCTGGAGCAGGAACTGGGTGTGGAGTTGATCCGACGTCATCAGTCCCAGGTCGAACTCAGCGATATCGGCCAACAACTGCTGTTGCGCGCCCGGGCCATGCTCGGGTTGGCCAACACGCTGCAACAGGAAGCCGCCGATGCCCGCGGGATGAAGCGCGGCACGCTGCGCATCGGCTCGTTCGGGCCGACCTCATCGATTCGCTTGTTGCCCGCGATCCTGCAGCATTTTCGCGAGCAGCATCCGGGCATCGAGGTGCATGTCGACGAAGGCCCCGATCGCCAGGTGACGCAGTGGCTGGAAGAGCGGCGCGTCGACGTTGGGTTTGTGGTGCTGCCTGAAGAGCGCTTCGATACGTTCCCGTTGATTGAGGACCAACTGGTCGCGCTGCTGCCCTTGGGGCATCACTTGGGCGCGCAGCCAAGTGTCAGCCTGAAAGCGCTGTGTGGTGAACCTTTTATCCTGACCCAGGCCGGTTCGGCCGAACTGGTCTCAAGGCTGTTCGTCGGTGCAGGGTTGCAGCCGGATGTGCGTTACCGCTGCTCACAGCTGCTCAGCACCCTGGACACCGTGCGCCGGGGCGACGGCGTGACCATTGTCGCCGAGTTGTCGCTGCCTGAATCCACGCAGGCGGATTACCTGATCAAACCGCTCAAGCCTGCCGTCAAACGCCAGGTGGGGCTGGCGGTACTGGACCGTCGGCAGTCCTCACCGGCAACCCTGGCATTTATTCAACTGGCCACACGGTTGAAGCTTTATTGAACATGCACAGACGCCTGCCGCCATCTATCATGGCCAATACCAATACGCTTTGTTGGAAGGCCACCGAGGTTGTCCCGACCGCATTTGAGCGTCCTATTGCCCTCTCCCGCTACAGGCTGCGCAAATGCCACTGACCGTCAAAGGCCCCCGAAAGGCCTCCACTCGCCATCTGATCACCCTGCTCAGTGGCGCGCTGCCCATTTTGCTGGGTGTGCTTATCCTGTATTGGCAAGCCGGGCGCACCCTCGAGCACAGCACCGCGCAAACCGCCCAGGAGGCCGTGCGCCAGTTTGACCTGATGCTCGACAACACCGCCCTCGCCGCCCAGGACCTGCTGCCACTGGCCGGCCATGAATGTGATAACCCGACTCAACTGAAGCTGCGGGAACAGGTCACCCGCCGGCCGTTCGTGCGCGCCACCACCTTGTCCTGGCAGCGCAACATCTATTGCAGCTCGTTGTTTGGTGGCAACTACCAGTCACCGGTCAACCCTGAGGACTACGTCGGCGGCCGTCTCTGGCTGATGAAAGGCAACCCGGTAACACCCGACACCGCATTGCTTGTTTATCGCCTCACCGAGGGAGACCGGGGGGCCTTTGCCTCCATCGATGGCTACCACCTGACAAACGCCTTGCGCCTGATCAGCCGATATACCGACCTGGTGTTGCAGGTGGGGCCTAACTGGCTGGCGGCGGATGGCAAGGTGCACAGCACAACGCTGCCGACATTTTCCGTCGCGCATCATCATCTCGACTCCACACGGTATACCTACAGCGTGGAAGCCGGGATGCCGGAGGGTGAAACCTGGCGCTACATGCAGGCGCGGTATCCTGCACTGTTCGTTCTGGTGGTGTTTTTCGGCGTGCTGGCAGGCATCCTCGCCCACTGGCTGCAAAAGCGCTCATCGGCACCGACCCTGGAACTGCAACGGGCCCTGGGCGCCAATGAATTTGTGCCCTATTACCAGCCAGTGGTGCGTGGCGACAACATCCGGCAGTGGGCCGGCTGTGAAGTGCTGATGCGCTGGAATCATCCCAGGGAAGGCCTGGTGCGCCCGGACCTGTTCATTCCCCTGGCCGAACATTCGGGCCTGATCGTACCGATGACCCGCGCCCTGATGCGCCAGACCGCCGCACAGTTGGCGCCCCACACCGCGCAGTTTGCCGACAATTTTCACGTGGGCATCAACATTACCGCTCGCCATTGTCACGACCTAGAGCTGGTGGAGGACTGCCGGGAGTTCCTCGCTGCCTTCCCGCCGGGCAAGGTGATCCTGGTCCTGGAGTTGACCGAGCGCGAGTTGATCGAGCCCACGGATATCACCCGCCAGCTGTTCCAGGCGCTGCATGAAATGGGGGTAATGATCGCGATCGACGACTTTGGCACCGGCCACTCCAGCCTGGGTTATTTGCGCAACTTCAATGTCGATTACTTGAAGATAGATCAAAGCTTCGTGGCAATGATCGGTGTTGATGCACTCTCACGGCATATACTCGACAGCATCATTGAACTGTCTGCCAAGCTGGACCTGGGCATCGTTGCCGAAGGCGTCGAAACACAAGAACAATGCGACTATCTGGCGGCCCAAGGCGTTGATTTCTTGCAAGGCTACCTGTTTGGCAAGCCTGTACCTTGCGACGAGTTCATTAGATTCCTGAACAGCCATTGAATAGCCAGCCACTTCAACGGAAATATTGTTATTTATACAAAAGACATGATTTACTCATGACTGATTAACTACTACAATTTTTCCTGCCTGTGCTGAATTGGCAGGAAGGCCACTTTCATTGAGTCGCCTTAAGGCTCTTGGCTTATCGCTTTGTTTGCAGTAGATATCAGCCAAATACACTATTGGAGTATAGATTTTGTCCAGACTCGCCGAATTTCGCGCAGCAGAAAAAGCCCTTCAAGAGCAGCTTGCCCAGCTGGAATCCCTGAAGAACGATGCTGGTTTGAAGAAAGAAATCGAATTCGAAGAAAAGCTGCAAGGGCTGATGAAGACCTACGGCAAAAGCCTGCGCGACATCATCTCCATCCTGGATCCTAACCCGGGCAAGTCCGGCGCTTCCGTCGCTGCCGCACCCAAACAGCGCCGTGCCCGCGTCGTCAAGGTTTACCACAACCCGCACACGGGTGAACTGATCGAAACCAAGGGCGGCAACCATCGCGGCCTGAAGGCGTGGAAAGAACAGTACGGCGCAGCCACAGTAGACTCCTGGCTTCGCGGCTAATGCTTTGCGGCTAGTACAAACGCACTAAGAAAAGCCCTGCACATGCAGGGCTTTTTTGTTTACAGGCATCGATAGTGAAACAAATCAGGACGCTGGCACTTTCAAAAACGAACTTTAAAAAACATTTCACTTTGTTCAAATCGACTTATTTGTCGCGATGCCTACAACGCTCAAAGTTTAAGGCTGTCACGCACCGAACTGACTTCATCCTTGCTTGATTCGTAAGCGTCGGCCTGGCCTGCGTATGAAAAAACATAGGCCTTATCGGTATCGACAGCCCCCACCAACGTTTGCGACAGCACATGCCGACCGTTCTCGGTGATTACACAGGTAGTTTCCAATGCCTCAAGCCGGCTCAATGTTGTGGGGTGCATCTTGGTGCACACACTTTGATAACCACCCTGGGCAAAGTCCTTCTGGATGGATTTGCGCATTTCCAGCAGCACACCTTGCAGGTTGACCGTATGCCCCGCTTCGATTGGCGTGCCCGTCAACTCCATGACCATCAAGGTCGCGCCATTCTCATCATTCTTTATGGCCCGCTGGCGGGACACCGCCGACGGTTGTGCCGGGGCCTGGTCGTCGGGCGCCACTTCCTCTACCTGCCAGCCGCTGGGCCAATGAATTTCCGGGTCAGCCGCCCATGCAGCGGTGCTGCCCAGCAACAGGCCCAGGGTACTCAACAACGGTGCGCGAAATCCGGTCATTACGAAAAACACTCAAGGTTCAAGCGACAAAGTTTGGGCCCCTGCACCCGCTGGCCGCAAGGGTTGCGTGACCTTTTTCATTTGGCGCAACCGGCAGGGCTGCGTATCATGGACCGGCTGCACGGATGCCAGCCGCAAGCCAAGGGATGCTCCAACCGGAGCCACGTTTGCCCCATTTTTCTCTGGAGGGCCCATGAGCCTGCACGAACTGAACACTTTCCCGGGCGTCACCGCCCAGCCTGACGCCGCCACCACGAACTTCGTATTCAACCACACCATGCTGCGGGTCAAGGACATCACCAAGTCGCTGGATTTCTACACCCGCGTACTGGGTTTTTCCCTGGTTGAAAAACGTGACTTCCCGGAAGCCGAATTCAGCCTGTACTTCCTGGCCCTGGTCGACAAGGCCCAGATCCCGGCCGACGCTGCCGCCCGCACCCAGTGGATGAAGTCGATCCCGGGCATCCTCGAACTGACCCACAACCACGGCACCGAAAACGACGCGGACTTTGCCTACCACAACGGCAACACCGACCCGCGTGGCTTTGGCCATATCTGCATCTCGGTGCCGGACATCGTTGCTGCCTGCGCGCGCTTTGAAGAACTGGGCTGCGACTTCCAGAAGCGCCTGAGTGATGGCCGCATGAAAAGCCTGGCCTTCGTGAAAGACCCGGATGCGTACTGGGTTGAAATCATTCAGCCAACGCCGCTGTAAGGTTCCGCCGGCAATAAAAAACCCCATGATCACTCATGGGGTTTTTCATTTCCGGGCCGGAATTTATGCCGGGGCGGAAGTGCGGATCAGGTGATCGAAAGCACTCAGGGAAGCCTTGGCGCCCTCGCCTACTGCAATCACGATCTGCTTGTACGGCACAGTCGTTACGTCGCCGGCGGCAAAAACGCCTGGCAGCGAAGTCTCACCACGTGCATCGACGATGATCTCGCCACGTGGAGTCAACTCCACAGTGCCTTTGAGCCAGTCGGTGTTGGGCAGCAAACCGATCTGTACAAAGATGCCTTCCAGGTCGATAGTCTTGAATTCGCCACTGTCGCGATCCTTGTAGGCCAGGCCGGTAACTTTCTGGCCATCCCCCTTGACCTCACTGGTCAGCGCGCTGGTAATCACGTCAACGTTCGGCAGGCTGTACAGCTTGCGCTGCAACACGGCGTCGGCGCGCAACTTGCTGTCAAACTCAAGCAAGGTCACGTGGCTGACGATACCGGCCAGGTCGATGGCTGCTTCAACGCCGGAGTTACCGCCGCCGATCACCGCCACGCGCTTGCCCTTGAACAGTGGGCCGTCGCAGTGCGGGCAGAAGCACACGCCTTTGGCCTTGTATTCCTGCTCGCCCGGTACACCCATTTCACGCCAGCGGGCACCGGTGGCCAGGATCACGGTCTTGGACTTGAGGGTCGCACCGCTTTCGAAACGGATTTCGTGCAGTTCACCGTTGTTTTTCGCCGGGATCAGCGCAGTAGCGCGCTGCAGGTTCATGATGTCCACGTCGTACTGACGCACGTGGGCCTCCAGGGCGCTGGCGAGTTTCGGCCCTTCGGTTTCCTGCACCGAGATAAAGTTCTCGATCGACATGGTGTCCAGCACCTGCCCGCCGAAGCGCTCGGCTGCAACACCGGTACGGATGCCTTTACGTGCAGCGTAGATAGCCGCTGCCGAACCCGCTGGGCCACCGCCGACGACAAGTACGTCGAACGCATCTTTGGCGCTGATTTTCTCGGCGGCTTTTTCGATACCGCTGGTGTCGAGCTTGGCGAGGATTTCTTCCAGGCCCATGCGGCCCTGGCCGAAGTTCACACCATTCAAGTAAACGCTGGGCACGGCCATGATCTGACGATCATCGACTTCTGCCTGGAACAGCGCACCGTCGATGGCGACGTGGCGGATGTTCGGGTTCAATACTGCCATCAGGTTCAGCGCCTGGACCACGTCCGGGCAGTTCTGGCACGACAGCGAGAAGTAAGTCTCGAAGCTGAACTCGCCTTTAAGGGCGCGAATCTGTTCAATCACTTCGACACTGGCCTTCGAGGGGTGGCCGCCGACTTGCAGCAGCGCCAACACCAGCGAAGTGAATTCATGGCCCATTGGGATGCCGGCAAAACGCAGGCTGATATCGGCACCCGGGCGGTTGATGGAGAACGATGGCTTGCGCGCATCATTGCCATCGCTTTTCAGGGTAATCAGCGTCGAAAGGCTGGCTACATCCTGCAAGAGGGCAAGCATTTCCTGGGATTTCGCACCGTCATCGAGGGAGGCGACGATCTCGATCGGCTGGGTGACCCGTTCCAGGTATGACTTCAACTGAGCTTTAAGATTGGCGTCCAACATACGGGCGATTTCCTATTAATTCGGTTTATTGCAGACAAAAAAACGCCCGAGCGAATCTCGCCCGGGCGTTTCGAGGGCGGATGCAGCTTACTTAGGTGCGGTAACCCGCCCTTGGCATTTCACAGACTTAGATCTTGCCGACCAGGTCCAGGGACGGAGCCAGGGTGGCCTCGCCTTCTTTCCACTTGGCTGGGCAGACTTCGCCCGGGTGAGCAGCAACGTACTGGGCCGCCTTGATTTTGCGCAGCAGCTCGGAAGCGTCACGGCCAACGCCGCCATCGTTCAGTTCAACGATTTTGATCTGGCCTTCAGGGTTGATCACGAAGGTGCCACGGTCTGCCAGGCCAGCTTCTTCGATTAGCACGTCGAAGTTGCGGGAGATGGTCAGGGTCGGGTCGCCGATCATGGTGTACTGGATTTTGCCGATGGCTGGCGAGGTGTTGTGCCAGGCAGCGTGGGCAAAGTGGGTGTCGGTGGAAACGCTGTAGATTTCGACGCCCAGTTTCTGGAATTCGGCGTAGTTGTCAGCCAGGTCTTCCAGTTCGGTTGGGCAGACGAAGGTGAAGTCGGCTGGGTAGAAGAAGACGACAGACCATTTGCCTTTCAGGTCAGCATCAGTCACGTCTACGAAGTTGCCGTTTTTGTAGGCGGTAGCTTTGAACGGTTTTACTTGGCTGTTGATGATAGGCATCGTTGACTCTCCGTCAGGTTTGTAGAAGGGCTTAGTAAGTTGATGAGGTGAATCCTACCCACTCTCCTGGCCGATGGCTCATTGGCAAACCTGATGCTGACGATTGGTTTTCACTATCAAGAGACTGTATTAATAGAAGAAACCTTGAATCACTCGAGGGATGCCCGGGTCATGCCGAGAAAGGGCGTCGCTTCAACATAGCGCATGGCCGATTTCATGTCTTTCCAGCCGACGTAAGTCATCAACGACTTCAAGTCCCAGCCACTGCGATGAGCCCAGGTAGCGAAGCCCCGGCGCAGGGAGTGGCTGGTGTACTGATCGGCCGCAATCCCGGCACGCTCCAGCGCCTGGCGCAACAGCGGGATCACGCTGTTGGCGTGCAAGCCCTCCTCGCCCAGGTTGCCCCAGCGATCAATGCCGCGAAACACCGGGCCGCGCACCAGCGCTGAAGCGCTGAGCCATTCGCTATAGGCCTGCACCGGGCACAGCCGCAACAGCGCCGGCGTCTGGTAAGTGCGGCCGATATTTTCCCGATCACTTTTGCTGCGCGGTAGATACAGGGTGATGCCCGAACCGGGCAACGCCTGCACGTGCTCGATATTCAACCGGCATAACTCATCGCTGCGAAAGCCACGCCAGAAACCCAGCAGGATCAACGCCGCGTCACGCTTGGCCCGCAGCCATCGAGGATGGTCTTCTGCGCGCCGGGCGTCGTGGCCTTCCTGTTCGAGGAACTGGATGACCTGCTCCAGGTGCTGCAGTTGCAATGGCTCCGCCTGTTTTTCCTGAGCCGGGTGCAGGGCGCGAATGCCTTTCAGGACTTTGCGCACCACTGGCGCCTTGGTCGGATCAGGAAACCCCTGGCTGGTGTGCCACTGGGCCAGCGCCGATAAACGCAGCTTCAACGTGTTGACCGACAGCACGCCCGCATGCGCCGCCAGATAGCGCGCCACGCTGTCGCTGGTCGCCGGCAGGAATCCACCCCAATTCACCTCGAAATGCTCGATTGCCGCTCGATAGCTGCGGCGGGTGTTATCGCGGGTGGCCGCATTCAGATAACGGTCCAGCTCACTCATGCCTGTACTGCCATTGGCTGTTGTCCATTTCAAAACCTGTATCACACGGGATAATACGCCAATATCCCATCTGATAAATCATCAATTTCGGCTTTAAAACAATCGTGATATAGTACGTATATACATACTACGTACCACAGTACCAAATCGACGGAGACTCCATGGCTCGCGGCGGCATCAATAAAGCAGTAGTTCAAACGGCACGCCTGGCAATCCTTGCCCGTGGCGAAAACCCGAGCATCGATGCAGTACGCATCGAGATGGGCAATACCGGCTCGAAAACCACGATTCATCGCTATCTGAAGGAGCTGGACGAAAGCGAAACCCGCCAGACCATCACCGAAGCGCCCATTGACGACGAACTGGGTGAACTGGTGGCGCGACTGGCCCAGCGCCTGAAGGAGAAGGCCCAGGAGCCTATCGACCTGGCCCTGGCGCAGTTCCAGCAACAGAAAACCGCCCTGCTCGCCCAGGTTGAGGAGCTGGAAGCGGCCCACTCCCAGCTCAAGCAGCAGTTCGATATCCAGTCCGCCGCCCTGGCCGATGAAAGCGCGGCCTTGCAAAGCACTCGCTCCAGCCTGCAAACCGAGCAAACCCGCAACGCCGGGCTGAGCCAGGCGTGCAGCGATTACGAGTTGCGGATCAACGACAAGGACGAGCAGATTCGCTCACTGGAAGAGAAGCACCTGCATGCCCGGGACGCCCTGGAGCATTACCGCAATGCGATCAAGGACCAGCGTGAACAGGAACAGCGTCGCCATGAAGGCCAGTTGCAGCAGGTCCAGGCAGAGCTGCGCCAGGCCCAGCAGAGCGCGATGGTGCGCCAGGATGAAATCACTCAGTTGCACCGCGATAACGAGCGCCTGCTGATCGAGCATCGAGTGACCGTGAAGGAATTGAGCGCACTGCAGGAACAGGCTCGCCAGGACCGCGAACAGCAGCGTCAATTGAGCGAGCAAGTGAGTGTGATCGACAGCGAGCGCACCCTGTTGCAGGAGCGCTTGCGAGTTGCCCAACTGGAGAATCAGGCGCGCCAGGAAGCGCTGGCCGAGCATCAGCAGGCCAACAAAACCCTGGAACTGGACCTGGTCAAGGCCCAGGCCAGTATTGATGCGCTGCGCCTGGCAGCCGTCGTTGCGACGGTGCCGGAAGCAACTACCGAGGGCTGATTACTGCGCCACTGGCGTGCGCATGGTGACGAACTCTTCCGCCGCCGTTGGGTGCACGCCGATGGTTTCATCAAAATGCTGCTTGGTCGCGCCCGCCTTGAGCGCGATCGCCAGGCCCTGCACGATCTCGCCAGCGTCGGGGCCGACCATGTGGCAACCCAGGACCTTGTCGGTCTCGGCGTCGACCACCAGCTTCATCAAGGTCTTTTCCTGGCAGTCGGTCAGGGTCAGTTTCATCGGCCGGAAGCGGCTTTCGAACACCTGCACCTTGTGCCCGTCTTCACGGGCCTGCTCTTCGCTGAGGCCCACGGTGCCGATATTCGGCAGGCTGAACACCGCCGTCGGGATCATCGCGTAGTCCACCGGACGATATTGCTCAGGCTTGAACAGGCGACGTGCCACGGCCATGCCTTCAGCCAGCGCGACCGGCGTCAGTTGCACGCGACCAATCACATCACCAATCGCCAGGATCGACGGCTCGGCAGTCTGGTACAGCTCATCCACTTCGACAAAGCCGCGCTTGTCCAACTTGACGCCAGTGTTTTCCAGCCCCAGGTTATCGAGCATCGGGCGTCGGCCAGTGGCGTAGAACACGCAATCGGCTTCCAGCACGCGGCCATCTTTCAAGGTGGCCTTAAGGCTGCCATCGGCCTGCTTGTCGATACGCTCGATGTCGGCGTTGAACTGCAGGTCCAGGCCGCGCTTGGTCAGCTCCTCCTTCAAGTGCGTGCGCACCGAGCCGTCAAAACCGCGCAGGAACAGGTCGCCGCGATACAGCAGCGAAGTCTGTGCGCCCAGGCCATGGAAAATCCCGGCGAACTCGACGGCGATATAGCCACCGCCGACTACCAGCACACGCTTGGGCAGCTCCTTGAGGAAAAACGCCTCATTGGAGCCAATGGCGTGCTCGCGCCCCGGGATTTCCGGGATCTGCGGCCAGCCACCGGTGGCTACCAGAATGTGTTTGGCGGTAAAACGCTCGCCGTTGATTTCTACCTGGTGCGGGTCCACCAGCCGCGCATGCCCTTCGTGCAGGGTCACGCCGCTGTTGACCAGCAGGTTGCGGTAGATGCCATTGAGACGGTTGATTTCACGATCCTTGTTGGCGATCAGGGTCGCCCAATCGAAGTTCGCTTCACCCAGGGACCAGCCAAAACCGCTGGCCTGCTCGAAGTCTTCGGCGAAATGCGCGCCGTACACCAACAGTTTCTTCGGTACGCAGCCCACATTCACGCAGGTACCGCCCAGGTAGCGGCTTTCAGCCACCGCCACTTTGGCGCCAAAACCCGCAGCGAATCGTGCAGCGCGCACACCGCCGGAACCGGCACCAATTACATAAAGGTCAAAATCGTAGGCCATTTCACTCTCCTCGGCAGGACAACAGCATACCTGCTGCCGCGCCAGAGGTCAGCGCCTTACCAGCGATACGTCGCGCTGGCCTGCAACGAACGGGTTGCGCCCCAGTAGCAAAGGAAACCGTTGCTGCAGTAGGCCAGGTATTCCTTGTTGAACAGGTTGCTGGCGTTGAGGGCCAGGCGCCAGTTCTGCACGTCATAGTGCGCCGCGGCATCAAACAGCGTGCGCGATGACACCTCCAGCGTGTTGTCGGCGCTGCCGTAGCTCGGCCCGAAGTAGCGCGCACCCGCCGCGAAACCGACGCCCTGCAGCGGGCCGTCGTGGAAGGTGTAGTCCGCCCACAGCGAGGCACTCTTGCCCGGGATGCCGGTCGGGTGTTCGCCCTGGTCGCCGTCATTGGATTTGAGGATGCGCTGGTCCATCCAGGTGTAAAAACCGATCAGGCTGAGGTTCGAGGTGACCTCGGCATGGGCTTCCAGCTCGATGCCGCGGGAGCGGATTTCGCCTTTCTGGGTGGCAAAATTGGGGTCGACATCGTCGGTGGTCAGGACGTTTTGCTGACGCAGGTCGAACACTGCCGCGCTGTACAGGCTGCGGGAGCCCACAGGCTGGTATTTAACGCCGGCTTCGTACTGCTTGCCGGTGGTCGGCACAAATGTCGCGCCCAGCCGGTCAGTGCCCAGTTGCGGCTGGAACGATTCGCTGTAGCTGACATACGGCGCAACGCCGTTATCAAACACGTAGCTCAGGCCCGAACGCCAGGTGAGTTTCTCGTCGTGCTGGCGCGTGTTGCTCAGGTTGGCGCCGGTCAACGCGCTGTCCTGATTGTCGTAGGTACGCGCCCAGTCTTGCCGCACACCGATCAGCCAGCGCCAATGGTCGAAGCTGAGCTGGTCCTGCAGGTACACGCCAAACTGGCTCTGGGTGGTGTATTGGTTGATGGACACCGGCACCCTCGGCAAGGCGCTGAAGTCGGGGTTGTAGATATTGATCGCACTCGGGAAATACTGACCGCCCCGGTTGATGGTCTGCAACAGCCGCTGGAAGTCCGCCCCCATCAGCACAGTGTGCTTGACCGGGCCGGTGCTGAAGTCGGACTGCAACTGGTTATCAAGGGCGAACTGGCCAAGGTGCTCATGATTGACGTTGGCCCACAGCGGCGCGGTGGCAAGGTTGGCGTCCAGCGGCCCGGTGAGGGAAGTCTGGTAGTAGTCGACGTCATCATGCATATAGCGCAGGTGCTGGCGAAAGCTCCAGGTGTCGTTGAACCGGTGACTGAACGCGTAGCCCAGGGAAAACTGATTGCGCTTGAAGCGATCGCGGTCCGGGTCGCCCAGGTAATCATCGGGGCGCAAGCGCCCATTCGGGTTGTGCAGCGCGGTGCCATACGCGGGTACCGGGTTGAACAGCCCACCTTCCGGGTCGTATTGATAGTTGGCCAGCAAGGTCAGGCTGGTGTCGTCGTCGATGTTCCAGGTGATGGCCGGCGCGATGGCGATGCGCTGGTCCTTGATGTGATCGGTCTGGGTATCGGCCATGCGGCCCAGCCCGGTCAGCCGATAGGTCACATCGCCCTGCTCGTCCAGGCGCCCGCCAAAATCGAAGCCGGCCTGATAGCGGTTGTCATTGCCCACGCTCATTTGCAACACGTGCAGTGGCTCATCCGTCGGCCGCTTGCTCTGCATGTCCACCAGGCCGCCCGGCCCGCTCTGGCCGTACAGCACGGAAGCTGGCCCGCGCAGCACGTCGATGCGCTCCAGAAACCAAGGGTCGACCCGAGGCGTAGCGAACCAGGTCGTGCGATTGAGCTTGAGCCCGTCGAGGTAGGAGTCGGCATCGAAGCCGCGAATGCTCAACTGGTCAAACCGCAGGTCGTTATCCTGGGAGTAAACCCCTGGTGTGTAGCGCAATGCCTGGTCGACGGTTTGCGCCGCCTGGTCATCCATCTGCTGGCGGCTGACCACCGAGATCGATTGCGGCGTCTCCACGATCGGCGCGCCGGTTTTGGTGCCCACGGTGGTGTTGCGCGCCACATAGCCTGGCACCACGCCGTCTGCCGGCTCGGCCTCGGCGGCTGTCACCGCGGTGTCCTTCAACACGATGGGCGCGTCATCGGCCCACACAACAGGAGCAAGCGCCAACACCACCAGCGCCAGCCTGGAAAGGTAAAACGGAGGAGAAGACAACGCACCGGACATGACGATTCCTTGAAAAGTCTTTTTGTTAATCGTTCTTATTTAATATTGAATCGCGTTAAAGATCCGGTCATTCTTCTACGCGCACGGGTCAATTAATGACCGTTCCAACCTACATCTCAGGAATCATTCTTGATTGGACAACATCTGGCGTAAACGCTTTGGGGCGCCCGCTCGCAGCACCAGCGAGGAATTGCGGGTTCGGGCCCATGACTATGTCGATGGCGCACGGGAGATTTGGCACAGCCATGAATATGGCCAACTGGTGCACGCCACCCAAGGCGTGATCCGGGTGCTGACCCGCATGGGCGCCTGGACCGTCCCGCCGGCATACGGCTTTTGGATTGCGCCGGGTGTCGACCATGAATTGCACATGGTCGGTGAGGTTGCGATGCGCGCACTGTACGTGGAAAGCGATCAATTACCCACGGCGTGGCAATCCTGCCGATTGATCAGGGTAGAGCCGCTGCTGCGGGAGCTGATTCTGGGCATGCTCGCACCCGACGCCCACACTGCCCTGCTCACGCCATTGCTGCTGCACCAGTTGATATCCGCGACTGAAACCGAAGGCTGCAGCCTGCCATTGCCCCGGGACAAACGCGTGCTCAGTGTGTGTGAAATGCTTCTGGAAGACCCGGCGAACCCGGCCACCCTGGAAGACTGGAGTGAATCCATCGGCGCCAGCGTGCGCACCCTGCGCCGGCGGTTTCGGGATGAAACCGGGCTGAGCTTCAACCAATGGCGCCAGCAGCTACGGATTGCCGAAGCCGTTTGCCAGTTAGCCCAGGGCCGACCATTGGGGGCTATTGCACGGGACATGGGCTATGCCAACGGCAATGCGTTTGGTGCAATGTTCAAGCGGGTACTGGGCGAAGCCCCCAGCCGCTATTTGGGCAAGGCATAAAAAAACCTGCGGTCTTTCGACTCGCAGGCTTTTTCAACGGGCTGGCAACGATGAATCAGTAAGCCTTGCCAGTCTTGTAGAAGTGCTCGTAGCAGAAGTTGGTCGCTTCGATGTAGCCTTCAGCGCCACCGCAGTCAAAACGACGACCCTTGAACTTGTAGGCAATCACGCAACCGTCTTTTGCCTGCTTCAGCAGGGCGTCGGTGATCTGGATCTCGCCACCCTTGCCTGGCTCGGTTTCTTCGATCAGCTTGAAGATGTCAGGGGTCAGGATGTAGCGGCCGATGATCGCCAGGTTCGACGGAGCATCTTCCGGCGCTGGCTTTTCAACCATGTCGCGTACGCGGATCAGGCCATCACCGATATCGTCGCCGGCAATCACGCCGTACTTGTTGGTTTCCTGAGGATCGACCTCTTGAACCGCGACGATGGTGCAACGGTACTTCTGGTACAGCTTGACCATCTGGGTCAGGACGCCGTCGCCTTCCAGGTTTACACACAGGTCATCGGCCAGTACCACGGCGAACGGTTCGTCACCGATCAGCGGACGACCGGTCAGGATCGCGTGCCCCAGGCCTTTCATTTGGGTCTGGCGGGTGTAGGAGAACGAGCACTCGTCGAGCAGCTTACGGATGCCGACCAGGTATTTTTCCTTGTCGGTGCCCTTGATCTGGTTTTCCAGCTCGTAGCTGATGTCGAAGTGGTCTTCCAGGGCGCGTTTGCCACGGCCGGTCACGATCGAGATTTCGTTCAGGCCGGCATCCAGTGCTTCTTCCACGCCATACTGGATCAGTGGCTTGTTCACCACCGGCAGCATTTCTTTGGGCATGGCCTTGGTCGCTGGCAGGAAGCGAGTGCCGTAACCGGCTGCTGGGAACAAGCATTTCTTGATCATATGAGTCCTTACAAAGGGCTGTGCGTACGAAATTCGGCGCAGTCTAATCAGGCCGCAGTCACCTTACAATGGGTCCTGCTGGCGTTGCGATGTCAACATAGAGAAAAAATGTCGGCGTAAGTTCCGCCGGCATTCAATCAAGTACCTTCGCCGCTGTTAGAAATCGTCGGCTTGTGCCCGTCATTCAAAGGGCTCCAACCTTTTTAGCACGCTTTATGGCGATCGGCACTGACCTGCAACAACTTGCGCCGTCCCACGCCGTTTGGCGCTATCATTACGCCCTTGAACCAGACAACGAGATTGATAGATGTCAGAACCAAAAGGCGTGAACGGCTACCTGATCACCAAGCGAGCGGACGGCTGGCACTTGATCAACTTCCATGGCGACAGCGTTGCCGGCGCATTCGCTACCGAAGCTCAAGCCTGTGCCGTGGCCGAAGTGTTTGTGGATGAGGCCGGCCACGCGTCGAGCAAGCGTCCGAAAACCAAGTAACACCGCGGTAACGCCAATCAAGCCTCGTTTGACGGGGCTTTTTTGTGTTTGTCTGTACGTTGATGGCGGTTCGCTATAATCTCGCCTGTAACGCCCCACGACAGTGTCAGCGCTCCCCTCCAACACCCTGATGACGACTCCTACATGAACAAGATCCTGGCACTGATTGCGGTACTGGCGCTTACCGGTGGCTGCACCACCACTTCCGACACGGTCCTGAAGAACGGCGAACAAGGACTGGCCATCGACTGCTCCGGCGAAGCCAACTCCTGGGCCAGCTGTTATGAAAAGGCTGATGCGTCCTGCGCGGGCACCGGCTACCGGATTGTCGGCACCGAAGGCACACCGGCCCTGAAAGAAAGCGACAAGACCCTGGGCAAGGATGTCGGCAACTACAAGACCCGCAGCGTGACGGTGGTCTGCAAATAATTACATGTGAATTTCGGCGAACTTGATGCCCAGGCCGCGAATGGTCTCGATCAAGTCGTCCAGGCGGGAGAACGATTCGACTTCATCCTGGTCATCCACCAGGAAGTAACTGCGACCGCCGCTCTTCTTGAAGAACACGATCCACTCGCCCGTATCCGCGGGATTTTGAATCACATGGGTCGCAGAAATATGCCCCCCTGCATGCTGTTCCCTGACTTGCTCACGTTTCATGACTGAGTTTCCGAAAAGACAATGCCGCTGATTCAGCGGCATTTTTTATGGGTTATCGACAGTTTAACGGATGCCTTGGCCAATCAGTACGCCATCGACCGTCTGCCCGTAAAGATTGACGCCGTCATTGGCGTGGAACTTCACCCGGGTTTTCTCCACGGAGCCGTCCACGAGGCGCGGGTCCTGAGGACGCTCGTGACGGTTGACGTAGGCCGCCACGTCCCAGGCTTGCTGGTCGGTCAGGCTGCCGCCCTGGCCCAGGGGCATGTTGTGCTTGATGAAGGACGCTGCCGTATTGATTCGATGCATCCCGGCGCCCCAGTTGTAGGAGTCTTTACCCCAGAGCGGCGGCATCACGTAGTTGTCGCCCACTTTCTGGCCCTGGCCTTCGGCGCCATGGCACACCGCGCACTGGCCCTTGTAGACCTCTGCGCCCTGGGCCAGGTCGTAACCCTTGGCGGGTGCCGGCACGTCCGGGTAGCCACGGCCCGGCAGTTCGACGCCCAAGGGAGCCTTGCTCGCCAGCCAGTAGGCATACACCGACAGCGCGGTAATCTCCGGGCTGTCTGCAGCCGGTGGCGTGCCGCCATTCATGCTGAACTGGAAACAGCCCTGCAAACGCTCGGCGAAGGTGTTGACCTTGTCGTTCTTTTTCCGATACGCCGGGTACATCGGGTAGGCACCCCACAGCGGCGCCGAATTGGCCAGGCGACCCTGGTCCAGGTGGCAATTGCTGCAATTGAGGCCATTACCGACAAATTGCGGCGCCAGGCGCTTGGTGTCGACAAACAGCGCGTAGCCCTGTTTCACCAGCTTGCCGTAGGCGTTGCCCGGCAGCTCGCTTTCTTTGGGCGGCTGGAACTGCACGGCAGCCCCATGAGCGCCGGCTGGCTGCAACTGTGACTGGTCTTCCATGGCAATAGGGGCGGCATGGACGGGTACGCCGATCAGGCTTCCCAGCAGCGGAGCAAACAAGAAGCGCTTCATGGCTTGGCCTCCTGGCCGCTCAACGAGGCAAAATAGGTGGCCACGGCCTGCACTTCTTCAGCGCTGAGGGATTTGGCGATATGGCCCATCAGATCATTCGGATCGTTATGGCGCGTGCCGCTGCGCCAGGCGTTCAACTGCGCCGCGAGGTAGGCCGCAGATTGTCCGGCCAGGGGTGGAAACCCGTCGCCGACGCCCACGCCGGCCGGGCCATGACAGCTGACACAGGCCGGAATCTGGCGCTCCCACGCACCTTGCAGGGCAATCTTTTGCGCAGCGTCAGTAGGCATCTCGCTGCGGTGCACCGGCACAGGTGCGGGCGCAGGCATTGCCGCCAGCTGCCGGGTTACAGCGCTGACTTCCTCTTCCGTGAGGGCGTTGGCCAGTGGCTGCATCACCGGGCTGTTCCGGGCGCCACTTTTAAAATCGTGCAGTTGCTTACGCAAATACCCCGCCGATAAACCGGCCAAACGCGGAAAACCCGCGGCTGCCAGCCCCAGGCCATCAGCCCCGTGGCAGGCCACGCACGGCGCAGCTCCCGGCTGCGAGCCGCCCTGCATATAAACGTTTTTCCCCTCCAGCGCGTGGGCATTGCCCAACATCAGCAACAACGCGCTACCCATCAGAACTCGTTCCAGAGACATCATCACGACTCCATTTTTATAGTTATATGCTTAGGCGAATTAGGCATAAGCCTACAAATGGTAGGGCAATGGCCCGGTCGCGACAACACTCATCCGCGAGCAAAAGGACGGTGTACTGAACCTCGCGCACAAAAAAGCCCGACGCTGCGGCAGCAGGGTCGGGCTTCTTGATCGGATTCGAGGTGGGCGGCTACAGACTCAGCCGGAAATGCACGCTTCCCCCGCAGCCTTCACGTCACCTGGACGAATAGGCACATTGGACATGCTCTCGTAGAGCTTGATACTGCTCCCGCTGGAGCGCTCTTCAATTTCAAAAATGGCCGACGGGTCGGCAGAAAACTTCTGCGGTACGATAACTTGAACACCATCCTTGTGAGGCTCGATCTGCGAAGGCCTGCGGGTTTTAGACAATTTCTGGACAACGCACGCCGCGTATTCCTGTGGTTTTTTCCCGGAGATCACTGCCAGCGTTGGTGGGGTCTGCTTGATATCCGCCACCGAAGCACATCCACCCAACGCCAGGGCCAGAACCAACACACTCCACTTCATATAAAAACCTCCGATAAAGACCCTACGACAGCGAAGAAGGTATTTTTCTCCCGCCCACGTAGGATTTATCCCTGATAACTCGGTAAATAACTGTTTTAAATTGTCGAAGTCGTCGACGACGGTCCGATAATAAACGTGCTGGGGCTGATAAACTCCATCTTAACCTACGTATCGTTCTGATTTTTCAGAAAAAGCCCTTCTGGAGACACCTTATGAAATTCATCCACCAGCGTGAGCACCTCAATGAAGGAGATATTGTCGTCATTGAATGCTCGCAAACCTGCAACATCCGCCTGATGAGCGATGCCAACTTTCGCAGCTTCAAGAACGGCGGCCGCCATACTTACCACGGCGGCGCGTTCGACAAGTTCCCGGCAAAAATCACTGCGCCCAGCACCGGGTTCTGGAACATCACCCTGGACGTCGTGACCCGCCGCGCCATCAGCGTGACCAAAAAGCCGACGTTGTCCCACAAGATCCGCATTGTGCGCCGCACCAATTCGAAACTGAGCTGACAGGAATGCCCGTGACTACCACCAAATATGTGATCAAGTACAAACTCAACGGTGAGCGCCGCTTCGAGTTCGCCCAACTGCAAGCAGGCAGCGTGGAGGAAGCCAAGGAAGCCCTGGCGAAAATCCACGATGCCAGCGATGAGATTACCGACATCAATGTGAGCAAGGCGCTGTAATTCGAGCGCAAGCATCGGAGTGTTCTGACCCTGACGACTTTCTAGACTGGCAGCCCTAATGCGCTGCCACAGGAACTTGTCGATGCCTTCCACTCCACTGCATGAACGCCTGGCCAAGCTGGACTGGGCCGCCATCGAGCAAGCCCTTGATGAACAGGGTAACGCACTGATTCCGGCCCTGCTGGATCAGCAGGAATGCGCTGAACTGAGCGGCCACTACCCCCGACCCGAACTGTTTCGCTCCCATGTGATGATGGCCAGGCACGGCTTTGGCCGCGGCGAATACAAATATTTCCGCTACCCGCTGCCAGCGCCGATCTGCGCGCTGCGTGAACAGCTGTATGGGTTCCTGGCGCCCCAGGCCAATCGCTGGAACGAACAGATGAACCTGCCGATCACCTATCCGGTGCACCATGCCGACTTCATTGCCCGCTGCCACGCTGCCGGGCAGCAACGCCCTACCCCGTTATTGCTGCAATACGGTCCAGGCGACTACAACTGCCTGCATCAGGATCTGTACGGGGAACATGTGTTTCCCCTACAAGTTGCCATCCTGTTGTCGCAGCCGGGAGAGGACTTTCGTGGCGGGGAGTTGGTGCTGACGGAGCAGCGGCCAAGAATGCAATCCCGGGCTCAGGTCGTCCCTCTTAACCAGGGTGACGCGGTAATCTTCGCGGTCAATCAGCGACCCATGCCGAGTGTGAGGGGGTTTCATCGGGTGACCTTGCGCCATGGGGTCAGTGTTCTGCACAGTGGTACCCGGCATACCTTGGGAGTGATTTTTCACGATGCGCAGTAAGACCCTTCCCGGATCAACCGCCGATTTATTCGCCGATGAGGCGCTGCAACAGCCCCCGGGGCGCGAGCAAATCGGTGAACAATCCTACGTCCTCAGAGGCTATGCCCTGCCCTGGCTCGAGCGTTTGCTACCGGAACTGCGACGGGTATTGGCTCAATCGCCCTTCAGGCAAATGGTCACGCCCGGTGGTTTTACCATGTCGGCGGCGTTAAGCAGTTGCGGTGACTTGGGCTGGACGACCGACTCCACCGGTTATCGCTACTCCCCGATTGACCCGAATAACCAACAACCCTGGCCAGCCCTGCCGGCCGCATTGCGCGAACTGGCCGTGATGGCGGCAGCAGATGCAGGTTTCGACGATTTCGAGCCGGATGCCTGCTTGATCAACCGCTATGTGCCAGGCGCGAAAATGTCCCTGCACCAGGACAAGAACGAGCGGCGCTATGCCGCCCCGGTGGTCTCGGTGTCATTGGGTTTACCGGCGATCTTCCTGTTCGGCGGCCATGAGCGCAGCGACAAGACGCAAAAAGTCTCGCTGTTCCATGGCGACGTAGTGGTATGGGGCGGCGTGGACCGCCTGCGCTTTCACGGCGTGATGCCGATCAAGCCCGGCACGCATCCGGTCATGGGGCCGCAGCGCATCAACCTGACGTTTCGCACGGCCGGATGAATTTGACCGCAAGCATCGGAGTGATGGAAATGCCCCACGGGACTAACCTGGCATTCTTCAACCAGGAGCCACCACCATGACCGCGCGCCACGCCACCGAACAAGACCCCCGCTGGGCAGCGATTGTCGCCCGAGACGCCAAGGCCGACTTGACCTTCGTCTATGGTGTGAAAACCACCGGTGTGTACTGTCGCCCCAGCAGTTCCGCACGGCGCCCGCGCCCGGAGAACGTCGAGTTCTTCGACACCCCGCAACAGGCTGAAGCGGCGGGCTACCGGCCCAACAAGCGCGCGTCGGGGGACCAGACCCAGGTGGCCGCACGCCATGCGCAACTGGTGGCAGCGGCCTGTCGGCACATCGAACAGGCCGAAACCCTGCCGCCCCTTGAAGATCTGGCCGCCCTTGCCGGCTTGAGCCCGTTCCATTTTCATCGGGTGTTCAAGGCGGTGACCGGCCTGACGCCAAAGCGTTACGGCAGCGCTCATCGCTCGCGCAAGGTGCGCGACGGCCTCAAGGACCAGCACTCGGTGACCGATGCGCTGTACGACGCCGGCTTCAATTCCAACAGCCGCTTTTATGAGGCTGCCGACCAATTGCTCGGCATGAAGCCCCGCGACTACAAAGCCGGCGGCACCAACACGGATATTCGCTTTGCCGTTGGCCAATGCTCGTTGGGCGCCATTCTGGTGGCCCAGAGCAATCGCGGTGTGTGCGCGATCCTGCTGGGGGATGACCCGGACAAACTGGTGCGCGACCTGCAGGACCAGTTTCCCCGCGCCAATCTGCTGGGTGCCGATCACGACTTCGAACAATTGATCGCCCAAGTGGTGGGCTTCATCGAAGCGCCGGCCCTGGGCCTGGACCTGCCCCTGGACTTGCGCGGCACTGCGTTTCAGGAACGCGTGTGGCAAGCCTTGCGGGAAATCCCGGTGGGGTGCACCGCCAGCTACGCCGAGATCGCCCAGCGCATCGGCGCGCCGACCGCCTATCGCGCCGTGGCCCAGGCATGTGGTGCCAACAGCCTGGCGGTGGCGATTCCCTGCCATCGCGTGGTGCGCGCCGACGGCAATCTGTCGGGCTACCGCTGGGGCGTCGAGCGCAAGCGGCAGTTGCTGGAGCGCGAAAGCCCGGCAGAATCCTGAGGACGTCTACACCAGTTTGCGCTTGCGAAACTCGGCCACCTTATGCCGATTGCCACACAGCGCCATGCTGCACCAGCGGCGCCTGTGGCCCTTGGTGCGGTCGTAGAACCACAGCACGCACTCGGGATGTTCGCAGGTGCGGACCAGGCCGAAATCCCCTTCCACCAGTAACGTCGCGGCGGCTTCGGCAATCGGCGCCAGGAACTGCTCGGCAGTCTGCACCTTGCGCTGGCGCTCCAGCCGCAACTCGCCAGGCGCCGGCCAAGCCAGTTGCGGGTGACTGACCGCCTTGCGCAGGAACGCATTCAGCGCGCCGGGATCGCCCTGCTGGCCGGCCTTGCGCTGTTCCAGTAACACGCGGATCACTTCCCGCAATCCCCGCGCCGCGCCCAGCAGTGCCCCCTCCTCAAATACCGGTACTGCGCCCTCCTCGGCCCAGCCAAGCCGCACCAGCCAGCGCTCGACATCGGCATCGCCTTGCCAGAATTCAAAGGGCACACCGTCGACATTCGCCCGGGTATTGAGCATGTCCAGCACGGGATGATCAGCCAGGACGTAGGGTTCCAATGGGGATGGGGTGATGGCGGGCATGGCGAATCCTCTTCAAGTCCGCGCCATCGTAACCGCTGATTTTGCTTTTGAATAGTTACTAAATTCGCCGACCAGTAACCCATTAAATTAATTTGACAGGTTACATTTTCAAGCGCAGCCTGCAAAACCAGTAACCCAACAAATCAATTTAATCAGTTACAAAGAGGACTACGATCATGTCGATTTCAGCCCCGGTTGTTCGCTATCAGCACGTTGATGCCGATGGTGTGCGCATTTTCTACCGTGAAGCCGGCGACCCGTCCGCGCCGGTGTTGCTGCTGCTGCATGGCTTTCCCAGTTCGTCCCATATGTACCGTGACCTGATCCCGCTGCTTGCCACCCGCTACCGGATCATCGCCCCGGACTTGCCAGGCTTCGGCTTCACCGAAGTCCCCGCCGAACGCAATTACCACTACAGCTTCGATAACCTGGCGATCACCGTTGGCCACTTCGTCGACGCCCTGAACCTCAGTCGCTATGCCCTCTATGTGTTCGACTATGGCGCACCGGTGGGCCTGCGCCTGGCCGTGGCCCACCCGGAACGGGTCAGCGCGCTGATATCGCAAAACGGCAATGCCTACCTGGAAGGTTTGGGTGACGCCTGGGCTCCGATCCGGGCCTACTGGGCCGAGCCGAGCCAGGCCAATCGCGAGGTGATTCGCAACGCGGTCATCAGCCTGGAAGGCACGCGTTATCAGTACCTGCATGGCGTGTCGCAACCGGAGTTGGTGGCGCCGGAGTCCTACATGCTCGACGTGCTCCTGATGCAGCGTCCCGGCAATGACGAGATCCAGTTGGACCTGTTCCTCGACTACCGCAACAACCTGACGCTGTACCCGGCGTTCCAGGCGTTTTTCAAGGCCACGCAAGTGCCGGCGCTGGTGATCTGGGGCCAGAACGATCCCTTCTTCATCCCGCCGGGCGCCCATGCCTACAAAGGCGACAACCCCAACGCCGTGGTGGAATTACTCGACACCGGCCACTTCGCCCTGGAAACCCACGCCGCGCATATTGCCCAACGGATTCATGAAGTACTGGGCGACGCCATCAACTGATAACCGCCCATGAAACACTGGATTCGTCCAGTGAATAATACAGACTGGCCTGGTGCTGCCTGGCCCTGCTAAAACGACGGAACAGCATTCCACCGTTGGAGAAGCGTCCCATGAGCACCTGGCCAGACACCCGAATTCTTGACCTGCTGGGCATCGAGTTACCGATCATTCAGGCGCCCATGGCCAATGCCACGAGCACGGCCATGGTGATTGCGGCCAATCAGGCCGGCGCCCTCGGTTCAATGCCGGCGGCGGCGCTCAGCATCGAGCAACTGCGCGAAGCACTCACCACGATTCGCCAGGCCAGTTCGCGGCCGCTGAACGTAAATTTCTTCTGCCATCAGCCACCGACGCCGGATGCTCACCGCGACCTTCAGTGGAAGAACCTGCTGGAAACCTACTACCGCGAGCTGGGCGCCGATTTTGACGCGCCGACGCCCGTCTCCAACCGCGCACCGTTCAACGACGCCGCCTGTGAAGTGGTGGAAGAATTCCGCCCGGAAGTGGTGAGCTTTCACTTCGGCCTGCCGGAAAAATCCCTGCTGGACCGGGTCAAGGCCACCGGGGCGAAAGTGCTGTCGTCGGCTACCACCGTCGAAGAAGCCATCTGGCTGGAACAGCACGGCTGCGATGCAATCATCGCCATGGGCAACGAAGCCGGTGGCCATCGCGGGATGTTCCTCAGCGACGACCTGAATAGCCAGATCGGCACCATGGCGCTGGTGCCACAGGTTGTCGATGCCGTTCGCGTGCCGGTGATTGCGGCCGGCGGCATCGGGGATGCCAGGGGCATTGTCGCGGCCTTCGCCCTTGGCGCGTCAGCGGTGCAGATTGGCACCGCGTACCTGTTTACCCCCGAGGCCACCGTCTCGAAGTCACACCACCACGCCTTGCGCACTGCCCAGGCCAGTGAAACCGCGCTGACCAACCTGTTCACCGGGCGCCCGGCGCGGGGCATCATCAACCGCGTAATGCGTGAGTTGGGCGCGATCAACCCCACGGCGCCGGCGTTCCCGCTGTCCGGCGGTGCGTTGATGCCGCTCAAGGCCAAGGACGAAGCCGGCTTCAGCAACTTGTGGTCGGGCCAGGCGCTGCGCCTCGGCAAAGACATCTCCAGCTATGACCTGACGCTGCAACTGGCCGCGCAAACCCTGGAAAAACTCGGCCGACGCTGAACCTGAACTCCCGGGACAACTTTGCGCTGTACCGGCAGTGGCCAACCGCTATATATTCCCATACATAGCGGTAGTCCCCTTCTGCCTATAACAAGCCGCAAACCCCAAGGAGCTTCTTGATGATGATTCGCGCCTCACGCCTGGCCCCCACGGCCCTCGCTACCCTGATCGCCGCGTTTGGCTTCTCCTCGGCGAATGCCGATGAAGTACAGGTGGCCGTGGCTGCCAACTTCACCGCACCGATCCAGGCGATTGCCGCCGACTTTGAAAAAGACACCGGCCATAAACTGGTCGCTGCCTACGGCGCTACCGGCCAGTTCTACACCCAGATCAAGAACGGCGCGCCGTTTGAAGTGTTCCTCAGCGCCGACGACACCACCCCGCAGAAGCTCGAAGCCGAAGGCGACACCGTCAAGGGCTCGCGCTTCACCTACGCGGTCGGCACCCTGGCGCTATGGTCGGCCAAGGAAGGCTACGTCGATGGCAAGGGCGAAGTGCTGAAGAAAAACCAGTTCCAGCACCTGTCCATCGCCAACCCGAAAGCCGCGCCTTATGGCCTGGCCGCCACCCAGGTGCTGGCGAAGGAAGGCCTGACCGAGAAGGTCAAGGACAAGCTCGTTGAAGGCCAGAACATCACCCAGGCCTATCAATTCGTCTCCACCGGCAACGCCGAACTGGGTTTTGTAGCGCTGTCGCAGATCTACAAGGACGGCAAAGTCACCAGCGGTTCGGCCTGGATCGTACCGTCGTCGATGCATGACCCGATCAAGCAGGACGCGGTAATCCTCAACAAGGGCAAGGACAGCGCCGCCGCCAAGGCCCTGGTTGAATACCTGAAAGGTCCGAAAGCCGCCGCGGTGATCAAGTCCTACGGTTACGAGCTGTAAATGCCGCTGTCGAGTGCCGATTTTTCCGCGATCTGGTTGACCCTGAAACTGGCGTCGCTGACCACGGTCATCCTGCTGATCATCGGCACTCCGATCGCCCTGTGGCTGTCGCGCACCCGCTCGTGGTGGCGCGGCCCCATTGGCGCGGTGGTGGCCTTGCCGTTGGTGTTGCCACCCACGGTGATCGGCTTCTACCTTCTGCTGACCATGGGCCCCAACGGCTACTTCGGCCAGTTCACCCAATGGCTGGGCCTGGGCACCCTGACCTTCAGCTTCGCCGGGTTGGTGATTGGCTCGGTGATCTATTCGATGCCGTTCGTGGTGCAGCCGTTACAAAACGCCTTCTCCGCCATCGGCACTCGCCCGCTGGAAGTGGCCGCGACCTTGCGGGCCAATCCCTGGGACACCTTTTTCACGGTGATCCTGCCCCTGGCGCGCCCGGGGTTTATCACCGCGTCGATTCTCGGTTTTGCCCACACCGTCGGCGAGTTCGGCGTGGTACTGATGATCGGCGGCAATATTCCCAACAAGACCCGGGTGGTCTCGGTGCAGATCTACGACCACGTCGAAGCCATGGAATACGCCCAGGCCCACTGGCTGGCCGGGTCCATGGTGGTGTTTTCTTTCCTGGTGTTGCTGGCGCTCTACTCCAGCCGTAAAACCAAGGCGGGCTGGAGCTGATGTCGATGATCGAGGTACGCCTGCAACTGAAGTATTCCGGGTTTGCCCTGGACGTCGACCTGCACCTGCCCGGTCGCGGGGTGACGGCGCTGTACGGCCATTCCGGCTCCGGCAAGACCACCTGCCTGCGTTGCATCGCCGGGCTGGAGCGGGCTGAAGAGGGTTTCGTGCAGATCAACGACGAGGTCTGGCAAGACAGCCGCAAAGGACTGTTCGTGCCACCCCACAAACGCGCCCTGGGCTACGTGTTTCAAGAAGCCAGCCTGTTCCCGCATTTGTCGGTACTGGCCAACCTGGAGTTCGGCTTCAAGCGCATCCCGCGCCAGCAACGCCGGGTGGAGATGAGCCACGCCACCGAACTATTGGGCATCGGCCACCTGCTGGACCGCCATCCGCAGCACCTTTCCGGCGGTGAGCGCCAGCGCATCGGCATCGCCCGCGCCCTGCTCACCAGCCCGAGCCTGTTGCTGATGGATGAACCGTTGGCCGCGCTGGACAGCAAACGCAAAAGCGAGATCCTGCCGTATCTCGAACGCCTGCATGACGAACTGGAGATTCCGGTGCTGTACGTCAGCCATGCCCAGGACGAAGTGGCGCGCCTGGCTGATCACATCGTGTTGCTCAGTGACGGCAAGGCCCTGGCCAGCGGCCCCATCGGCGAAACCCTGGCCCGGCTTGACCTGCCCATGGCCCTGGGCGACGACGCCGGCGTGGTGATCAACGGAACGGTCTGCGCCTACGACGAGCATTACCAGTTGCTCACCCTGCAATTGCCCGCGAGCCAATTGCAGATGCGCGTGGCCCATGCACCATTGGCGCTGGGCAAACAGTTGCGTTTCAAGATCCAGGCGCGGGACGTCAGCTTGAGCCTGCAGGCCGAGGAACACAGCAGCATCCTCAATCGCCTGCCGGTGACGGTGACCCAGGAAATCCCGGCGGACAACGCAGCCCACGTGCTGGTGAGCCTGGACGCCGCCGGCACGCCGCTGCTGGCGCGCATCACCCGTTACTCGCGGGACCAGTTGCAGCTGCATCCCGGCCAGACGCTGTGGGCGCAAATCAAGGCGGTGGCGGTACTGGCCTGACTGCCCGACAGCTGCTACGGGGGAGCAAACTTGTTGGCACGACCGCAAAACCCTGCGGTCAATCAGAAATACCTGCCAAGGAATTTGCGCCATGCCCGATCCTGCGTTGCTTGCCGACCTGCCCCGCGACCTGCATTACGTCGACGATACCCAGCCCGGGATCTCCCGCAAAAAGCTGCGGGGCAAATTCCAATACTTCAAGGCCGACGGCACACGCATAACCGATGCCGACGAAATCAAACGCATCAACGCACTGGCAGTGCCGCCGGCCTATACCGATGTGTGGATCTGCGCCGACCCGCGCGGCCATCTGCAGGCCACCGGGCGGGATGCCCGGGGGCGCAAGCAGTACCGCTACCACCCGCGCTGGCGCGAGGTGCGCGACACCGACAAATACTCCCGGCTGCAACAGTTCGGCAGCGCGCTGCCCAAGTTGCGCAAACAGTTGGAAGCACAGATCGAGGCGCCCGGGTTCAATCGGGAAAAGGTCCTGGCCACGGTGGTGCTGCTGCTCGACGCCACCCTGATCCGCGTCGGCAATACCCAATATGCCCGCGACAACCGCTCCTACGGCCTGACCACCCTGCGCACCCGCCATGTGGATATCAAGGGCAGTGAGATCCTGTTCCAGTTTCGCGGCAAGAGCGGCATCGAGCACCAGATCAGCGTCAAGGACCGGCGCCTGGCCACGGTGATCAAGCGTTGCCTGGAGTTGCCGGGGCAGAACCTGTTCCAGTACCTGGACGAGAACGGCGAGCGCCATACCGTCAGCTCAACCGATGTGAATGCCTACCTGCACACCCTAACCGGCGCGGATTTTACCGCCAAGGACTACCGCACTTGGGCCGGCAGCGCCCTGGCGCTGGCAGTGCTGCGCGAGCTTGAGTGGCAGCCGGAATCCGACGCCAAGAAACATGTGGTGGAGATGGTCAAGAACGTTGCCAAGCAACTGGGCAACACGCCGGCGGTGTGCCGCAAGTGCTACATCCACCCGGCGGTGCTGGAGCATTTCAGCCTGGGCGAACTGGCGAAGCTGCCCAAGCCCCGAGTGCGCAAAGGCTTGAAAGCCGAGGAAGTCGGGCTGGCGATGTTTCTGGAGCAACTGGCCGAACGCCTGTAAGTGCGCCAAGTCATTGCAGCGGAGCACGAAGCGCCCTACGGTAGTGGCCGGATAATCTCACCGAGGAACCCGGCCCCATGCTGCCTTCATCCCTGAAGCCCTACACCAACGCCGCCTTGCTGCATCGCCACAAATGGCGCGGGCGTGTCGGGTTGCTGCTGGTGGCCAGCCTTTCCGTGCTGGCGGGCATGACCGATGCGATTGGTTTCATGGCCAGCGGGGATTTTGTGTCGTTCATGAGCGGCAACACCACGCGCCTCGCCGTGGCGATCAGCGAAGGCGACCTGGGCCTTACCGCGCGCCTGACACTGCTGGTGGCGACGTTTATCGCCGGGAATGCGCTGGGCGTGATGGTCAGCCGCGTCAGCCGGCGCCACGCCCTGCCCTTGTTGCTGTGCATCGCCACCCTGCTGTGCGGGGCTGCGGCCTGGCCGTTCGCCGATCAATTGCCGGCGTTGCTGGCAGCGATCATCGCCATGGGCATGCTGAATGCCGCCGTCGAAGAAGTGAACGGGTTGCCCGTGGGGCTTACCTATGTCACCGGGGCGCTGTCACGCTTTGGTCGCGGACTGGGCCGCTGGATGCTCGGTGAACGCCGCAACGGCTGGCGCGTGCAACTGATCCCGTGGGCCGGGATGTTTGTGGGTGCGGTGATCGGTGCGTTGCTGGAGCACCACATGGGGATTCGTGCGCTGCTGGTCAGCGGGGTGCTGTCGGCGCTGTTGGGGCTGGTGTCGCTGAAGATTCCGCGGCGCTGGCACCTGGGGTACATGCCCCGCTAGAAAACAGTTGCCCTCCCGACGCTCCGGCCTCGACATCCCTGTACCGGTAAAGAGCCGTCACGCCGGGTGAGCGGGAAAATACTAAAACAATGCCTGCGGGACTGTCCGCAGGGCATTTCTGAACTTTTCTAACGGAATGGATTACAGGCAGGTCGCCAGTGCCGCCAGGCGGCGCTTGGCCGGATAGTCATCCTGGGCCGCGTAATAGTTGACGGAGGCGCCGGCGCCGGCACTGCGCACGTCGACAAAATAGTCACCTGCCGTGGTGTAGATGGTGAAACCACCAGCCTGTGCAGGCTCCATGAAACCACCGGCATCCACCCCGAACACCGCTTCATCCTGCCAGCCGAACTGGATGCACTGGGCAACCACCAGCGGAGCCTTGTCCGAGGCCAGGGTTTTGTAGGGCGCGCCGGTACGCGCCTCTTTCATCTTCGAGCCCGCGCAACCGGCCAGCGATGCCAGGACCAAAGCGCCAATTACCACCATCCGCATACCGAAGCTTCCTTGGAAAAAACGCGACTGTACCATTAGCAGGCGACACCGAAGGATTATTGCGTCACCCTGCCGCCTACTTACGAACCCGCTTTTACCCGGAAACCCCATGACACCCAATGCCGAGCGCTACAACCCCTCCACCGACTACGCCGACAAGCTGATCAGCCGCATCGGCCAGACGCCTTCGTGGATCGCCAAACGCATCGGCGTGACCGACAAGCGCATCCGCTACATCCTTGACGGCGAGCGCACCGTGAAGGGCGAAAGCACCCCGATCCAGATGACCTACACCGAGCAATTTGCCCTGGAATGCCTGGCGGCCGAGGCGAAAGCCAACAAGAAAGCCGCCGCCCCGGTTATCGAATAGCTGACAGATTCATGAACTTTGTTTCACTGTGAAGGAAGACCTCGCCGCCTATAGTCGGCAGGCTCATTTTTAAGAAGTCTCCCTTCCAGCCTGCCCTCCCGCAGGCTTTTTTTTGCCTTGGTTTTGCTCCCCCCGTAGCAGGAGTTTGTTGGTCAGAGCAGCCAGCGGAACAGATAGAACAGCGCCATGCTCAGCAACACGGTGATCAGCACGCTACGGGTCCAGAACATCAACGCCACGGCGCTGATTCCGGCCAGCAGGTAGGGGTTGCCCACACTCAGGTTGAGCTTGTGATCAGCCAGGAAAATGATCGGGCCGCAGATGGCGGTGAGCATCCCCGGTACGGCAAACCCGAGAAACTCCCGCGCCCCGCGATTGAGGCGCACCGGCAGGCGCGGCTCGAGAAACAGGTAGCGGTTGAGAAACACGATCAAACCCATGCCAAAAATCATCACGAAGATCATTATTGCCCTACTCCCAGCCGCTTGCAGGCATACCCTGCGCTCATCCCCAACACACCGGACACCACCACCGCCGATTCCCAGTGCAGGTAGCTCAGCCAAACCGAGCACAGCAACGACACGGCTACGCAGACGATGGTCGGCACGTCGCGCACTACCGGGGTGATCAGGGCGATAAAGGTCGCTGCGATCGAGAATTCCAGGCCCAGTTGATCCAGCCCGGGAATGCTTTTGCCGAGCACGATGCCGGCGAAGGTAAAGACGTTCCAGATAATATAGAACGTCAGGCCGACGCCCAGGGCGTACCAGCGATTGAAGGTCTGGCGGTCGTACTGGCTGACCAGGGCGAAGAATTCGTCGGTCAGCAAAAAGCCCAGGCTCATGCGCCACCGTGGTTTGAGCGGCGACAGCGTGGGACGCATGTGCATGCCGTAGAGCAAATGCTGGGAGGTCAGCAGCAAGGTGGTCAGCAGGATCGAAATCAGGCTGGCGCCGCTCTTGACCATACCGATGGCCACCAATTGTGCGGCACCGGCAAACACGATGGTCGACAGCCCCTGGGCTTCCAGCGGCGTGAATTGGGCATCAATTGCAGTCGAACCGGCCAGCAATCCCCACGGCGCACACGCCAGGGACAATGGAATGATCGCAATCGCGCCACGGGAAAAGGCATTCAGAGGCAGAGCGTTAGGCATACACAACAAGCTCATCGACAGTCAGTCGACAAGCATGCCAGCGGTATCAGGGATTGTCTTGAACGATCGTGCTCAAGCCAGTTTGACCGACACCCGCTCCACCGCGTCCCGGGCTTCGCGCAGTTCGTGGGCGTCCTGGTTGAGCCGGTGGATGGTATTGAGCAGGCGCTGGCGCAGCACTTCATCGCTGAGCTTTTCGACGGCGCGCATCAGGTCAAACGCCGCGGTTTCGTTATTGTCCGCGACGGAATCCAGGGTCTTGCGCAGGTTGCGAGTGGCACGGGTCACACGTTTTCTTCCTTCATCACCAATGGGCAGGCACTTTAGGACATTTGTGTTTCAGTTTAATTTCAACCACTTGTCATCGATTGTCGGGCACTTGACGCAGGTCAATCGAAACAAGGTTTGACTAATATATATGGAAATCCGTATATTCGTATTTCCATATGTATCAAGGCACTGACCATGTCAGATCTTTTCTCCCCGCCCAACGTCTTCAAATGCCTGGCCGACGCCACCCGCGCCAGGCTGACGTTGTTGATCCTGCGTGAAGGCGAACTTTGCGTGTGCGAATTGATCCATGCTCTGGACGACAGCCAGCCGAAAATCTCCCGCCACCTGGCGCAACTGCGCAGTTGCGGGTTGCTGCTGGACCGTCGCCAGGGCCAGTGGATTTATTACCGCCTCAACCCGGCCTTGCCGGAGTGGGTGACGGCAGTGCTCGACACCACCCTGCAAGCCAACCAAGCCTGGTTAAAAACAGACGCCCAGCGTCTGGAAACCATGGGTGACCGACCACAACGGGCCAGCGCCTGCTGCTGATCCTGCGGAGAGCTTTTCATGCTTGTAGCCGTTGCTATCTTTCTGTTCACCATCTTTTTGGTCATCTGGCAGCCCAAGGGCCTGGGCGTGGGCTGGAGCGCCACTATGGGCGCGATCCTGGCCCTGGCGTGCGGGGTTATCAGCCTGGCCGACATCCCGGTGGTGTGGCACATCATCTGGAACGCCACCGGGACCTTTGTCGCGCTGATCGTCATCAGCCTGCTGCTGGATGAGGCGGGCTTCTTCGCCTGGGCTGCCTTGCATGTGGCGCGCTGGGGCCGTGGGCGCGGTCGGCGACTGTTCGCGTACATGGTGCTGCTGGGCGCGCTGGTATCGGCTTTGTTCGCCAACGACGGCGCGGCGCTGATCCTCACGCCCATCGTGATGTCGATGCTGTTGGCGTTGCGCTTTTCCCCGGCAGCCACGCTGGCGTTCGTCATGGGCGCCGGGTTTATCGCCGACACCGCGAGCCTGCCGCTGGTAGTCTCCAACCTGGTGAACATCGTCTCGGCCGACTATTTCAAGATCGGCTTCAACGAATACGCCGCAGTGATGGTGCCGGTGAACCTGGTGAGCGTCGCCGCGACCCTCGCCGTATTGCTGTGGTTTTTCCGCCGGGACATTCCGCAAACCTACGACCCGGCAGACCTCGACGACCCTGCCAGTGCGATCCACGACCGCGCCACTTTCCGCGCCGGCTGGTGGGTGCTGGGCATCCTGCTGGTGGGCTGCTTTGCCCTGGAACCGCTGGGCATTCCCATCAGCGCAATTTCTGCCGCCTGCGCCATATTACTGCTGGTGATCGCCGCCAAGGGCCACAAAATCTCCACCCGCAAGGTGCTGAAGGAAGCGCCCTGGCAGATCGTGATTTTCTCCCTGGGCATGTACCTGGTGGTCTACGGCCTGCGTAACGCCGGGCTGACCGACTACCTCGCGACCTGGCTCGACACCTTCGCAAGCTATGGCGTATGGGGCGCGGCCTTGGGCACCGGTGTACTCACCGCGCTGCTGTCTTCGGCGATGAACAACCTGCCAACCGTGCTGATCGGCGCGCTCTCCATCGAGGCCAGCCACGCCGTGGGCGTGGTCAAGGACGCGATGATCTACGCCAACGTGATCGGCAGCGACCTAGGCCCCAAAATCACCCCTATCGGCAGCCTGGCGACCTTGCTCTGGCTGCACATCCTGGCACGCAAAGGCATCACCATCACCTGGGGTTACTACTTCAAGGTCGGGATCGTGCTGACCCTGCCGGTACTGTTGATCACCCTCGCCGCCCTGGCCTTGCGCCTCAGTTTCTAACGGAGTTCGCTTGATGAAAGTCCTGTTCATGTGCACCGCCAACAGCTGCCGCAGCATTCTCTCGGAAGCCTTGTTCAACCATCTGGCGCCGGACGGTTTCCAGGCCATCAGCTCCGGGAGCTTCCCCAAGGGCCAGGTGCTGCCACGCAGCCTGACCACGCTGAAAGCCGCCGGCATCAGCACCGAAGGCTTGTACAGCAAGGGCAACGACGCCTTTGAAGGCAGCCCGCCGGACATCGTCGTCACCGTGTGCGACAAGGCTGCTGGAGAAGCTTGCCCGGTGTATTTCGGCCCGGCGCTCAAGGCGCATTGGGGATTGGAGGATCCGTCTGATGTTCAAGGCGATGAAGCCCAGGTCGACGCCGCGTTCCGCGCCACCCTGGAAATCATTGAACGGCGCTGCCGGGCTTTTTTCGAGATTCCGTTCGCCAGCCTCAGTCCCATCGAAATCAAGGCCGAGCTTGATCGCATCGCCACGCCGTAACCGAAGAGCCGGGCGAGTAGTCGATCTGAAGCCCTTTTCCGGCGTATGCTCGCGGGCAACGGTCACAGCGAGCCCCCTCAATGAGTTCCATGCAGCACGCCTGGCTGGGCAACTACGAAGTCAGCAGCACCACCTGCACCGGCCTGACATTTGCCCGCCACAGCCATGATGAATGCGTGATCGGCGTCAACCTGCTCGGCGAGGAACAGGTGTGGCTGGATCGTCGCACCTTCGAGGCCGGCCCAGGCAGCATCACCCTGTACAACCCGGGGCAGATTCAAGGCGGCGGCGCGGCCGAAGGGCAGCCGTGGCGGTTTGTCAGCTTGTATGCGACTGCCGAGCAATTGGCGGCTGATCTGGGTCTGGCGCACCTGGAGTTCGACCGTTCGCTGTGCTTCCAGCCGGCGTTGGCGATGAAACTCGCCGGGGCGATTGAAGGCGCGTTGAGTGTCGATCCGCTGGCCCGTGAGCTGAGTGAGGAAGCCCTGGTGGTGCTGCTCGGCGAAGTCGTCGGTTGCAGCGGCGTCCGCTTGCCTGGCAGCACTGCGGTGGGACGCGGGTTGGTGATCAAGGCCCAGGAATTGCTGGCTGAAAACTTGCACCAGGCGGTGGCACTCGAGACCCTTGGTGACGAGTTGGGCCTGTCGAAATTCCATCTGCTGCGGGCTTTTCAGAAAGAAACCGGGCTGAGTCCACGCCAGTGGGCGATGCAACTGCGTACCCGGCGCGCCAAGGGGCTGTTGCGCTCAGGCGTTGCGGCGTCGCAGGTTGCCCATGCCTTGGGGTTTGCTGACCAGAGCCATCTGAATCGGCATTTCCGGGCGGCCTACGGGATCACACCGGGGCGCTATCAACGCCTGCTCAAGGGCTGAAAAGCGCAATCTGGTTCAAGACGACTTACACACCCTTCCCTAAAATGCCGGCCATCACTTGAAGGAAGGCAGGCATGTTGACGATCTTTTTTTCGGCGCTGGTGTTTGGGTTTGTGTTTTGCCTGTCGCCGGGGGCGGTGCTGGCGGAGACGCTGCGCCGTGGGCTGCTGCATGGGTTTACCCCTGCGCTGTTGGTGCAGATCGGTTCGCTGGTGGGCGATGCCGTGTGGGCGGTGATCGGGCTTACGGGCATGGCGTTGTTGATCCAGCATGAGTCGGTGCGGGTCCCGCTGACGGCCGTTTGTGGGCTGTATCTGGCCTGGCTCGGGATTCGCAGCCTGATGGATGCCTGGCACTTGCCAGAGGCCGGGAGTGCGCCGGCCAGGTCCGGGCAGAATGCGCTGGTGGTGGGGGCGGCGATTTCCCTGGCCAATCCGAAGAACATTGTCTATTGGGGGGCGCTGGGGAGTGCGTTATCGGGGATAGTCGGGGCGGCGCCTAGCCATGGGCAGACGTTGATGTTTTTTGCGGGGTTTATGCTGGCTTCGGTGTTGTCGTGTTTTTTGATTGCGGGGTTGGTCAATTTGCTGCGGCGGAATGCTTCGCCCATGTGGCAGAGGGTTAGCTATGGGGCCTGTGGGGTGGTGCTGCTGTATCTGGCGATGTTGGCGTTGCGGGGGATTTGAGGGGGCATATCCGTTATTTGGGTGACGGCGGCCTATGGTTCCGCTCTTACAGCGGCTCACTTTGGAAAAGCCGGAATGCCGGCCCAGCCCAAAGTGGGCAAAGGGCTCCGCAATACCTGCGTTCGG
>NZ_JACAPY010000048.1:75422-75605 GCF_013385455.1 Pseudomonas sp. G1002
CGACCTGAGTGTTAAAAGCAAAAGCAAAGACCAGAGCGAAAACAGATCTGCTTTTCTGTGGGAGCGGGCTTGCTCGCGAAAAACCTGAGAGCGCCGCGTTCATCCAGAATGCCCGCGTCATCGTTAACGACCTTCGCGAGCAAGCCCGCTCCCACATTTGGACCGTGCCCGCTTTAGCTTTTG